>NZ_CP092520.1:352421-704842 GCF_022430525.1 Cetobacterium somerae | reverse complement strand
GCTATTTTTATTTTTTCATCTACTCCTAAACTCTCACTCTTATTAACAAAGTCATCCACATCTATACTCGTTTCTGAAAACTCAATATTCTTTGTATTTTCTATTCCTGTTAAATCAGTTGCAAACTCACTAAATGATTTATCTAGGCTATCTATATGTGGCTTTGCATATCCTAATAATGCAATATGATTAGGTCCATTATCATCTATCCCTAGAGATACATTTGGATAACTTTCCTTTATGCTTTCTCCATATTTGTTATATGAAAACTCACCTAATAAATATCCATCATTATCAACTCCAACAGCTTTACAAGTTCCCGCAACTGGTATTGCTGTTACTGGATAACCACTTTTTACCCAATCATTTACATGGCCTGCAGTTATAGAAAACTCTTTTCCTATCCAACTTTCTAATTTTTCTTTTGTGTAATTACCTTTAGCTCCATAATTACCAACTTTAAAAATCTTCTTTGCCATTTATCCTCCATTTAAAATATGATTCTTAACTTTTTCTGTATATTTCTCTTCTTGTTTTTTTGTTATACCCATATATCTATATGCAGGTATCACACCCCAAGGAACTCTAACTCTTCTTTTATGTGCTTTAACTGCTATTCTAGTTCCTTTTTTACTTTTTCTTCCACTCTTAGTCTTTTTATAAATCTTTCTCTTATGAGCTTTTATAGTTACTCTCTTTTCTTTTGGAGTGTCATCAAATCCCTCTTGCATGGTTTTAGCATATATAACATTAGTTCCAATTATTGCTCTTTTAGCTGAGCTTTTATATTTAATTGAATTCTTTAATCTTCCTGTTCTCTGAAGAGTTTTTCCACTTTCTTTTAATGCTCTTTTTGATTTTTTCCACTTCACACCATCATAGCTTTGCTCTTTATCAAAGTTATCTATAGTTTCATTTAACATATCGTTTCCTATATATTTCATTACTGGTGATAAATCTTGCATATTATTTACAATCTTTCTCAATCGCTTTTTTACATAATCAGCTTTTAGCTTTACTCCCATAATGTTAAATTCTCCTGTTTCTCTTTAGATAATTTAGAAACATTTTTCCAGTAAGTTTTCCCTGGATTACCTTTGAAAGTTCCAACATCTAAATCAAATTTTTTAGTTGTTAATGTTAATCCTGATTCTTCTAAATCACTCTTACTTAAAGATATAACCATTGATCTACATCTATAATGATTAGGTGGATAGTACATATTCCAGAAAGAATTATCATACCTCTTTATAGTATTAGCTAAGCTATTACAAATATCTGAAGTTCTATCATCTCCAACTATAATGTATTTCCAATATGGATACTCTTTTACAACTTCCATTTGCTGCTTATAATGTCCTATTGAATATTGACTCTGAATATTAGTTCTATAAACAACATCTAAGTAATGGCCATTATCTCCTAAACCTAGCTTATTAATATGCTTTGCTGAGTCTTTTTTCCATTGTTCAAAGGTTTCTCCGTTTTCTAAGTTCTTTTTAAGAGATTTAAATATCTTATCTGTAACTTCTAAATCATTTGATTTCTTTAACCAGTTGAAATTAGCTCTTACTTCTTCTGTTATCTGCTCTATAGTTTCATATAAAATAGATGTCTTATCATTAAAACTCTTTATAGCTTCCTCAAATGGTAAACTAAAAGGATTGAACTCTTCAGTTTTAATTAAAGTTGTAATGGTTTTAGAATTTAGATACCCTTTTAAATTAGATATAATCATGTCATCTTCTAACGGACCATAATCTAAATTAAATCTAAACTCTAAATCTCCCTCTTTAAAATTTTCTAGTTGATTTGTTATCTGCTCACTTATATAACTTGAAAATCTTTCACTAGAATCTATAAGATATTCATTAAATTTTTCTTCTAGTTCATATGCTGTTTGAAGTTTTAGATTAACAATGTTCTTATTAGAGTTTTTTGAGAACTCTGACAATGCTAAAGGCTGAATTTGAGGTTTCTTTACTATTTGTTGACTATTTATACCCAAAACATTTGAAACTATTTCTAAATCAATTTCATAGCCTAACTCTGATACTTTTTTTATATTATCCAACTGCAAACTTTTATTTTTTTCTTCTCTCTCCTTTTCTTCTTGGAGTTCTTTCTTTGTTAGAACTTTATCTAATTGCCAATAATACTTTTTAGAATCATATCCAAAGAAATTAGAGTCATCTTTTATAAGTTGATATAAAGAGTCTGCACAGAAGTTACAATTCTCTTGAACTACATCTTGAAAACCTATTTGATGTACTTCTCCTAATGCTCTACTTCCTGTTCCTTCTTTTCCACTAGCTTCCATTGTTAAGGTAGAACCCAATATATTTTGAACTATCTTTTCCTTTTCTAAAGCTTCTAATTCTGTATATATCTTTGGCTCTAAATCAGATAATCTAATATGCATAATAGTATCTGATAATGTAACTCCATTACCTATTGGAACAGTTACAACATCCCTCCCTTGAACTAATGCCATTTCTTTTGCTACTTCCTCATTCTCTTCATTAGTGTTTCTTTGGTCTACTGCAACTACTGTTATTACATCCCCATATTTTTCAGCTATTCTTCTCATTTGTTTCTTTAGTAAATCTTTATCTAAAAATGAGATCCTAATATCTTCTAAAATACTTTTACCTTTTGGCTCTGCAGGATTCCATTCATTTATGCATAAAAGATATTTTAAGTAGTTGATTTCTCTCTCCTCTGAACCTACTTTTAATATCCATTTATTATCTTTATAAACTACATACTTATATGGAATAGGCACTAAAGACTTTAAAGAAAAATCTTCATTATAAACCTTTTCAAAGAGTGCATATCCAAAATATCTAGCTGTTATTAAATGATTTAGTATTCTATTTAGCTTTAAATCATAGAATCTACTTTCTATAGTTGCTATATCAGCTTCTTTATCTATGGAATATAGTTTTAATTCTCTTCCTGCTACATTTCTTCTTATCTTATTTAATGCTGATGATACATCTACATCTTTTATAATTCTCTCTATTAGCTCTCCTGTAAGTTCACTTTCTTCAAGTCTTATATCTTCAAATAGTTTTTGAGTTATACTTTTAACTAATGCAGATGACATCCCTTTTACATTTGTTGCTATCTATCTCACCTCCTTTTACTAACTCCGACATTCTTAACATCAAGGTATAAATCTTCAATAGCATATCTAACAGCATCCCAACCATGGTTATTCATATCTTTAGGTTTATCTATGCTTGAATCATCCTTAATTTCCCAACAATATAAAGTTGCTTCATCTATTAAGTTTGGACACTCTGGATGTATTACCACTTTATAACTTTGTAAAAATCTAATTCCATCTACAACTGATTCTTTACCCTTTATAGATGATTGGATATTGTATCCTGCATTGTATAAACTTCTAATTGTTGGCTTTGCACTACTATCCCCAACTATTGAGCAACCTTTAAAACTTTCCAGTTCTATCTTTAAATCATCAGTTGTTTTATATCTCTCATAA
The DNA here is from genome assembly GCF_022430525.1 of Cetobacterium somerae. Lineage (NCBI taxonomy): Bacteria > Fusobacteriati > Fusobacteriota > Fusobacteriia > Fusobacteriales > Fusobacteriaceae > Cetobacterium > Cetobacterium somerae. Next base: position 701,331 of record NZ_CP092520.1, on the reverse strand, counting down.
TATTCATTCCATATGTATATCTTTTTATTAAAGTCATCTACATGAACTTTATAGAATGCTGTTGGATCATTAAATCCAAAATCGCCACCTGCTCTTTGGTACTTTCCATTATTAGCTTCAAAATTGTTATAGTCGAATTTCTCAACGGTCCAATGTCTACCTTCATGGAATATTAGTCCTTCTATAATTCCCCATAATCCAAGTCCTTCAACTTTGTATCTTTCAGGATTATCCTCTTTCATTTTTTCATAACGAATTTTATCCGTATTATCTAAGAACTCATTTATCTTATAGGATGTAGTCATAGCTAGAGTTAAATCATCTTCATAATTTATGAACTCTCCTTCTTCTTCCAGAACTTCATCATTATCTGCAATACCTCTAAATCCTTTAGCATTAAGCCAATGTCTTGAACTCCAAGGGTTAAATGAGAATATAAACTCTTTCCACATTCCTTCTTCTAGTTGTCCTCTTATAGACATCTCAACTTTATTCCAATCATCTTCACTTCTAATTTGATATGCTTCTTCCATCCATACCCATGATAAAACACCATGTTCAACTGATATTGATGTTATTGATAGTGGGTCATTCATACCTCTAAAATATATTTTCTGGCCAGTTCCTACTACTGTTATTTCTAATGGTGATACATTGAATTTAAATTGTTCGTATACACCCAATTTTCTAGCTGCCCATTTTAAATCTGTGAATGTTGATGTTCTATTAGTTCTATCTACTTGTCTTACTACTAATAGGTTAGCTGTTGGATTATTCAATAGGTTATAAATATATCTAAGAGCTATAGTTTTAGATTTCTTACTTCCTCTTGCACCTTTTAAATAGTTGTATAGCTTTTTACTTTTAATAAATTTCCTATACCCTTTTCCAACTTCTTTAATTAGGTCTTCTTCCTCTAATGAAACCTTTGATACATAACCACCATTATATTTTTCTCTTTCAATCTGATTACGTTCTCTTTTTAAATCAGCTTCCAATAGCTTAATTTGAAGTTCCTCTTGTCTAAAGGTATGGATTATACTTCTGTCATATCCATTTATAAGTTCTTCAACTCCAGATATTCCTAAAAGTTCTGCTTGAGCTGTTATAGTTGTCTTAACTATATTAGCTAATCTTTGATACCCCTTTAAACTTTCATCTAAAGCTATAGGAGATAAACTAGTTCCTAAGTTCATACTCTTTTTCTGAATCCAATTTAGAAAGTCTATACTCTCTAACCTTCTTTGAATATGTTCTTGTCCCCGTTCATCTCTTAACCTTCCATAAAGTCTTTCTAGATAATCTTTCTGTTTAGACATCCAATTCTCACGAACACTATGATTCATCAAAGTACTTTCTTTAATGCCTGTCTTTTCACTTGCTTCTTTTAAAGTTCCACCATTAACAACTATGGATTTGGCTTCTTTTAATTTTGCCTTTCTTGGTGGTTGCACCTCAGTGTCGGGTGCAGAATTGGGTGCACCTTTTTGCACCCATTCTTTACCTTCTTTTTTGTCTCTTGTTCTCCAACTTTTTAAAGTGTTCAGAGATAAATTTAATTCTTTTGCTATTTGAGATAGACTCCCAAAACCTTCCTCATAAAGTTTTTTTGCATTCTCTTTGGTAGGCTCTCTACTTCTTGCCATAAAATTCCTCCGAATATTTACTCTCTCACTCTATGGCATTTTGTACTATAAAAACATAGTACGTTTTTTAAATTTCTTTACTTTTTGATTAAAATATTATATTTTTAATGTATAAAAGGGATACGAAGCAGTGAAAGGCTGGTAACCTAGAGCTAACTATCTCAACCTTTTATATTTTGTGTTAAAAGTCATCTTATTTATTAAATAGGTGGCTTTTTTATTTATAAAAAAAAGAGCTATATTGATAGCCCTCTTATATCCATTTTCTCTTTTAACCATTCTTCATGATTTTTTATTTTATTCTTTATATTATTTATTTGATTTCTAACTGTCTGTGATTTTAAACCCAACTTCTCAGCTATATGTCTTGGCTTCATTCTTTTACTCAATACGTACACCTCAAATTCTCTAGGCGATAATATTTTCTCTACCATATCATGCATTAATTCAAGAACTAACTCTCTCTCCTCTATCTCTGATTTAACTTCCTCATTAACTAAATTTTTCATAATTTTGTTACCTCCTAAAAAATATTTATATTAGGTAACAAAAAAAGGTGTCTGTAATGACACCTTTTTAATTATTTTAATAATTTATATCAAGTTTAATATTCTTCTTCTAATATTTTCAATATTCCTTTTAAATTATTTAAATCAATATTATAACTCTCTTGAGTTATAGCCTTTTTAATTTTATCTTTTATTTCTAATATCTCTTTTTTATTTTCTTTTATTATAAATCTTCCATTTTCCATTTCGTATATTATTGATAAGTAATAATATTCTTCTTCAAAACTTTTTATATTTTTCTTTAGATTATTTATATACTCTAAAATCAAATCATCCTTTTTTAAAGTTTTTGAAATATATTTTTTAAGTAGTCCTTCTCTCATTTTCCGATTCTTACATGAATTCAATAAAAGGTTAATAGAAACAAATCCTTTCATTTCTAACTTATTTAAATCTAATAAATTTAAATTATCTTCTTCTAAAAGTTTTTTTATTTGATTTTTTAAAATAATAACATTATCAAAAGATTTTTCATTTTTTATTGTATATCTTTCTAATAAATTTAATAAATAAACACATCTTGTTTTTGCAGATTCTTTATAAAATATAAATTCTGATGTATTTAAAATTATTTCTGTTATAGTTTCTAATTTTTTAACTGTAGATAAAAATTTTACAAATTCTTCTTCTGTATTTATACTCATCATTTCATTTTGAATATTTTTACTTATAGTTTTTACTTCAAATTCTTCTCCAAAATAATCATAAAAGTAGGCATCATTACAAATTCTTTTAGGAATATAATATTCCATTTCTTTATTCGTTGGTATATTAATTCTTCTTTTTTCAAATATAATTCCTAAAATTTTTTTCATTAAATCTTTATCTTCTTTATGAAATTCTTCTAAATCTTTTATTTCTTCTAACCTAACTTTTGTCGATACTACTAAATTATTCTTATTATTTTTTATATATTTATATACGTTATAATTTGTTACTTCCAACGTTTTTATAAAAATATAATCAACAATATTTAAATGTTCACATTTATTTAAACCAAATCTAATATTATTCATTATTCTTTTTAAATCTCTCATTGTTTTAGGCAGATGTATTAAAATTTCTTCAAATACCTCACATAAATACTCTAATTCATCTTCACTCATTTTTGATATTTGTTTCTTAAATAATTTTTCAATCTCATCTTTAAATAAAAACCCTATTTTTGTAGATGTTATTATAGGTAACTCCATTTGGATTTGAACTATTTTTTTTAAATATTCTTCTCCTTTATTTGAAGTTACTTTATCTAATGAATTTATAACTATTTGTTTATCATAAGCAAGTATATATATTATATTTTTTAAATCTCCAATCCCCTTCACAAATTGTAAAACTTCACAGATTTCTGAATCTAATAATCTATCCAAATCATCTATAAAGATAATTATTTTTTCATCTCCATCTCCTAAAGCTTTTTCAACTCCTTTTTTTATACTTTCAAGGTCTATAGTATTCGAAATTTTTTCATATGAGTTTCCTAATTCTTCCACACCTTTTGTTATATTTCCTACAATTGGAACAACTCCCGCTATTGTTGTAATTGGTTTTAGAATATATGAAATCTTCATTAAGCTCTTACTTACTTCTTTTAGAGCTTCTTTTACATTACTCCTACTTCCTACAAATAATGAAAACTGTTCAAAAAAATCAGAAACTAACTGCTTCCTAATCGAAAAATTCCATGGATTAAATTTAAACACGTTAATTTTTTTATTTTCTAACTCTTTCTCTATTATATTTAAAATTGATGTTTTCCCACTCCCCCAATTACCTTCGAGACCAATAACCAAACTATCGGTATCTTTATATCCTAATATTCCCTCAATAATTCTTTCTATAAAATCTTTTCTATTTAACTTATCTTCTTCAATTTTGTCAATAGATCCATCATTTTTTAACATTACTATCCCCTTATTTTAATTTTTTTTAATCAACAACAAATCTTACAAGGTCCACGACCTCCAACATCTGATATTTTCACAGCTTTTATATTTTTACTTTTACTCAAACTTCTACAAGATTTAGTTGCATGATATTTCTTCCCTTTTGGAGTAACATAAACTCTCTCAGAAGCACTAGCAAATAAAGTAATTCCTAAAAATAAACTAACTATTATTTTTTCATAACTAATTCTCCTTTAAAAAACTTTAATTTTGGATAATTCCTCCAATTTGCTATATGCTACAGTTCCTCTCAAAGGTTTATATGTTTCCAAAAGTTTTAAAATTTGTTTTGGATATTCTCCTGGTATATACATTGAAAATCCTAATACCTTTTCTCTATCTTTTATAGTATCAATTATTTGATTAACCATCATTGAATCCTTATTAATATCTAACCCAACGTTATATTTTGAATTATATATATGATACCCTCTCCAATACAAAAATTCTTTCATTTTATTTTTTATCTCAATCTGATTTTCCTTTATTCTCGAACTTTTTTCATAAAAATTTGAAATAACTTCATAGTCAGTTATCCCTAATTTATTTAAAAGCAGATGTGAATATTCATCCCAATAATTTTTATCAAATAAAATTGGGATAGCTAAAAATGAACTTTCATTCAAAAATTCTCTATCTAATCCATTAATTTGAATTTCTGTTATCCCATTTTCTATACTTCTTATTTGTAACAATAACAATTGTGCATAGCTTTTTATTTTTTGTTTTTTATCATTATGCCAAATGAAAAGTGTTACAAGAACAGTTAATATTAATATTATATTTCCAAATAATGGACTTTTTAAAAATTCCATAATTTCCTCCTCCTTATAATATATTATATTTCAAGTATACTCTTCAAATAAAAAAAGAGCAACATTTAGCTGCCCTTCAACTCTAAATATCTATTCCAAACTCTTCAAGTATATCTTTTGTTAATTTTCCTAGTGGTTCTCCATTTTCAACTTTGAATTTATATGGTTCTAATACAATCTCTTTTAAGTTATCTAGCATTTCCTTTTTTAATTTTTCATCATCAAAATATTTTTTATCCATAAAAATTTCTACTATTGAACTTAAATATGAATCTGGTCTATTCCTTATGCTTTCAAACATATCTATTATATAATCACTATGATTATTCTCATAAATTTTATCTAACTTAAACATATCTATTGTATTTTGTATTTTTTTATTATCAGATTTATTTTCAATAATCACCTTAAATTCTTCTAATGATTTTTTTTTAGTATCTAATAATTCTGCTGTAGACCTGTTTTCTAATTTAAATTTCACTCCATAATCATCAAAAGATTCAACCAATGGATTAATTACTATATTTTCAAAAGTTGATAAATCTATTGTGGGTTTATTCGACTTCATTCTACTATTACAAATTTGACAACTTGGAATGAAGTTATATAATGAAAGTGCCAAAAATGGTACTATCGACTTAGGAATAAAATGATCTAAATCTGCCGTTGTTTTATTCAACTGCTTTGTTTTATTTTTCATTTTTTTTTCATCTTCATAAGGGCTAATATAATTTCTTTGGCAATAAGGACATACATTAACTCCCATTAGACGTAAAATTTTATGTCTTCCCCAACTACTATCTAATCCATCCTTTAAATTATCATAGCCAAATATATTATATGGCGAATATTTATCTTTAAAGTCTTCTTTTTCTTTAATTATTTTTTCAATTTTTATTAAGTCTTTTTCTAATCTTAATAAATTATTTTCTAATATTGATTTTCTTTGAGATGATGGTCTTTTAACATTACTCATATGAAAAATTAATTCTTCTTTTTCTAATCCTATCTTACAATCTTTTTCTATTATAAAACTATCTTTTTTAGCCTCTATAAATTTTAATAACTTTATATATTCTCTTATAGATTTATACTTTTTGTCAGAAAAATATTGTAAGTATTTTTCTAATTTTTCTACAGAGACTTGTACATTAGGATGTATCTTTTCCATATACCATTTTTTATGCTCTTCTTCTAATATTTTAATTTTATCTTCTGATATATTTATTTTTATCATTAAATATCTCCTTTTTTTAAATCCTCTAAAGTTACCCCTTTTTCTTTCATAAGTTTTTTTATTTTTTGTACTGGATCCTCTTTTTCTAACTCAAAATACATTCTTTCTAGTTTATTTTTTATTAGAGTTTCTCCTAATGATTTTATAATAAATTCTATTTCTTCTTTATTTTTTTCTATCTCTTTAAATTTAATTTTTCCACCTTTATCTTTAGACAGAATATCTATAACTTTTTTAATCTTATTTTTTGAAAATTCTCCAAAAAAAGAAGATAATTCAAAATCATTTTTTAAAATATCTAATAAATTACTCCCAAATCCAGTTACACATTGAGCGTTTTCATTATTTAATGATACTATATTTCCTTTTGGTAAATCTCCAATTATTAAAGGTGTATGACTTGTCAATAAATATTGTAAATTTTTTATCCCACATAATTTAAAAATCTCGCTAAATTTTATAAGTAAATCTATATTTTTTCTTTGCCATTCAGGATGTAAAAAACTTTCTGGTTCTTCTATTATAAACAATAATGATTCTTTATTTTTAATTCTTTCTAGAACTTCCTCTACTCTTAAGACCATTTCTAAAAGAGATTTTTCTCCACTTGAAAAATATTCATCAAATGATACATTAAAAATTTTATATGTTAAAAGTTCTTGAATAGTGTAATCTAAAAAAAAGAATTTTTCCAATACATTAGAATTTTTTTCTAAATTTAAAATTAGCTTCATCTTTCCTTTTTTATTATTGTATTCTTCCATATCAAAAAGTATTTCTATAGTTTCTTTTATAAATTCTATTTTTGTTTTTAAGAATGGGTATTTGAGTAAATTTTCTTCAATTTCCAATAAAGCATTACAAATATTTTCCAAATCTTTTTTCATCTTATTTTCTTTTATTTTTTTTAATTGTTTTTCTAATTTTTCTTTCTCTTCTTTTTTTTCTTTAAAATTTTCTAATTTTGTATTTAACTCTTCATATTCTTCGGTATACTCAATATTAATCTTTTCTAAAGCTTCTATTTTATCATAAAAAAAACTTAATTCATTCTCTTTCAATTCTTTAACAATAAATATTTCTATTGCTTCCTTAAAAAAATTATTAATAAACTTATATTTATTAATTCTTTTATCAAACTTTAGTATTTTTTCATAATATTCATTAAACTTTTTTCCATTCTCAGAAATTTCAATATTTCTTAACTCCACTTTTACTTTTTTTAATCTATTTTGTATTATTTTTTGCATTTCAGGAAAAGAAATATAATTTAATATACTTTCTTCTTTTTTTATTTGCTTAATTTTAGATAGTAATAATCTTTTTAAAAATTGATTGTTCATATAATTTAAATAGTCTTCGCCAGTTGGATTTATAATTCCTTCTGATGAAGCACTTAATTTAAAATTTCTTAATTCATTTTTATATGAAATATCATAAACATTTTTCAGTGAATATAAATTTAATTCATACATTTCTAAAGAATTAGTATAAAATAAACAATCCATTTCATCTTCATCATCAGTTTTTTTTATATTTAAGTAATTTGTTTTATTTTTGATTTCTATTAAATCAATATTTGTTATTAATTTTAGCTCATTATCTGACACTCTATATATTTTTATATATTTAGATTTATTTATTTTATTTTTTGTTGAAAATAAAGCATGAATAATCGATGTTTTTCCACTTCCATTTCCTCCAATAATACATGAAATATTTTTAATAATACTTTCATTTTTAGAATATGAAAAAAAGTTTTTAGGAATCTCATTTTCAGTTTTTTCAATTATTAACTCTCCCTTATTTTCAGCATACAAAAAATCTATTTTATATTCTTGATTTAATAACACTCCCTTATTTTTAATAACTCCATAATTCTCAATCCAAAAATAAACTAATTGCAACTTATATTCCCCCTTAAATTAATATTTTCCTTTGAATTATATACCGTAATTAAAAAAAGAGCAAATTACTTGCTCTTTAAAATCTCACTTATTAACTTCTCATGTTTATTATGCTTGTAACCATTTGGATATTCCATATTAAACTCAATATTCAAAGCTTCTACATAATCATCCTTAGCTAATCTTTTTGGATTTCTACAAATAGCATATATTTGACTTCCACTTCCCATAGTTTCAACATCATTAAAATATTTTAAACAAACCTCTTTTAATGATTCCTTTGTATGAAACTTTTGAAGTGTCCAAACTCCATTTCTAAAAGTAGCTGAGAAATTATCTTTATCTAAAAATTCTAAACTTCTAACCTTCTCAATACATCTACTACTATTTAGAGTTGAATCAATTTGACCTTTATTTCTAGTTCCTATATATAAACTCCCATTCTCCTTTAATAAAGCATTACAAGTAGTTAATACATACTTTTCAAAATTATTAGATGTTATTGAATTTATAACACTATCCAACACTACATAATCATATAATCCATTCTGCTTAATATCCATTTCAAGCTTTAATATCATCTTTACTACTTCTCTAATATCTATAGCTTCTTGGCCCTTAAATTTAAAGTGTGGCTCATATGGAAGTAGTTTATAACCTAACTTTGATAACTTAGATGCATAATCACATTGTCCTGCTCCAAAATCTACCCCTCTTTCATCTTTAGAGATATTCTTTAAAACATACCCTTCATATAAAGATGATTTATTATCCTTTATTCCACCTCTTAATCTATTCATTTGACAATTATGTTGATTATAAGTTTTTATTCCTAGAGCTTCATAATTATATTCCCCATAATCTACGCTCATATACCTTAAAAAAGCTTTTACCTTATCATTTGACAATTTATACACCAACACCCTCTTATTTAGCAATTTACAGGCAATAGCATAGTCAGAATTTTGTATTATATTTCCTTCTTCATCAATAACTATACTTCCCCATTCTCCATACTTTGAAATAAGTCTAGAAATTTCTTTTACAACTGCAGCATTTTTATTTTCTTTAAAATTTACATGCATACAATCAACAAAAGTGAAATTTTCTAGTTCAATATTTTGTGGATCTTTTATAGTTACATTAGTTTTATTTGTTTCGATACTATTATGAAATAAGTTGAATCTAATTTCATCCTGGATAGATACATCTTTTATTCTTATCGCAGGACAAGTTTTTAAACCAATAGCTTTCATAGCTTTAGTTCTTTGGTGTCCTGCTGTTAGTATATTCTTACTTCCATTTACAATAACTGGTTTTAATACTCCAAACATCTTTAAACTTTCCTGAAGCAATTTAAAGGCTTTCTCATTAATCTTTCTAGGGTTATAATCAGCAGGTTTTAATTTATCTATCTCTATTTCTCTTATAAATTCCATTTTATGCATCAGCTCCTAAAAGATATGATACAAAACCAAAGTCAACTCCCATTTCATTTATATACTCTTTATATTTAGCTTCTAATCTTTCTAACTCTTCATCAGTTATAATAACCTTCCTAGTTCCAAAAGTTAGTTTTAAAGATGTTTCTCTTGATATTTCATTCTGTTGTTTGTCTATAGCTAAAACTTCTGGAATGTCTAAATCCTCTATTTTTAACTCACTTATTTTCTCTAAAGATAATCCTGTTAATTCTAAATCTGCTTCTGCTAGTTCTAATTTTTCAATAACTAGTTTTGCCATTTCTTCATCTATACCAGTCATTAAAACTGAAGTATTATCCATCATCATTATTTGTAACTTTTCTTCTTCACTTAGATTACTAATCTTTAAACATGGAACTGTCTTTTCTCCTGTTTCTTTTAGTGCTAATACTCTTCCATGACCTGCTAGTATCATGTTCTCTTCATCAATAACTACAATACTATTAAAACCTAATTTATCTATACTCTTCTTTATTAGCTCTATCTGTTCCTGAGTATGAATTTTAACATTATTGGGATTATCAATTAGTTTCTCAATGTCCATTATTACTACTTCTCTTTGTGAATCAATTTTAAATTTTAGTTCTTGCATATATCCTCCATAACTTCAGTATTAAAAAAGTAACCTTAAAAAAAGTTACTTCCTCTTATTTTTAACTTTATTAGATTCTTTTTTACTCTTCGATTTAATCGTTTAATGCTATCAATAGAAGCTTGATATGTTATCCCTAAATCTTTAGCTATTTTGTCATGAGAATGATTAAATTTATTTCTCCTTCTCCAGATTTCTAATTCCAATTCAGTAGCCAATATAGTTCTTAAATCTTCTAACAAAGCTATTTTTACAGACCTCTCTTTTTTATGAGTAACACTATCTTTTATAGTATATCCTTCTATTGGTTTCATTCCCCCTCCTACTACACTACATGACCAACTACCTTTATAGCCTCTTCTAATGATCTAACTACATGGTATTCTTGGCCCTGTTTTTTAAAACTCTCTTCTACTAATTTTTGCTCTTTACTTTGCTTTCCTATAGGTGTTTTAACTTCCATAGCAATAGTTCTCCCCTTAGATATAATCAAAATATCTGGAATACCTTTCTTACAACCTCTAGGAAGTTTCCTGAAAACCATTTTCCCATCAGTTCCCTTATTAACTGGTGGAATGTTATTTAATCGACTAAACCAAATTTTACCTTGATTCTCTAATATACCTAAATAAGTTATTATTGCTGCTTGAATATCTGTTTCTTTCATGTTATCTCTCCTAAATAAATTTGATTTTTCTAATTTTATATAGTAATTAAATATTATCTTACTTTTTCATATGTCTGGGATTTAGTGGGGAAAAAGCTTCTTAGAAGGTCGGGGACTAAGAAGCTTTTTTGTTTCCCAAATTTATCTACTGACATTTTTATTAAAAAAGTCAGTTATTTATATTTTTACAAAAAATAAAAGAGCTAAGATTTACTTCACAGTAAACCCTAACTCTTTATTAAGTCTTTGCATCATATTTAATTTTTATTCATTAGATTTTTAAGGCAATTCTGTTAATTTATAAACTTCTACATTATTTTCAAAACATATTTCTATATTTTTATAAATTTTTAATAAACTCGAACCTTTTAATCTTAATTTTTTATTTTCAATACTATCTTCTGGTATTAATTCTAATAATTTTTGATTATTACTCTCCTCAAGAGTTTCTATTTGAATATATGTACTTTCATTATTTTTATAATCTTCTGGTAAATATTCAAGAACAAATGCTATTGATTTCATTGATATCAATATTGGATTTTTTAATCCATTATAATTTTTTAATACATATATCTTTATTTTCTTATTTTTTACTAAATCAACCACTTTTGAATAATCATCCTTATGGACAAATAAGCACCAATATTTTTCAAAGTTAATTTTTTTATTAACTTCCATATACTTTAATTCAATAGCAATTTGTAAGTATGAATTTATTACAAAATATTCATCCAATAAGTTCATATATTGCTGTGCTATTCCAATATCTAAAACTATATCATTTTGAAATAAAACATTGTAACCTTTTGCTTTTTTTCTCCACTCATCTATTTTTTTATCCACTTTTATTACATTTTCTTCATTTTTACATAAATATTTAAAAAGGAATTGATAACAATTTGATTTATAAGTACTTAATTCTAAATAATAATTCTCTATCTTTTCTTTTGTTAATCTTATCTTACTTAATTTAATTGCTTTCCTTTCTTTAATTTTTTCTTCTAAATTAAGAAGTTGTTTTTCTATCTTTTTAAAATTATTCTCTTTAGCAATCCATTCTATTTTATCATAATATTCTAAAATGAACTCTTCTGTCAGATCATCCATATTCTCATTCAAAAACTTCATAATCATAACTTTTAAGTCTAATTTTTTATCCTCATAATCACAATATCCCAATATATTTGGTTCTGTGAAATCAAACTTATAAATATCAAATTTCTGTTCATACTTTTTATTTTCTATAAATATATCTTGTAAAATTTTAATATCTACATAAGTAAATCTTTCTTCTAAGTTTTCATCCCAATTTTCCTTATTATTATTTTTCAATAAATACAATAATAGCATATTCACGTATACATCAATTTTATCGCAATTTAAATCATCTAATAATTTTTGAAAATATACTTTGATAATGGTATAATCTTTTTCTCTATCCTTTTTAATTATCTCATTAATTAAATTTATAAGTGAACTATAAACCACAATTTTCTGTTCTTGGTTAATATTATTTAAATACAAATATCCCGACAAAAATCCAAATTCTAATTCAGCATTTTCCTTTAATAATACATATTTGTATCTTTCTAATAAAAAATTATAGTATATTTTAGCATACTCTAAGTTTCTTTCTAAAAAATACTCAGCTAATTGTATAGTTGTAGTTTCTAATTCTTTATAAAATTCATCATTAGGTTTTTTCAAAAGATGCTTATACATTAAATAAACAAATTCAATACTTTCTTCCTGTTCACTTTTTTCAACATCTTTAATAGCTGTTTTTTCAATTTTTGAAAAAAACACATTCTCTTCACCAACTTGTGGTTCTTGATCTTGTAACACATTTTGACTTTCTTCTTTTGGAGATACATCATTTTTTTTTAAACTTCTCGGTTCTAAGAATCCATTTTTTAATAATTTTATATAAATTCTTAAACCTTCTTGATATCCTATATAATTTTCTTCTCTTAAAGCTAACATAATATTTTGCTTCAACTCATAATATAAATCTTTCAATCCTAACTTTTCGTTATTCTCTCTAAATTTATATATAATATTTCTAAATTCATTAACAAATCTAGTTGGACTAGTTACAAAAAATACCAAATCTATTATTTTATATAACTCATAAAACGTTAATAATAATAGTGATAAAATAAGTAAATTTGAAATTTTAAATAAATATAGCAATAAAATTATTAGTGTTAAATATAATATTGTTCCTTTCCCTATTAAATAAATTACTACATATTTTTTAAACGAATTTTCTATTCCCATACAATAAATATAAATAGCTAATAGGAACGAAACTATACCTAAATATACGTATAATACTCTGTCACTATTTAAGTATTTTTCAATTTCTTTTATTAAAATATTATTTTCTAAAATATTTAATTCTTTTTCTATAAAATTTTGAAAAAAAAATAGACTTAATATTAAAAAAATAAAATATATTTTTTCTTGATTTTCAAATAATTTTTTTATTTTATATTTTATATTTAACTCTCTTTTAAAAATACCCAAAATAATGATATTTAATAAAATTATTATAAAGATTCCTAAAAAATTTTCTTTCATATAACCTCCTCCTAATAGGAAATTATATGGTGGGCTCTTTTGTCAAACAGTTTCTCTTAAAACCTAAGCAATTTTTTTGTACTCAAAAGTTGATAATTCAAAAGCTTCATTTGGAGTAGAATATCCTAAAGAACTATGTCCTCTTTCTGAGTTGTAAAAATTTAAATATGATTGGATTCCTTTGTATAATTCCAGTGTTGTTTTATGCTCGTAAAGATATAAATAATCATATTTAATTGTTCTCCAAAATCTTTCTATCCAGACATTGTCTAAACAACGGCCTTTTCCATCCATACTTAATAAAGCGCCTGATGAAAGCACTGTTTCGATAAACTCATTACTTGTATATTGACTACCTTGATCCGTATTTAATATTTCTGGTGAACCATAAGTTTTTACTGCTTCTTTGTAACAATTAATGCAGAAATCTTTAGACATACTGTTTGACAATTCCCAAGTTAGTATTTTACGACTATAAACATCAATTATTGCAGTTAAATACATAAAACCTGTTGGTGTTTTTAAATACGTAATATCAGTTGACCATACTGCATTAGGCTTTTCAATCTTTAGATTTCTCAAAAGGTAAGGGAATTTCTGCGCTCCAGCTTTAGGTTTACTTAAATTTCTTTTAGGTGCAATTCCTTTAAGGTTTAGCTGCCTCATGAGTCTTCTAATGACTGATCTTTTTACAGGTATTCCAGCTCTATTCAAAGCTGCAGTAATACGTCTAGAACCCGCTGAAGGATCTAGACTGTATTGTTCCTTTATTTTTTCTTTTAATTGAACCTGAATATCAACTTTAGGCCTAGGAGCGTAATAGTATGAGCTTCGACTAGCGCCAAATATTCTACATTGTTCTGAGATGCTAAAATAAAGGTTTTCTTCGATTAAAGAAACTGGATTACCTAATAAATCAGCTATCTCTCGAGCTTTTTTTTTAACCAATCGTTCTCAGAGCTAAGTTTACCAATTTTAGCATAAAGCTCATGTTGTTGCTCTTCAAGAAGTTCAATCTTTTTAGAGCTAGACATATCTTTAGAAAAAACAGAGATACCCGCCGATTTAAACTCATCTACCCAACGAGATATTTGAGAAGGTGCAATATGATGTTCTGAAGCGATTTCTTGAAGAGTTTTTCTTTCTTTAAGTGCTTCCAAAACAACTGCAAATTTAAATTCTGGTGAATATGATTTTCTAGCCACAACCTCATCCTCCTAGTTTATTTTATGATATATTATACCTCAAAATTTTGCTTAAGGTAAGAGGGAAGCTGTCTTAAATCGTTAACCCATTATATTATACTATATAAAAATATTTTTTAAAACTGAATTTTATGACTTTCTCCACATTTACAAACTATTCTAAATTCTTTTCCTTTCAAGGATATTTTTTTAGATTTTGGATTTATATTTATTTCTCCATCATCACTTCTACTAGCTATAAATTTATTACATTTTTTACAAATATATTTATTCTTCATAAATACTACTCCTTTTTAACTAAAATAAACTTTGTTGTTTGTATTTAATTTTTAAATCATTTGCTACAAGATTATATTTACCTCGATAAAACTCTTTTTCTGAAATACCTATCTTTTCTGCGAGTTCTTTATTGGATAAATTAAAATTAACATAAACCAAAGTTTCCAATTTCTTAAATCTCTGCTTTATTTTACTTTGAGATTTTTTATAAGTAATTCCACTTTTTCTTAGTCTCTTAGTTTTCTCCATAACTAAGCTCCTTTTTCCAATAAATAATACTTTTCTAAAATTTCAAACTTAGTTTTAGTTCTTGCCATAATTTTAGCAACAGTTGGTCCATATTGTTCTACAGCTAATTGATATGCTTCATCATCAATTTTTTTCTTTTCTGTATCACTTAAAACTTGATATATCCCTTGCAATCTATCAATCTTAGATGTATATTCCTCTTTAGCTTCCTTAGCTTCTATTGTGCTGTCTATAGCTTCAGAATTAAACTTATGTCCTCTTGCTGTAGGTGTAGTACTGATATTCTTTTCAGTTGAATATGTTATATCTTTCAATGTCCAATTCTCTTCTAAAGCCTTGTAGATAAAGCCAATTCCTTTTTGAGATTTAGTTGCATAATTAACAACCTCTTTGATTCTTTCAAGAGGTAGACCTATATTTTCAACTAAGAACATGATATTTTTACAAGTTGGTATATCTTTTACGTTCTCAAGCAAATATTTTTTAATCTCTTTTATATTTTTTTCAAAAGAACTACTACTAGCTTTTTCAGGTTGGTTAGTATCTTGGTCTTTATAATTTATATTATCTTGGTTAGTAGTAGTTATTATTAAATTATTATTAATAAAGTTATTATTATTAGCCTCTACAAATTGTGTAATCTCACTAACACACTTTGTAGAATCTGACTCACACAAATTGTGTAATTCTGCTTTTTCTTCTAAGTTAGATTCTACAATTTGTGTAATCTCACTTTCTTCTTTTTCAGAATAGATATTTAGATAATAAAGATTAGAATCTCTATATTTACGTTTAACTTGTAATAATCCTAATTCATATAATTTATCAAGATCTCTTTTTATCTGATTATTTGATTTTACTTTTCTATCTTCTCTCATTGAATCCCAAGAGTATATAATAAAAACTTCTCCTTCTTCATCTATCCAATTGTTCTTTGAAGATAGTCTTGTTCTATCATACATAAGCATATAAAGACAGTATGCTCCTGGAGTAATTTTCCCCTCAAGTAATAAGTTAAATAACCATTTAGGTGTTTGATAAAAATTTATATTTTCTAAATCTTCTTTTTTTATTGCTCTCATTTTGTTACCTCCTGATGAAAGGCCTGCCAAGAACCTTCCATTCTTATTTTTATATTTAATTGCTACCCTCAACCCTTAGGTTCTTGGCTATGGGTTAAGAGTATCAATTAAACGCCTACATTAAGTAGGCATTCCCATAACCTTTGAAAGGTTATGGATTATCTAAAAAAAATTTTTAGGGTTTAAACCTAAAATTTTTGCTATTTTTATTGTATTTTTATAACTTATTTTATTTTTCTTCATTCTTGAAAAAATCATACTTATATTAGCTCTTGTCATTCCTAAAGTATTGGCTATATCTGATTGATTTATTTTTTGTTTTTTCATTTCATTTTTTAAATGCTCGTATATTCTTTCTCCATTTTCCATAAATATCACCTCCTAAAAATTATATAACTATTTTTTAGTTATGTAAATATTTTTTTTAACTTTTTTGACATTTTATTATTTTTGATATAGTATTTTATATATATAATAAAAATTTTTAAATATTTTTTACTTAGGAGGCAATCTTGTGTTTAATTTTATTAAAAAATTTTTCGCTTCAAATAGCATTAAAAACTATGATGAAAATGAAAGAATAAAAAAAGAATTATCTTTAAAACCAATTGAAAGCACTTTAATACCAAAAAACATTAAAAAGTCTACTGATAATGAAGCTAGTATTCCTTACAGTTCATCTAATATTTTTTCTATTTCTGAAAATTTTAATATACCTAAGCATATTATATCTCTTTTATGGTTTGAAGATGGACCTTTTAAAAATTTTTTTTATAATAATGAAGAAAAATTTAATTTTACATATGAAGATTTAGAAATAACTATCACTTCTAGCTTTGGTCCAGAAGAACCTAGTCTTATTTCTGTATTTTCTTCTATTAATATCACATCTTCAGTAACTCCATTAAATGAAATTGGATATTTTCCTAGTTATCACTCTCTTACACCTGAAGAAAAAGGAATTTATTTAAAATGGCTAACAAATCCTTTAAAAAATAGTGAAATTTGTATAGGGTACGTTTTTATTTTTTATTATGGTCTTGAACGATTCTTATTTTTAGAGAATAGAACTGATGCTTTTGATATGATAATTGAGTTAAGAAAAGTATACGATAACTCATCTTTTCAAAACTATAGCTTAAATTCCTTGCTTTCTTATGCTTTTGCTACAAAATCAAAAAATCTAATTGAAAAAATTATTCATACTTTTCCAAATGAAACTTATTATTATACTAAATTTAAAATTTGGAACAAGCTCCCTTTAAATAGTGACGATATAATTTCTTTAGCTTCAAAAGTTGGTTTTACAAATAAAAGGTATATTAAGCAAGAATATCTTCTTTTTAGAGAAACTTTAGAAAATATTTTAGTTAATAAATTTAGTGACAATTTTTTTACATTATCTACTTATGATACCATTAATGTTGAATCAAAAAATATTATTTTTACTGCAAATTATTCTTTAAGAGATTTAAAATTTGAAGTTCCTGATTTATTGGAAAATAATTCACTTAAGTTAGATTTATATAATCTATTACTTGAAACTCATGAAAATACTAAAGCTCTACTAAAAGAAAAAAGAATGAGAATAAAAAAATAATTTGTTATAATATAAAAAAGTATTCTTAATAAGAGGGCACTGAAAAACCTTAAAATCATCGAAAAATTAAAATTTTAAATCAAAAAGAACCCTTATGAATCAAGGGTTCTTAAAAAATTTAAATTCAATTTTAATTAAAAAATTACTTTTTCGATGACTCATATTAGAATCTTTTTTCCAATAGCTCATTTTTAACTATATCTGTACATAACTTTACAGTTAAATCTAATTTGCTATATTTTTCTCCAATTCTCTTTATTGTACTTAATGGTGGGAATTTCATTGATTCTAACTCATATACATTTAAAGTATGGCTACTATTTATCATTCTATAATAAGTATCAAATTGCTCCGAATTTATTATACAAAAAATTCCTACTGCCTCCTCCATACTTAAATTATCATTAATATTTGTAAAATATGAAAGATTATTATCAATTCCCAATTTATCACATTCTAAATTTTTTAAATATAAAACTGGCATTATTATTTTTTTGTTTTTCTTTTCTATATTTTTTCTTAAAATAACATAATTGCTATTTTTTACCAAAATAGATTGATTCTTGATATTATTCTTTAATGTTATTGCTCTATTTTTATTTTTTTCCTGTATTTGTCTATAATTTATTTTTCCTTCATTAATATGACGGTATACTAGTAGTGGAACTTCATTTTCAATTTCATTAAACTCTTCCTCTATTAAAGAATTTTCTCTATCATGGACACGAAACTGTACAACTTTTCCTACTCTCATAAATAATTCATTACCAATACTCTTGTCTTTAATATTATTAAATAGTTCAATAACTTTTACGTCTTCTAAATTTCTTGGCGTCATTATTATAAATTTATCAGCATCTAATATCAACTTATTCATATTTAATACTATTTTTTCATTACCATTATACGATACAATCACATCGTCTTTTTTTATATTTTCTATATGCGAAATACATACTTCTTGTATAATTTCTCCCCCAAAAATTTGACTTCTTTCATTGAAAGTATGCAATTTTGTTATTGAAAATTTTTTTAAAATAAATTCTCTTAATTTTTCAGTATACTTTCCAGAAAGATAGTTTTTCGGAGATACTAATATATACTTTCCTTTTTTTTCTAATAGTTTTAATGATTTCCCTATAAACAAATGGTATAAATTTGGTTGTCCATTTATTAAAAAAGTTAAATCTTGTTCTACTAAATCTTTATTGGTCTTTTTATATGGAGGATTTGATATTATATAGTTATATTTTCTTTCAATATTTACTTTTAAAAAATCCATATCATAAAGATTTATTTTTATTTTTATTTTTGCTAAAGCAGCTATATCATTAATTATTTTCTTAGTTATATTTAATGCTTCGTAATCAATATCGTATGCATCAATTTCTATTATTTTTATTTTTTTTGAATCTAATAATCTTTCTAATAATTTTATTAAAAGTATCCCACAACCACATGCTGGATCTAGTATCTTTACTCTTTCTAAATTTTGGATTTCTAAATCTTCTAACATTTTATCAACTATATTTATTGGTGTAAAGTATTGAGAGTTTTCTTTTATAAAATCCATATTTTTATTTTCAAAAAAATTATCAATTAATTCAAAATAAGTTTGTAATATCTTCGAAAAATCCATAAAAAAATTCTCCTTCGTTCAATTTTCATATCTTTATATTATACACCAATTTTTAACTAATGTCTATAGATGTTCTGAATACATCATTATTTTCATAGCTATGTAAATATTAATTAAAAAATCTAAATACTTACCTCTATATAAATAATATAGTGTTTTTATATCTTTATAATCTCCATGAACAACTCTCGTTCTTGTATCTTTATAATCATCTTGCAATTGTTCCTGTAAACCTAAAAAAGTTAATCTTCTTTTCAATAATATTTTATCAATAACTTTTTTAGTTTCTTCACTTTGCTTTAAAAATTCAAATAAATTTGAAATATCCTTTAAAGATTTATGATCATTTTTAAAATCACTACTCATTCTTTCAGTTTTTATCCCGTTTATAAAAACATCAATATCTTTTATAGAAAGATTATTTAATTTTTTACCATTTCTATATTTAAGCAAAAATATTTTTTTAGAAAGTTTTCTTAAATCTTGATTATAGTTTTTTAAAATATCCTCTAATATTAATAGAGAAAATTTTTCATACAAAGAATTTGCAGCAACATAAGAAGTAAGTATTACTAATCCTTTCTCTGTTTCTGACTTATGCTGATTTTCCATTGTTTCTTTTGAATATTTTATCAAAAACTTTAAATCATTAATAACTTTTTTTTTATCTAACATTTCTATAATCCTTTGCATATTTCATAGCCATTCTCATTCTGTTAAGAGCACTTGGGTTATTTACTCCTATCTCTGTTTGCCATTCACTGTATTTTTTAGATAAAATTTCTTTTATTTCTTCATCTTCTACTTTTCCATCTTCTGAAAGAATATAAAGACTTGATATAATTTCAAAGTATGCATTTATAAAAGCCCCTTGAGGTTTTTCATCCTTTGTATATTTAAATTGACATTTTCCACAATCATTTATAAATTTAGAAAATTGAATAAATCCTTCTTCTAACTCCTCACTATCTAAAGATAATGAAAATTTATTTAAAGCTTCTGAAAAATTTGCTGCATCATTATCTTGATATTGATTTTTTAATAAATTGCTTAATAATAGAAATTCTAAAAATAATTCCATATCTTTTCTTTCTATAAAATCTTGTGCACTCAAAAAAGTAAAATCTAATCTTTTTATTTGTTTTTCTATATGTTCATAGACTGCCGGAGCTGATTCATATAATGTTGCATTTCTTATCTCTTGAGCTGAAAGAACTGTTGAAGAGGAATTTAGTCTTCTAAAAATTTCATATTTATTTTCAATATCACTTTTATTATCTAAAACAGTTACTTGTAATGTTTGTGTTTCTAATATAAAATCTAAATTTGATTTCTTAAAATCTTCCCACGTTTTATCTTCTAGTGTTCTAAAAATACTAGTTCTTTTTAATTTTTTTAATTTTTCCTTTCTTGGAAAACTTTCTTCTAACACACCTATAAATTCATAAATTGTTGCTAATCTCTGTAGCCCATCAATAACTTCCCAAAATCCATGAACAGTGTCTCTGTACATAAAAATAGGTGGTATCGGATATCCTAAAAGTAACGATTCTATAAAATTACTTTTTTGCTCGTTTGTCCAACGATAATGCCTTTGATAAGCAGGATTAATTACTATTCTTTTTTGTTCTTGACTATACCTTGTTACTAGTTCACCGATAGATATACTAAAATTATTAGTAGATATATTTTTTATTTTTTCTTGCCATTCTTGATATAAATCCATAATTTCCTCCTTATTTTATAAATTTCCCTCGTAAACAAATTTTATTGCTCTTCCTAATAATTTTACATTTTCTAACTCTTTACCAGCTATATAAACATCATCATAATCTGTATTTACACTTTTTAATATCATTACTTGAGCCTCCTCTTTTATAAGAATTCTTTTTACAAAAGTTTCTTCTCCAACTTTAACAACATATATCTTATTTGCAATATATTCAGTTTGATGTGGATCTACTATAACGAATGACCCATCTTGAATTAATGGTTCCATTGAATTTCCTGCTACTTCAATTAAATAACAATCTTGACAAAAATTACCTCTTCTAATTAATCTTGTATATAGCGTATCCTCAAAATTAATATATCCATTCCCTGCAGAAGCTTTTGCTTTTACAGGCATTTCAATAAAGTCTTCTTCACTTAATGGTTTTAAATTTGATTGTATTACTTTTTTTTGGTTATTTTTTTCCAAAAAAATTAACTTCTCTTGTATATCAATCGGCAAACGTCTAAACTTTTCATACTCTTCTATTGCTATTTTTTCATCATTTGTAAATAAAAACTCATTATATATATTCTGTAAATAATCTTTACTTGGTCTTTTAGTGTTATTCTCTATTGCTGTTACATATGGTTGAGAAACATTCAAATTCTCAGCTAATCTTGAAGCTGAAAGGCCTTTTTCTTCTCTTTTATTTTTTAAGATTTCTCCTGTTGTTAACATTTCTCCATTCCTCCATGCTTTTTGATTAATTATACTATAAAACGAAAGATATGTTAAAAGAAATTTTAACAAAATGTTAAAATAATTATTGACATAACCAAAAAATAGTTATATTATATAACTGAAATTAAGTTATTAATATTTTTTAATATCTGTTATAACTTTTTTTTAGTTATAACAAGGAGGGTATATGATTATTAAAAATTTAAAAAATGGATTATGGAAATTTGAAATTAATGGAATTATATTGATTGGAACTTATAACGAATGTTTAGCAAGACTTGAAGTTTATGCAAGGATGTGGGGGATTTAATGAAAGTAATAGCTGAATTAACAATAATTGGATTGATGGTACTTACTGTTGAAGTAATAATAATGAGAATTATGTAGGAGGAAATATGTTAGGAGTAGAGCTTTTAGAATTAGAAACAAACTTATTAATCAAAGATTTAAAACTTTTAAAAAAAGATAATGACATTATGTGTGAATGTGGAGAACATAAGGCCAAATGGATACTTATAGATGAATTTATGAAAGGCTGGCACATGAACTTATGTGATGATTGCTTACTAGAAATGAGAGAAGAATATAAAAGAGAAGGCACAAAATACAATGTGAGCCTTATAAAATAGGCTCACTAACCTTTAGGTTTTAATTACATACTCAATCAAATAAGATATACCCCCGACTATCTTATATAATCCCCCGATGAAAATTGAGTATGTAATCAAGACTTAAAAAACGGAGGTTTTACTCATGAATGAGAAATTAACAGTAAAAGAATTAAAAGAACAATTAAAAACTTTAGGTGCTAAAGGATATAGTAAGTTGAAAAAAGCTGAACTTATATCTCTTTTAGAAGAATTATCACCAAAATTACATGATTCAGAAGTGTTATTCACTGGAGAATGTAGTGGAGAAGGTGAATGGTTAAATCATAGAAGAATAGGAGCTACTGACGTTTCTATACTAATGGTTGATTACGCTTGGAGAAATGGTTTTATCGATAGACCTGATAATTATAATAGTCCATTACTTATGTATTTAGAAAGAAAAGGACAATATAAAAGAGAGTTTAGCTTTGAAAGTATGGTTGCTATGAACTTTGGACATTATGCTGAAGATTTCATAATTAATAATCTTCCAGATCTTTTTAAAAGAGAATTTAACCTTGATGTTCAAGAGGTTAGAAAAGGAAATCAAGTAGTAGCTAATCCTCAATATCCTTTATGGACTTGTACTCCTGATAGTTGGGTTAAGATTAATAACGAATGGTATCCAGTTGAATTAAAAACAGGAAATAGTTATCAAGCATATGATTGGTCTAAAGATGAAGTGCCTAATAAATACTATGCACAAGTACAACAGCAACTTGCAGTACTGAATAAAACTAAAGGCTTTCTAGTTGGTTTTATAGATAATAGATTTACTAAAGTTTATGAAATAGATGTTGATAGTAAGTTAATTGAAAAAGCTTATGAATTATCTATAGAGTTTCAAAATTGCTTAGATACAAATACAGAACCTAAATCAAATGGTTGTAAAGCTGAATGTAGCTTCTTTAAAGAAGAGTTTAAAGGCTTTAGCAATAAACTAGAAACTACACCAATAATTGAAATTAATAAATTCCAAGACTATACATCTTTAAAAGATACTTCTAAAGAACTTTCTAAGGAATTAAAAGAAGTTGAACAAGATATGACACCTTTTGTGGCTGAAATTCAAAAGAAAATGTTAGAACTACAAACTGAAGAGTTAATTATAAATAATGAATATATTGCAACTTGGAAGATAGATAAAAGAGGTTCTAAAAGATTTAATATCAAAGAATTACCAAAATATGTAGCTTAATTAAGGGAGGATTAAAAAATGGCAAGAGTTAAAAATGATTTAGTTGGTAGTAACAGCAATAGTTTAAGTACAGGTATTAATGGAACAGGAATTCCTGCTTTAAAATCTCTACTTGCTACTGAGGCAATAAGAAAACAAATGAAAAGTTTGCTAGGAGATAAGGCAGGACACTTTATGATGGCTATTGTTGGAGTAGTAGAAGGAACTCCACAACTTCAAGATTGTGAACCTCAATCTATTATCAATTCAGCAATAGCAAGTGCAACACTAGATTTACCGATAGAAAAGAATTTAGGTTATGCTTATATAGTTCCTTATAAAGATAAAGCTCAATTTCAAATGGGTTATAAAGGTTATATCCAACTAGCTTTAAGAAGTGGACAATATAAATATATTAACTCTATTGAGATAAAAGAAGGTGAATTAGAAAATTATAACCTACTTACTGGTGAATTTAATTTTAAATTTATTGAGGATATAAACCAAAGATTAGAAGCTAAAACAATCGGTTATGCCTCTTATATAGAATTTACAAATGGATTTAGAAATACTTTATATATGACTAAAGAACAAATTGAAAACCATGCTGAGAAGTATAGTCAATCTTATGGAACTGATTTAAAAAAAGGTTATAGTAGTTCAAATTGGAGTAAAAACTTTGATTCAATGGCTTTAAAAACAGTTTTAAAACTTAATTTAAGTAAATTTGGTGCTTTATCAGTAAGTGTTCAAAAGGCTTTACAAATTGATGGTTCTTCTATTAAAAGTATATCTGAAGAGGGAACTATTAATATTGAATACGTTGATAATACTAATGAAGAAAATAAAATTATAGGAAATGTTGAACTTGCAACAAATGAAGAAAAATTAGAACTCCTTAGACAATCCGATTTAATTAAATTTAATATAAATAAAAAGGCTAGTGAATTAAAAATTGATTTTGATACTCTTACTAAAAAAGATTTAAGGATTCTTGAAAACATAATTGATGTCGAAACTGATAAGAGAATGGAGGATTAACAATGATTAAAGAACTAGTTATTATAGATGTTAATTCTACAAATATAGAGAAAATTTTAAATAAATTAACAGAAAATCCTAGAATTAAATGGACCTGTGGTGGCCAAAAGCCTAATACATGGAATCCATATATTAAAACTTCTATGGTTAAAGAACATCAAACTATTGAGCTTAACTACAATATTCAAGGTGAATTATCCTGGAATGATAAAGATGCACATCTTTTAAAAAAGGTTTTAGCTGTTACAACTGCTAGTGAATTTCTAAAAAGTGAATAAAAATAAAAAGCTCCCATGCAACTAAGTACATAGGAGCAACACAGTATATAAATACAGTGCCTGAGAACCTTATTATATACTGTGTACTCCTAAAAATCAAGTGGGAATTTTAGGAGGTTACATTATTAAAGATATCAAAATACCCAATATAAAAGTTACTGTTCCTGATATTAAAGTAGAGAAGGAAGAAGATATAAAAGTACAAGTACCAAAAATTATAATTAAAGAAAATAATGAAAGTGAGGATAAATAAATGCTTAGTTTAAGTGAAGATAAATTCTTTGAAAAAACAATAAGAATAGCTTATTTTGAAAGGATAAAAAAGTTGGAAAAGGAACTTTTAAAAGCTAGAAAAAAAGCTGAAGGTTGGAGTGAAAAAACAATGGAACTCATTCCAAGAAGAGGTATTCGTGGAGGTAGAGCAACTACTAATGAAGCTAAATGTCAGATTGCTTGGAAAGAAGTCAGAGAGATAGAAAAACAAATTAATATATTAAATCAAGAGTTAAAGAGATCATAGGAGGATTACTAAATGGAGTTTATTGAATTATTTAAAGTTAGAGCTAAAAAGATAAGAGAAAAACTTAGTACTGAGTTTGTTTATTTAATGAGTACCTTAGGTATTAATTATAACTATAGAATAAAAGAGTTATTCCAATGTTTGAAAATGCTTGAGTTAAAGTTAATAGACGCTGAAAAGTATTGGTATAGCAGCAAGACTAAATTAAAAACTGATTTAATACTTTTACTTGAAGCTACAAGCTCATTGGTTAGGTATTCAGGTTGGAAACCTTGTTCTGAAGTTGAGAAAGGTTTTAATTTAACACTAAATGCCTTTTATGTAAGTCGTAATTATGAAATAGAGCATGATAAGAAATTTAAAGATATTGCTGAGAACTATAGAGTATTAAAAACTTTAATTGAATACTATAAACAATATTGTAAATTTGTAGCTATCATTTTAAATTTAAATACAGAGATAGATTATATCATTGATTATACAGAAACCTATTTTAAAGAGATTATAGAGTTTATTAAAAAGAAAGAAAATTCATATAAAAAGTATGTTGGAATAAATTTAAAAAATTGGAAGAGCATGGAGGGATAATGAAACTACTCTTTCATGATTATAAAGAAAAGAAATTTTTAAAGTCTGATTTTATATTAATTATAAACGAATGTCTAGTCTATAAAGATGATAAAAATGAAATAAAAGTAAACCTTTTAAAACAATTCAAATACATTTTTATAGACTTTCATAAAATTCATGATAATAGAAATTTAATAGAAAAAATTTTTAAGAAATATTAAGAGGTGAAATGATGGAAAAATTTCCAAATAATAAATATTGGCTAAATCAAATAATCAAAAGACTAGGAATTAATAGAGAAGTAAAAAATTACCAGATTAGATATAAATTTATAAAGAATACTAAAAAATTAAAATATCTTGTAGTTAAAGTTAAATTTATTGGTTTTAGCGTTAAAATGAAAATATATAATTAAGCTAGGGGAAAATATGACTACAAAAGAACTTGAATATGCTATCAATAAACACTATTTTAATTCGGCAAAAATAATAACAACAAAACTTTCTAGAAATAGTGGAGTAGTTAGCCATGAATGTGATGTAGTTGTTGTTACTAACTCATATTATTTAATAGAGTTTGAATTGAAAATTAGCAAATCAGATTTAAAAAAAGATTTTCAAAAGAAGCATTCTCATGAGTGTGATAATATAAAAAAAACTTTCTATGTAATACCAGAAAAATTAGAAGATTGTATAGAATTAATTCCAGAAAGATTCGGAATAATAATAGTTAATAAAAAAATACAAATAGATAAAAGTGGTAAGATTCCATTAGAAAAAACTTACTATCCTTTAAGAATCATTAGAGAAGCACAAACTAATAAAAAAGCTAAAAAGATAACAAATGACAATTTTATAAAAATATGTACTTTAGCTTCAATGAGATATTGGACAACTAAAGAAAACGAACTTAAAAGAGATAAATTAATAATTTGGCAAAAAGCTAAAATATGCGATAACTGTCAAAATAGATTTTCACTTATATGTAGAAATTGTGATAACTTCAACAATTGGGAAGATAAAGAATGAACAAACCTTAAACAATTAGGGAACAAAATTTAAAAATATATGAATAATAAATCAACTAAAGATAATAAATAAGGAGAAATAACTATGGAAGTAAAATGCTTAGTATACACTGTTAATGAAGTGAGCATAATGTTAAATGTCTCAATATCTACAGCTTATAGAAAGATTAAAGAAATTAATCATATGGCAATTAGAAAAGGGATCCATAAAGAATGTATCTCATCTGGAAAAGTTAGTAAAAAATTATTTCACGAAGTCTATCCAAATTGTGATTGATAAATTTAATTAAAGAGGGTATCATATTATTGTGAAATATCCCTCTTTTTTATTTTAATAAATTAGGAGGAAATTATATGAAAAATTCAAATGGAAGTGGTTCTATTTGTAAATTAAAGGGAAAAAGAAGGAAACCATGGTATGTTAGAGCTACAATAGAGTTTTCTAGTGATGGTAAACAAATTAGAAAATCTATAGGTACATTTGCTACGAAGAGAGAAGCTCAAGAAGCTTTATATAACTACAATAAAAACCCATTACTATATAGTAAGAAAACTTTTAAAAATATTTTAGATTTATGGTGGAGTGCATACACTAAAAAAGTTACACAAAAAACAACTATAAGTACACATATTTATAGAATGAGAGCTTTTGAACCATTACATGATAGAATCATAGCAGATATAAGATTGTTTGAATTGCAAGAGTTATTTGATAATATGACAACTTCTTGGAGTTTTAAAAATGGATGTAAAAGTGTTCTTAATATGATATTTGATTTTGCTTTAAAAAACGAATTTATTGATTCCAATAGAGTTAGCTTTATTGAGATTGGGAAAAAGGAAAAAGTTATTGAAAGAAGAGTATTTACAAAAAAAGAAATCGAGACTTTGTGGGAAAATCTCGATTCTAAATACTGCTATATAATTTTAATTCTCATCTACACTGGAATGAGAATAGGTGAACTTCTCAATTTAAAAAATGAAGATATCGACCTGCATAACTCATGTCTTACTATAAGAGAAAGTAAAACAGATGCTGGTGTTAGAATTATACCAATTTCTTCAAAGATTTTCAATTTATTTGTTACCAATATGGTAAAAGATCAAGAGTACTTTTTAAAAGGAGAAACTACTAATCAATTAAGTTATTCTACTTTTAAACCTCGATTTCAGAAGCTGCTAAAATCATTAAATATTGAACCTCATACAATTCATGATACTCGACATACTTTTGCAACTTTACTAAACAATGCTAACGCAAATCAAAGTGCTATAACTAAATTAATTGGTCACTCAGACTTTTCTATTACAGAAAATGTCTATACTCATAAAGACACTGAAGAGCTAAGAAAAGCTATTGATTTACTATGCTGATTTTGTCACCAATTTGTCACCAAAATAAAAAAAATTATGATAAAATTGATAAATAATGACAATTATGATAAATGTATAAACTGCAGAAAACCCTTGATTATACTAAGAATTCAATAAAATAAGGAGGTGCCTAAATGAAGAAATTAATATGCCACTACGATATGGACGCTTTTTACGCTTCTATTGAGATTAGGGATAATCCAAAGTATAAAGATAAGCCCATTGTTGTTGCTGGAGGCGTTGTTACAACTGCTAGCTATCCTGCTCGTAAGTTTGGTATCCACTCTGCCATGAATACCTTAGATGCCAAAAGATTATGCCCTAAACTTATTGTCCTCCCTGTAAATAAAGATAAATATGCTTACGAATCTAAAATTATCCACGAACTTGTTTTAAAAATTACTCATAAGGTAGAATTCATAGCTCTTGATGAAGGATTTATCGATATAACTGATATTATTCCAAGATTTCAATCAAAAGAAAGTTTTGCTACACTTTTTAGAAAAAGAATCTATGAAATTACAGGACTTACCTGTTCTGTAGGAATTGGTCCTAATAAATTAACTGCTAAAATTGCTTCTGATATAAATAAACCTGGAGGACAACATATTTTTAATAATGAAGAGGAATTTATTGAGTTTATAAAAGAAAAAAACATTAGAAAACTTCCTGGTGTTGGAAAACAGTTTGAAAAAATTTTAAATAAAAATAATATTCACTTTGTTAAAGATATTTACCCATTCTCATTAAAAGAACTTGTTGCAAAATATGGAAGTTCTCGTGGAGGAATGCTTTATACCTATAGTCGTGGAATTGATCATCGTGAAGTTGAATTTAATAGAGCTATCCACTCTATTGGAAATGAAAATACATTTAGAATTCCTCTTGATTCAGAAGAGGAAATCAGTAGAGAAGTTGATGCTCTTTTCCAATGGTCATACAATAGACTTCAAAGAAAAAACCTTCTCACTAAAACCGTCTCTTTAAAAGTTCGTTTTAAAAATAGAGAAACTATAACTCGTTCTAAAACTCGATTTATTCCAAGTGATGATAAAGATATTTTAAAGGGAATGCTTGACGAAATTTTAAACTCTTTAGATTTAGTAAACAATATAAAACTTCTCGGTGTTTCCTTCTCTAATTTAGAAAATCCTTCAAGTAGACAACTTGTTTTTGAAAAACTTTATTAATTTTCTTTCAGAAAAAAAGAAGTTTCTTTTAATTATAGTATATTATGGTAATTCGAATATTAAAGGAGGCCAAAAATTATGAAAAAAGTTGTTTTAGCAAGTATTTTCTTTAGTTTATTCTTCGTTGGATGCTCTAGTTCTGAACCTCAGCCAGAGCCTGTAGTTGAAGAAGTTGTAGTTGTAGAGCCTGTAGTAGTTGGAAAAGAAGTTATTGTAGCCCCTGTTTTAGACAAACAAAGTTATTAGTAAAAGGAAATAAACTATGAAAAAAGGCCACTCTAAAAGTGACCTTTTTTTATAAGTCTATAAAACTACTCTCTTTATTCTCTTTTTTTAAACGTTCTAAAAATTTTCTATGATTTATATCTTCATTATTAATATGTTTTATATACTTTCTTGTTGATTCAACTATATCATCATCAGACAATCTAGGGATATCAAAAAGGGCAAAATATGGTAAATAAACCATTTGAATTGCATTTGCTGTCGCTTCTAATGGTCTCAATAACTCAGTTATTGTAAAGTTATTATAACTTCCACCCATATATGAGTACTCTGGTGCTCCTACAGAAAGAGCAACTAAAAACTCTTTTCCTTTTAAAGCATCTCCTCTTGGTCCATAAGCCCATCCAAACTGAAGTACTTTATCAAAATACTCTCTCATTAAAGCCGGCATGCTGTACCAATAAAAAGGAAATTGGAAAACAACCCTTTCAGCTTTTTCTAAAAATTTTTTTTCTTTTTCTATATCAATTTTTTTAATATCTTCATAAATCTCGTCTAAAAACCTAACTGTTATATTACTTTCTTTTTTTAAATTTTCTATCCAAACTTTATTAACCCTAGATTCTTTTATATTTGGATGCGTTGCTATTACAAGTATCTCCATTATTAGTTCACCTTTATTTTTCCAGATATTATATCCTCTTTTAACTTTTCAACAAATTTTATATTCTCACTTCCTATAACTTCTTTTGTGTATTTAAAATCTGTTGTTCCTATACCATTTTCTTTTAATCCAAAGTTATAAACTTGTCCTTTGAACTCTCCGTTAACAGTATCTTCAATCACTTTATAAATTGCATTATTTACATTTTTTAACATAGATGTTAAAATCTGCCCCTTTACTATATCATCTTGATCACAGTCTACACCAATACCATAAATCCCCTTTTCTTTTACTCCTTCTAAAATTCCTATTCCTGTATTTCCTGATGCATGATATATCACATCTATACCTTGATTTGCTAAAGAATATGCATGTTCTTTTCCTTTTAATGGATCACTAAACGGTGCATCTCCTCCTACATATGTTGTTATAACTTCTATATCAGGATTTACATATTTAGCTCCTTGTTCGTAACCTGATTTAAATCTATTTATTAGTGGTATATCTAAAGCCCCTATAAAACCAACTTTTCCTGTCTTACTCATTTTAGCTGCTATTGCTCCAACTAAAAATGATCCCTCACTTTCATCAAAAACTAATGATGCTATATTGGCTCCCTCTTTAGCTCTTGTATCAACTATTGCATACTTTGTATTTGGAAACTTTGTACTTATATCTTCCATTGCATCTTGAGCTGTATAAGATGTCGCAATTATTAAATCAAATCCATTTTGTGAGTACTCTTCTAAAAAGTAAGCATCTTCCATCCAAGAGTTTGGCTCTACATATTTCACTTCAATATCAAAATCTTTTTGTGCTTTTAATAGCCCTGCATAAGCAGAATCATTAAAAGATTTATCACCTAGTCCTCCCATTGCTAAAATTAATCCAACCTTTAAAGGCGCTGCTAAAATTGTTGCAGATAAAAGTAAAAACATAACAATACTATTAATCTTTTTCATTAAAAACCTCCCCAATTTTATATTTTTTATTATATATCAAAATAAAAAAAAGAGCTATCTCTTTTGAGAGATGATAGCTCTTTAACTATTAAAAACTATATTAAATTTAGAAATCGTATGTTACACTAACTCCACCTTGTGGCTGTAATTTCCAATCTTTCTCTGTATTTCCCCAAACTTGGTTTGAGTACTTAACTTGTGCAAAAACAGAGAACGATAAATCATCAGTATAATTATAAGTTACTTCTAATTGAGGTAATGCAAATACTGAATAAGTATCTTTATAATTTCCACTATCTACTGCAGGTCCTAACCACTCATACATTTGGTTTCCTACAATGAACGGATCCCATGCAGCACTTCTGTTAGATGAAATATATGGGTCAAATCCTCCAGTAAAGTTAAATGTTAATGATGTTTGATCATTAAATTTGTACAGCTCTTTTGAGTAACCTAACCAAGCTAAAATCATAAAATAGTTTGCTGTATCATAGCTCTGATTACTATTTCCTATTTCAAAACTTCCATTATACCACTCTCTAAATGCATATGCATTAAATGTAAATGTAAAATCAGCTGGTAATTGCCAATTTGTTAATAAACTTAAGATACCAGTATTAACATGACCTGATGGCCCTTTTGTACTCCATCCATAGATATACATTGGTGATATTGCAAATTGTGTTGCCTGAACATATTGTCCTTTTGGTATATACTCAGAAAAATCAAATGCTGTTTGAGCTAATACATAAGTTTGATTAGTTCCATTAAATTCGGCTTCATTTTCTACCATTAAAGATGATGTCCATTTAATTTTTGAATTCTCTATCATACCATGGTCATAACTCAATGTAGCTTTTGGTCCACTAAAGTTATTATTTTGCTGATTTTCTCCACCATTATAATCATACATATTCCAAACTCTATCCCACTGTAGAGCTATATTCCAATCTTTTGCAAAATTATAGTTTAAAACAGCTGATGGATGTGAAGATTCAGTTTTATACTTTCCTGCATTTCCATAAAAAGTTTGAGTAAATCCTAAACTTCCATTAGGTGTAAACTCCTCTGCATAAGATGCCCCTGCAATAAGCAACGATCCTATAAGTGTTTTTAAAAATAAATTTTTCATAACTTACCTCCCATAATAAAGCTTATGTTTTTCATTTTCAGCTTAAATATACAAATAATCATTTATTTTTCCTTTTAAAAAGTTTATTTATTTTACTTTTTAGAAGGAATTAAGAATAATTTTCGAATAGAAAATATAATTATTCCTTATAGGAGGTTTAAATCTATGATAAAAAAAATTTCTATTTTATTTTCTTTTTTACTACTTCTGCTTCAAGGGTGTAGTGCACTCGATAGTCGAGTTGTAGCTGTTGACTCATATTCAACTATGCAAGCTTATGGTGGTACATATTATCTTTCTACAAATACTCCTGGGCTTCAATTACAACAACAATCATTTGAAGTTATTTTACAAAATATGTTACAAGCTAAAGGTTATACTAGAACCTTTAATCAAAAAAATGCCTTATATAATATAGTTTATAACTATAAAATTAAAGGTCCGTACACATCAATTGAGTCATATCCTGCTCCTGTAAATCCATGGTGGAATGGTCCATATGGAGGAATCTATAATGGATTCTATGGAGATATGTGGATGAATTCTATTAGCGCTTCTACGTACTTTGTAAAAAGACTAGAACTTTCAGCATTTACTAAAAACAATAATGCTGTTTGGCAAGTTGTTGGAAGTTTAAAAAGTGACAATAGTGATCCTAGAAGTAGTTTCCCTTATTTAGTATCTGCTATTTCAAACTATGTTAATGCTAATTCAAACCAAGTGGTTTATCTTAATGTTGAAGAAAATTCTCAAACAGGTCAATATACTGCAACTCCATCAATATGGTAAATAAAAAAGAGCTCTATCATTAATCATGATAGAGCTTATTTTTATTTTTTCTCTTCTATTATTGCTTCTATTCTATCTAGACATCTTCCGCAACCTGAACCTGCTCCTGTTGTATCTATTACTTCTACTAATGTAGTAGCTCCATTTTCTATTGCAGCTAAAACTTTTCCTAAAGTAACACCTTTGCAGTAACATATCATTGTATTTTCAGACATTTTTAACCTCCAACTTCTTTTTTTAAATTATACTATATTTGTGTAGTATTTGCAATATTTTTATTTAGTCTAATTTTTGCAAATAAAGTTAAAATAAGTTATACTTTAATATAGCAAATTATATTTAGGAGATATTTAAAAATGAACGAAATCAATCTAGGATTAAAAATAAAAAAATTTAGAACAGACCAAAAGTTAAGTTTAAAAGAGTTAGCAGAGATGATCAACTCCACATCTGCTCTTTTAAGTCAAATTGAAAAAGGGGTTACAAATCCATCTATCAATACATTAAAAGGTCTATCTAAAGCCCTAAATATACCTCTTTATAAATTTTTTTTAGAAGAAACTTTAAAAAAAGTACATATAGTTAGAGCTCAAGATAGAAAAATTATAAAACCCTCTAAAAGTGAGGGAGTTTCTTATGAAATTTTAAGTCCTGAGCCACAAACTCAAGTAGAGTTTATGATTTTAAATTTAGAACCTTACTCATCTTCCAAAGAAAAAGAAATTGGACATGAAGGTCAAGAAGTTGCATTTGTGCTAGAAGGAGAAGTAAAGCTCAACTTAGACAACGAATCTTATGTTCTCTTTCAAGGAGATAGTATTAAAATTGAAAAATTTGTTAAACATAGTTGGGAAAACTTTACATCTAAAAATACAAAAGTTATCTTTGCAGTTACAATTTAAAAATAAATAGGAGAGTTACCTCTCCTATTTTTATCCTAAAAATATTCCTTTTATTCCATTTGAAATTAACTTTACTCCAGCAGACATTATAAAAATTTGCATAACTCTCGAAAGTACAAATAAAACAACCTCTCCTAAAACTTTGTCTAACCAATCTGAAATACTAAATAAGAATTTCATTATTAAAAAAGTTACCGCAACAGCACCTACAGATATAATCAATCCAGCTTCTTTATGAATAATCATTACAGTTGATATCGTTCCAGGTCCTACAAGCATGGGAAAAGTTAGAGGCGTTATTGCATAACGTATCGCATCTTTTTCAGACATTACACTTCCTGAGCTCTCTTTAGATACTCCAAGACCTAAAAGATTTCTAAAAGCAACAACAACTAATATCATTCCACCTGCTACCCTTAACTCATTCATCCCTATTTTATATAGGTAATTCATGAAAAAGTCTCCTGCAACTATAAATCCTGTTACTATTCCAAATCCAGAAACAACTATAGCATTATACATTTTTTTCCGTATTTCAGGATTTTGATCCTTTGTTAATGTCATAAATAAAGGTACATTTCCAAATGGATTTAAAATTCCAATAATCGTAAGAACATATGTCATTATGTCTATGACAAATTCTTTTCCCATACTTATTAATCTCCTCTTTAATTTATTTATACACTATAATATATAAATAAATTAATAAAGTAAAGTTTTTTATATATTATTTTTATAATTCAAGTTAAATGTTCTTTTTTCCTCTTCTCTAAACTCATTTTGATTATCCCAAGTTATTTGAGCTATATCTTTTGTAAATTTAGGATAAGTATTACAATAATCTATTGCTTCTTGAGTTAAAGTAAATCCATGTTTTATAAAATAATCACTTGCGTCTCTTTTAATTATTCTAGTAACATAAGTTGCTAATTTTCCTGAAATATCCTCTGTTGAACTTGTTTCAATAGTTTGCATATATTGATGCATTTTTACAAAGAAATCTCCCTGTCCATAGTATAATCTAAATTTATACCAAAATGCTAAAACTGCAAAAACATTAAGACTAAAAATACTTTCATTACTTGTTTCTAAAGTTTTTAATTCATTATATACATTTTCTCTAACACTATTTGTATACTCAATTCTTGCCTCATTAGCATACCAGTTATTAGTTACTTCTCCAAATAATCCCATGTGATAATTATTTACATCCATTTCATGTCCAACTTCATGTCCAACAACCCATGCTGAAGCAAAATCTCTTAACTTTGGTTTTAATATATCATGACTTCCACCACTATAAGCTGTATATCCTCCTGTAAAAGATCCTCCTGCGTGTGGATTATCATTACCTGATCCAATCCACATAACTCTTTTATATGGAATAGCATTGTTAAAATGAGAATTCATATTATCTATATAATAAAGAAAATCTAAAAATTCATCAGTTATTTCAATTCTTTGAGCTAATGTTCCCTCAGATATATTATTTTTTAACCAATCAAATTTTACTGCACCTATAAAATTTTTACCTTCTACATATGCCAGATTTGAATTTAGTTTCACTCCATCCCTATCTTCTATTAAAGTTGTGTTATTTGGGATTTTATAAAACTCTTCCTCTTTTGTAATTCCATATCTATATACTATCGCATTTTTTTCATTTAAAGAATAGATCTCTATTAAATCTTTTCTAGTTCCTGTTAAAACTAATTGTCCTGTTGTTTCTCCTAAATTAACTACATTTAATCCCTTTTTCAATAAAAACGAATGTTCTGCTTGAGGTTTATTTTCTCTCAAAATTATATGGGCATTTAAATCTTTATTACACACAATAACATAATCTTTATTAGGTAATATATAATAAGGTGTTAATGAAATATCCCCTGCTCCATTTGTTTTTAATGGATTAAAATAATAGTGTGTATTATATTGAATGCTTTTGATTTTATAAGTTTCAAAAGGTAATTCATTTTTATTTTTTAAAATAGATTCTGCTATATAAAGTTTTGCTAGTAATACTTTATTTGTTAAAACTTTTTCTTTAAATTTCTCTATAGTAGCTAATTTTACCCCTCTACTTAAAGTTTTGTATAAAGTTTTATCTTCGAATAAATTCTCTATATTTTCATTTAGTTTATTGTAGATATCAAATTTTATATCATTAAGAACAACAACACTTGCTTGCGTTCTTTCAAATTTAACACAAATTTCTTTTGCTAATACTGGTGAAAATGCTATTATATTTTCACCTCTCACTGGACTTTCTATTTCATAAATACATAATAATTTCCAATCACTATTTTCTTCACCTTTAAAATACAATGTTGCTTTATATACAACTCCATTAGAACCATTTGCATGCCTTGATACAAATGTAAATTTTTCAATAACTTTTTTATCTTCAAAAGTAAAAAATACTTCTCCTAATCCTGATGAATGATAGTAAGTATCTAGATTTCCATCAACCATTGATCCTATAGCTCCAGGATAACCACAAGTTGTACGAAGTCCTATTTTTTCTATAGGATAGTTATTTGGAATATCAGTTAAATTATAATATAATTCTTGTTCTACTTGAATTAAATGAACACAATTTACTTTCCATTTTTCATACTCATTTACATAAACCTCTACTTTTAGTGTATCTGTAAATATTTCTGAAAATTGTACTTGAACTTTTCCAGCTTCACTTAAATCTATTATTTTCTTCTTTACCTCTTCTAACTCACCTAAATGATTTTTTAAATATATTTTGATATCATATATATAATCAGCTTCTTCTCTAAGTAAGATATCAATAGCATTCAATACTTCACAACTATTATTTTTTATTTCAAAACAAATTGGCTCTATTCTTTTTAAATATATATCTTTAGCTTTTTCTATTTTATCTTTATATTCTTTTGTTATAAGACATCTCTTTTCTAGCTCTAAAATATTTTCATACTCTACTTCAGGCTTTAAGCTTTCAAAAGTTAAGTCTTCAAAAAGATCATTTATCTCATCTTCTAATAAGTTATGTATAAATAGCTCTAATTCATTTATTAAAGCCCAATTATTAACTGAATCCTCTATACTTAAACATATTTCATCAGTTAAATATGGTTTATTCTCAACCATTAACCACTCGTTTTTATAAGACTCAACATCATAACTACCAAACTCAATCCATTCTTCTTGATTTAAATCCTTTACTAATACCTTAAATTTATTAATCAGTCCAGAAGTATTACTTCTAAAACTTATAAGTCTCAATCTATTAATTAAATATTCTCTATCCAATTTAAAATTTATTTGTGCAGGATTAGAAGATTGTGTTGTATGACATTGAGTTGTAAGATCCCCATCAAACATATTTGTCAATGGATACGATAAATTCTCATTATTTGATGACACTTGTAAATTTTCAATACTTACTCTTGTATCAATATCTTCATTTATACAAAACTCTGATAATAGATAACTATTATTTTTTATTTTATGTATTCTATCAGCACCATACATTAAAATTTTTGCTTTTTTAGTCAAAATTTTTCTAAAATTTAGTGTTATATTTTCTTCATCTATCACTGGATTACATCTTATTATTACATTTTCTCCCAATGAATTTTCATATGATAAACACGCTCTCAATATTCTTTGCTCACACACAAATACAATTTCATCTAAAACTGTATTCTCACTTAATGGAACTTCAAACTCTTCTGGTGTTAGAGAATCAATATATAACTCTTTTGCTTTTTTCAAAGTATTTATATAACTCTCTGTTATCAATCCAATTTCTAAATTTTCAATATCCTCTAAAGTTACACTATCTTTTATAACAGTTTGCGTTTCATCAGTAAAAAGATTTGAAATTTTTTCCTCTAAAGTATTGTATTTAAACAAATCTATCTCATGAAAAACTACGAAATGATTATGACCATCTGTTACTCTAATACATATTTCTGATGCTAAGACTGGTTTAAATACTGCCTCTCTAAAATCTCCACTCTCTTCTGTTAATTGTTCATAAACCTTTTTCCACTCTTCAGTACTACTCGTTTTATATAAAATTTCATATGCTTTTATTCTTCCATTATATGAAGATCTTGTTTGAAACTTTACTCTATTTATTAACTTTACATTATCTAATTCTAAAGTAAAATCTCCATACTCTCCAGTACCATAATTTCTATAGTCTGCACTATGAAATGTTGTAACAGGATCATTATCAATAGCATACCTTGGAGCATTATTTGTGTACTGACCACACAAACTTGTAGCAATCATTGTTGTTTTGTCAATTCTTACATCTATATCTTCATTTGCATAAAACTCATCTTGTGGAATTTCTATAACTTCAATACTTCCATTTTGTTCTATTGGTCCATA
The DNA here is from genome assembly GCF_022430525.1 of Cetobacterium somerae. NCBI lineage: Bacteria > Fusobacteriati > Fusobacteriota > Fusobacteriia > Fusobacteriales > Fusobacteriaceae > Cetobacterium > Cetobacterium somerae. The sequence goes on along the minus strand of NZ_CP092520.1, from coordinate 662,495 downwards.
TAAAGATAACTCAAAACTATTACCATAAAACTTTTCAAATTCTATCGTAGTTTCACTACTATTCTCCTCTATTTTTAGTGAATTCGAAAATTTTTCATATCCATGTTCATCTATATATTTTATTTGCCCTTTTAAAACTCTTCCTATATTACTTAATCTTAGTGTTGAAATTACACTTTTATTCTCTGTTTGAACTTGAAATTTATAAGGTTCTAACTGATTAATGTATAACGCTTTGGCATCTTTAAATAGATTTAAATACTCCTCTGTAGTTCCTAAACGAGATTCAATCTCATCTAGCATCTCCAATGTTACAGTTTCTTTTAACTGAGTACATTCTGCATCGATAAATAACTCTTTCAAAGTATCACTTAATTTGTTATATTCAAATAAATCCATCTCATAGATGATTACAAAATTATCATTGGATCTTGTAACTCTAATACATATTTCTGATGCAAAAACTGGATTAAATTTTATATTTCTCCAATTTCCAGATACACCTTCATTTATAGATTCTGCTATTTCTAACCATTCTTCTGAAGATCTCTCTTTATATAAAACCTTATAATTATCAATTCTTCCTAATGAGTTTGGTCTTGTTAAAATATTTATTCTATCTATAACTTTAGGTAATAAATTTTTTAAATAGAAATCCCCATATCCAATACTACTATATTCATTACTGTGAAAATTTGTAGCTTCGTCTCCATCGATAGCTCTATCTGCTCCTAAATTTCCATAAACTCCACAACCTGAACTAGCTAATAATCTACTTTTATCAATTCTTGTATCAATATCTCTTTGAGCATAGTAATCATCTTGATTTATTTCTCTCTCGATTATCTCTGCATTCGTTATATCTGCTGATGCAAAAATTGTAAAAGCTATATCTTTTGCATAAAACTTTTCAAAAGTTACTATTTTATTTTCAGAAATATTTTCTGTTTCTATACTTTTCTCATTCCCATATTTATCTAGATACGTAGCTCTAACACGATATATACTCTCTTCAGTTATAAAGTTAAAACTTTCAACTACTTTAAACTCATTGCTTACATATTCAATAATTTCTCCCATCATTCCTCCAATTAGAATATTCTTAGCAATAGATAGTTTATCTATATACTCTTGTGTTAAACTTGTCTTCTTTTGTAATTCGATAACTCTTTCTATTGTTACCTCAGGCTTTAACTCTGTATATTCTTCATTTAAAAATAGATTTTCAATTTCTACACTTAAATAATTAAACATAAAAATTTCAATTTCATCTTTTGAAAGTTGTGTATCTCCTTCTCCAACTAATAAAAATTTCTTTGCCATTACTGGATGAATTTTTAAAGTTTCACTAACAGGTATCTTTGTTAAAGATATCCAAGTTTGTCCCTCCCCAGGACTATAAAAAATCTCTAAATTTGCAATATCTTTATTTAATTTTATTCTATCTATTATTTTGCTATTTTTTAATTCTATCTCAACTCCATTGTTAACTGAAGTTATTTCAAATTCATTTTTAGGTATTCTTGTATCAACATCACTCTGAGCATAATATGGTTTTATATCTGTTAAAACTGGAGTTACATTTATTATTGAGGCTTCTGACTCACCAATTTTAACTTTTACTAAATCTGTTAAAACTGGGTCTACTTCCCACTCCTGTATATTTCCCATCTCTCTTAATTTATTTGCTCTCAATTTTATATTATTTCCTATAAAATCTTTAAATTCTAAGTTTAATTCTTCTGGAAAAATATTATTTTGACTTTCTATTATTAAATTTTTTATTATAGAATTTGAGCTTAACTTTAAGTTAAAATTATTACTGCTAGGAGCATTTCCATTTCTGATAAAAGTTATTTCTGAACTCATCTTTCCCCCTTAAATATTTCCTTCTAAATTTCTCTTGTAATTTTCATTTATTATAACTATCTCTTCTTCAATCAACTCTTTATAGTTTGAAAAATTAACTCTATTTAAATCAATTGCTAGCTCTGGATATTCATTGCACTGAGATAATATTTCACTTGAAATATCATATCCATTTTCAACAAAATATCTAGATACATCTCTTTGTAATATTTCTACTATCCATAAAACAATTTTTTCTAAATGATTTGTAGCTCCCTCAAAATTATGAGCTTGAAGTTTTTTATATAAGTTTGGTAAAAATCTATCACTATTAAAAAATAATCTTAGCTTTATCCATAATGCTTTTTGATTATCCTCTGGAATTATCATTACTCTTGAATATCTAAATTCTAGTTCTTTTGTTAATAAGAAAACTAATAGTTCTTGAACAGCTGTATTTCCCTCATGTTCACCTATAAAATCTTTTGCTATGACTCTACAAAAATTTGGATTGGCAAGCTCTTCAATTGTTTTATTAAACATCAATCTAGACATTCCACCAAACAGAGTATAACTTCCATCTTGTGTGTCTTTTTGCTCAACTATATTATTATTTACACCTTGAATTAAAACTCTTTTAAATGGTGAAACATGATAATACTCATTTCTATTTAATAAAAAGTATATATAATTTAATATTGTATCTAAATTTTCAATACTTTGTAAAAATTCAAACTCATTGTATAAATTTTCAATCTCTTTTCTATTTAACTGACAAATAAAATTTTTACCTTCAATTAATCCTAATTCCTTAGTATTTTCTTTAATAAATTCTTTATATTCAACTTTTCCTGCAGTATAATTCTTTACTAAATCAGCATTAAATATAACCATTTCAATATTTTTATTAATAGTATCTAGTAAAAATATTTCTGCTGTATCTTCTTTTAAATATACTGTATTTACACCTTTTTTTATTTCTATTTTTTTATTCCTTAAGTTCTCAAAATTGTCAACAGTATATAAAGTGATATCCTCCATTGAAACAATTAAATATTCTTTTTTAGCTTTAAAAGTTATTCCTGTTGGTATTATTGATAAATTTTGCTTTATTTTTAAAGTGGCAAAGTAATCTTCTTTATTAACATCAGATTTTATAAACTTAAATTTTTTTCTGCTTACTTCATTATTATTAAGCCACAGATATCTACCTACATTCAGTAAATTCACCATTTCTAAATTATCTTGATATTTATCTTTTAATATACTTATCTCTTTTAATCTTATTTGAGACTTTACTGCTAAACACTCCAATGATTCAAAAATATTTTTCAAATCATTTTCCACATTTATATTCAAATAAAACTTTATATCATTCATTACTATCCAATTACCATAACTTCTATGAACTCTTATACATATTTCTGAAACTAAAACATCTTGAAATTCTGCTATTTTCCACCCTTTTTCTGCAGTTACTTCTGATTGATAAATAGAAATCCAACCTGCATCAAAATTTCCATTTTTATATAAAATTTCATATTGGTCAATTCTTCCATTATTAGAACTTAGATGTCTCGTTAAAAATTCTATCTTATTTATAACTCTAGGCTCTTCAAACTTAAAATAAACATCCCCATATCCACCAACAGAATATTGATTTGAATGAAACAGTGTATCTTCACTATCATCTAAAATTAAATCAGGACCATTTCCACTCCAGATAGATACGTTAGATGATGCAGTAATGTTATTTTTATCAACAAGATCAAATATATTTCCATCTCTTTTCATAATTTAAACTCCCTTATTTTGATTTTTATATAATTAAAGGGGAGTTACCTCCCCTTTAATTGTTTTATTATCTTCTAGCTATTTTATTTAAATAGTTTAATCTTAATGAGTTTGCTTTGAACTTATCAAATATTACTGATGTTAATAAGTGCTCTGCTTGGTATAATGTTGGATAAGCTGATGTTGCTTCTGAACTATGCATATCAATACCATAATCATCCATTGCAATATCCCATGAAATTAATCCTGCTAAGTTATTATCTACAATCCATTGACACTTTGTTTCAACTGATCTTTCGTCTTCAAATGTATAGAAAATTCCTGCAGTTTGATTATATAAATAAGGTGCTTGAGCGGCCTCATCATAATAGTATTGGAAATCTGATCCCTTTAAAATAGTTCCTGCGTGTGGGTTAGCTGGACCATTCATATCTAAAGTTCTTACTGATACATTTTCCCCTTTAATTAATTTATTTAAATGATGTAGAGGTAAAACTCCTGCTCCTCTTCCTCCGTCCATTGTTCCTGGAGCTGAACATCCTTTTGTTTCACTTGCAGCTGGATCAATAGTTGTTCTTACATATAATCCTGGCATATTTGTAGGCCAACCTGAACTTGGCATAAATATTCCTGACCATCCTCTTGAGTAAAACGGTGCTCCAACTGTTAATTTATTTGCTGGTACTCCATAAGTTGTTGTTACATAATCAATTAAATCCTTAATCGACATTGCGTTATCTTGTGGATTTGTCTCTACTAATGGCTCACTTGTATTTTGGAATAAATATGATTGGTGATTTGATATTGGATCAAATGCTCCATGTACATCGTAAGTCATGTAACTAATAAAGTCACAAGTTGGATGCCACACTCCAATTCCACTCTTTTTAATATGAGTTTTTCCTGATACTATAGCACATGATAAGAAATAGTATTTTCCATCCTCTTGTCCTGCTTTATCTAAAGCTCCTCTTAATGCTTTCATTAAGTTAGTGAATAGTACTTCCTCATCGTCAGCTGCTCTTGGTGTTCCTAAGTCATTTTTATTATCAACTAAGTCTGCATCTCTTCTTGAACAAGGGAATTCCCAGTCAATATCTATTCCAGCAAAGTTAAACTCTCTTATAAAATCAATACATCTCTTAACGAAGTAATCTATTTTATTTGATTGAGCTGCATCTCTAAAGAATGCTGATCTTGACCATCCACCTAGTGATGCAATTGGTTTTACATATGGATATTTTTTACACATTTCGTTATACTCTGTCATAAATGCATTTGTTCCACCGTAAGCTGAGAATGCTGCACCTGGATCAAATATATTTGGAGAAACATTTAAGTTTCCTGCACCATTAACCGCATCTCTTGCTGATTGAGCTAAATGAGATATATCATCTTTGTCTGTAAAGAACTTTCCTGTATAATCAGGAATTACATCTACGAATGCATATTGCATATGAGATATTTTATTCCATGGAGTTATTTTTGGAGTATACTTTCTTCCTCCCCATTTCCCCCACTCTGGAGTATAAGTTATATGCATCTTTTCCATTGGAGATCCTAAACCTTCAACTTCTGAGATATTCATTGGCTCTAAATGAGCATTTGGTTTTGTTCCTGCTGAATCCATTAAGTGATTTCCAGGACAAGCAATTGAACTCTCTTCTGCCACTGACAACTTTGTCCATGGTGACCAGTCTCCATTTAATTTTGGTGATTCTCCTGTTGTTGCCCACCCTGTATGCTTAAAATGGAATCCTTGATAAAACACTATTTTATTTGTAGGTGATCCGTACTCGATTTCTGGACTCCACTCTGGATATTTACAATATTTTACTCCTCCATCTGGAGTAGCTACTTCAATTGTACCTGTTGTACTCTTATAATAAACTACAACTTTATCATTTGTTTTTTCATCTCTTACATATGTAACTCTGTAAACAAATTTTAAATCTTTGTTTGAAGGATATTTAGAAGCTGACACTGTATTTTTAGCCGAACCTTTGTTTCCTGCTGTAAAGTTTGTCGCTAATACTTCTGTTAACTCTCCATCTAAGTAAACAGCCAATTTACTATCAATAACTCCCCAAGTATTATTAAGTGTTATCTCGTAATTTCCATTTGTATTAACTGTATGTGCCCACAAATTTGAATATGGTAATGTTGCTGGGAAATCTCCTTCAACTGGTGGAGGTATTACTACATCCTCTTCAACTATAACTGTATTTGATGTAATCTGTTTAAATTTATCAGCCCAATAATATTTTGCTATAAATTGATATGTTCCAGGTGTATTTGATGCAAAGTTTGCAATTTGAGATCCTGAATTAGTTGTAATTTTCTCTACTCTTGTATTATTTTTATATAACTCATACTCAACAGAAGTTATTAGATGTGCATTTTCACCTAAAGTTAATTCTCCTGTTAAATTTTTATTTATATTTTTTAAAATAGCACTTAAAACTGTAGGTTCTAGCTCTGGAATAGGTGGTAATGTTCCTTCGTGATCACACTCTCCAAGAAGTTTTAAAATATTTTGTACTAACAACTTAAAAGAAAGGTACTCTTCTAATTTTGTTACTCTACTAAGATTTAATACGAAGTTATTCATTTTTTCAATCATTGGATCTAGCTCTTCACAAGCTACTCCATTATGAATAGTTGAATACTTGCTATTTATAAAATTAACTTTTTCTATTGTGTTGTTATATATCTTTTGGAACTCTTGTTCTTTATCTACAACAGGAAATAAGTCATTATTTGTTCTTTTCATTTGCAATTTTGTCCTCCATTTAATAAATTTTTATTTAAACATTCTGTATGATTTTTCAAGATTTGCTTGATAAGTTGATGTTTCTTTATTAAAATTTGTGTGTTTCTCTAAAAATGTTGATAATCTTCCAATTTCTCTTGATAATTTTATTAAATCACCTTCAAGATCTTGAAATTTTCTTACTAAAGTTTCTGTTTTAGAAAACTCTTTATTTTTTTCTTCTAATTTAGAAAGTGTAATCTCTACCGATATTAATTTTGAAGATAATTCTGAAAAGCTTTCTCTAAAAGCATTATTAAAGTTTTCGTTTCTTTTCAGAGCTTCAACATATTCTGTTTTAATTTGTAAATATTTTTCTTGATAATATTCACATTTTTCTTCATATTCTTTATTTATGGCAGTTAGATTAGCAACTTCTTTTTTTAGCTCTTTATTTTTCTTATTAAAGAACATACTATCTCCTTTCATTATAAAAATATCTTTAAATATTTTCACTTATCATGTTTTCTTTTTTCTTTTTAAAATATAATTCAAAATATAGCCCTTAAAATTAAACTATATTTCACTTTTTTAAACATTTATGAAAATATAATACAGTTTTTATTTAAAATAATCAACAATATTTTTAAAAAATTTTATATATATTTTTTAACCATGCATTTTCACTAGCTTTTTATCCCTTTAAATAAGGTTTTATATTTTATTTATTTTTTAGTTTGAATTTTTAATCCAGTTATGTTAATATAAATTCACTTATCATAAATTTTAAATTCTTTTGAAATATTTTTTCTTTTTATTAAAATAATAATTTCAATCTATGGAATTAGTATAAATAACCATAAAAAACTAGGAGGTCAATCTATTTTGAATTCGAATAACGAACTAGATTTTCAAGTCAATGACTTAAAAAGTAAAATTTCATCACTTTTTGACAAGTTTAAGACTCTTCAGACAAGTATGAACCTAATAATGGATATTGTTTCATCAAATCCAGAATATAATATGACAAAAAATAAATTAGAACTTTTAGTAAATTTATCAAATAATCTAAATAGTGCTAATAACATTAATGATTTTTTCGAAATAAAAGCTCTTGCTTATGATGTAGAAAAAATGATTTTCGATTTAGAACATATAATCGAAGTAAGTGAACCTGAAGTTCCTGAAATTGTAATTCCTGAAATTAGAACTGCTATTTTAGAAGATACTGGTCTTACTTTAACTGGATCTTTAAAAGATATTGTTGATCCTGAAATTAGATTAAACAGTGTTGAATATAGATTATACAAAGAATCATCATCTGGAACTAACGAAGTGGTACATATCTCTTTACCTGAATCTATGTTTAATGTAGATTTTAACTTCAGAGACCACGGATCTTTTTACTTTATAGCAACTTATTACTACGATGGAGATAATGAGGTTATTCAAAGTAAAACTCTCAAATCAAATACAGTTATAATTCAATTAGTTGATAAAGAAGTTCCTAGTATTTGTTGTGCAGCTTTAACAGCTTTTGAAAGTACTCCAAAAGGTTTACTGACTAAAATTGTAGATAAAGATTCTGCAATCACTGAAGTAGTATATACATTAAAAAACTCAAATAATATTTCAATTGAAACAATCACTAATACCAACCCTTTTGAACATATTCAATTTGCAAATGTTACTGATGGGAATTATTTCTTCAACTGTAATTGTAAATATAATATTGGTTCTAGAATTGGTGAAATTTTATTGAAATCTAATACTATAACTATCAAAGAAAATACAACTAACCCAGATCCTAATCCAGATCCAACTCCGGATCCTGAACCTACACCAAGTAAAAAATGGCCTAGAGGTATTTTTGCTCCTTTTGTAGATGCTGCTAGAGATGACGTTAATTCTAAATTTGGATTAGCAGACAAATCGAAAATAACTGGTGTTCAATTTTATAATTTAGGTTTTATAACTGCGGACTCTAACAAAAATCCAGCTTGGGCAGGAAATATAAATTTACCTGGTAACAAAGGAACTAATGCTGGACTTATGCAAGATATAGAAAGATTAAGATCTATGGGTGGAGATGTTTGTATATCTTTTGGTGGACTTAACGGTCCCTACTTAAATGAAGTTATCACAGATATTCAAGACTTAAAAAATAAATACAAATCAATCATAAATAACTGGAACTTAAATAGAGTTGATTTCGATATGGAACACAACAGAACTTCTGGTAACGAAACTTGTGAAGAAAACAAAAGAAACCATATGGCTATAAAGCTTTTACAAGATGAATTAAAAGCTGAAGATAAATACGTTGGAATTTGGTTCACACTTCCCGTTATGCCTTATGGTTTAAATCAAAATGAAATTCTTTTAATTGATGATGCTATAAAAAAAGGTGTTGAGATCGAAGGAGTTAATATAATGGCTATGTGTTACGGTGGTGCTTACTCTGGAAATATGGCCGAACAAGCAATTTCAGCTATGACAAACCTTCATTCACAATTAAGAACTCTTTATAGTAACAATGGAATTACAAAAACTGATGATGAACTTTGGGCTATGATTGGAATCTGTCCTGAGATTGGAATAAATGACACTGGAGCTTTTAATACATTTTTCTTAGAAGATGTTACTCCTGTTATTAATTTTTGTAAAACTAAAAATGTTGGAATGATAACTTTCTGGTCTGCAAATAGAGATAAAGCAAATAATGGTTCAGAAGTTAACGGTCCTGACTCTACTGGTTTAACTCAAGAAGAACTAGCTTTTACTAAAGCTTTCCAAATTTATAATAATACAAACACTGAGGTTTCTCCACTAGTTTTTTCAGCAGATTCTGGAATTTATAATGGTACTCCAGTTTGGCATGAATCAATGAGTTACCCAAATTCAAATACGAAAGTTTACTACAATGGTAAATATTATGTTAATGGTTGGTATGTTTCTGCATGGGATCAACCACCATCATCAAATGAAGCTTGGAAAGAAGCTACACTATAATTTAACGAGGAGTGTGCAATGAATACTTTAGAAATACAAAATATAAAATCACATTTTACAAATGTTTTAAATCATTATAACAATTTAAAAAAGAGATTTGTTGATGCAGGTAACGAACTTGAATCTTTAAATATCCAATTAATAGAATTAAAAAATAAAATAAATAGCTTAAATATGGAGTCATCTATTATATACTTTTTTGAAATTAAAGAATTACTTTCAAATGTTGAAAAAAATATATTTGATTTAGACGGAGATACTATTCCTCCAGAACCTCCTGTTGATCCAGAAATTATAGTACCTACTATAGGAACTGTTGAATTAACTACTACAGAGAAAAAAGCTTCTGTTGTTACAAAATCAATATCTGATTCTCAAAATAGATTAACTCAGGTTACATATAACTTAAAAACTTCTGTTAGAAATACTATTGAACAAAAAACAACAACTACTCCTGTGGAAACTATTAGTTTCTCTACTATTTTAACTCCAGGAGATTATATTGTTGAGGCTATCTTCTCTTATAGAGGTGCACAATCATTAGAGCAAATAACAAAATCATCAAACTTAGTTACAATTAAAGAAGATGTTATTATTCCTCCACCAACTGGTGACAATGTAGCTACATTAAAATTCACTTCAAGTCAGTCTTGGAACAATGGATTTAGTGCTGCTATGGAATTAATATCTCATTCAAATGAAAACTATGGTGGCAAATGGGAATTAAGTTTTGATTCTCCTGCGGCTGGACTTTCTCAGTGGCAGATTAATGCTTCTAAAACTGGTAATAGAATATCTATAACTTCTGGATCAGATTGGTCTGGTGCTCCTCACTTTAATTTAGGACCTAATGGATCTTTTAAAATTGATGGAATAAATGGTACTGGTGCTCCTTTTGATACTAAAGTTGCTTCTAATGCTACTTTAAACGGACAACCAATAACTCTTATTATAAACGGTGAAACTGTAGAAGGTGGAGGAACAAATCCTGAACCTCCTGTTGATCCACCAGTTGATCCTGAAGTTCCAACTGTAAACTTTCCAGAAAGATTACCTTTAATTGGAGCAACAGATGTAGAGGCAATCTATTTAAATGGAGACAACACTCAACTTTTAGGAACAGTTTCAATTCCATCTTTAGATATTCATACTGAATATGCAATCTATGTTAATGGATTTAAATCTGCTACAAAACCTGTAGAGTTTACAAGAAGATCTTCTATGGTTAATGTTTCACTTGAAGTTACATCACTGCCACTGCTAACTGGAAATAATACTGTTCAATTAGTATTTGCTGGAAAAAATGCTTCAACTATAACATATTACCAAACAAATATACTTACAATAACAAAAGAGTCAACAGGAAGTTCTAAAAAATCTTTAATTGGTTATTGGTCTTCATGGGGAGGAAATGGTCCTACATCATATATCGATCTTGAAGAAACTCCAACTGAATACGATACAATAGTTGTATCTTTTATCGAACATGCTAATGACTACTTAACACCTGTTTTTGATCCAGAAGCAAGTAAAGCTGTTACAAAAGCTCAATTTAAAGAAAAAGTTGCAAGAATGAAAGCCAAAGGACATAATGTTATTATCGCTGTTGGTGGACAAAATGGTGTATTCCATATAAAATCAGATTCAGATAAAGAAATCTTTAAAAATGGTGTTATTAATATCATTGAAGAGTATGGATTTAATGGATTTGACGTAGACCTTGAAGGACAAAGTGCTCAAAATGGAACATCGCATGTTGTTCAAGCTATAAAAGAAATTATTGAATACTTTAGAGCTAAAGATCCTAACTTTATCTATTCTATGGCTCCTGAAGTTGCTTATTTAATAAGCACTGGATTCGGAAGTTTATATATTGATCTTATTAGAGAAACAAAACATTTAATAACAACAATACACCCTCAATACTACAATGCTCCTGGAACTGGTGTTTATCCATTTGATGGTAGTGGAGTAGCTATTGATTGTAAAAATCAAGCTAGATTCATTCCTGAGTTTACTGAAGCTCTTATTAAAGGACACGACGGTCCTGCATGGGGAGGACAATATGCACAACTATTCCCTATTGGTCCTATTCCAGAGGAAATTTTAGCTATTGGATTACCATCTGGTGTTGGAGCCGCTGGAACTGGTGCAATTAACGACATGAATGTTTTTGTTGAAGCTTGGAGAGAAGTTCAAAGAAGAGGATATTCTAATGTCAAAGGATTTATGACTTGGAGTATCGATTGGGATAAATATCACAACTGGCAATTTAAAAATGCTTTAGCACCTATTATTAAATAGTGATTTTATGAAAAAACTTAGAATTTTATCTATTGATGGTGGTGGTGTAAAAGGAATTATTCCAGCTATTATTTGTGAATACTTGGAAAATGAAATTTCAAAAAAGGTAGGACAAAAAGTATATCTTCATGAATATTTTGATTTAATTGTAGGAACAAGTACTGGTGGTATTCTTGGAGCCCTTTATACATCACCTAATTATCATAGTGCTCAAGAAATTGTAGAGCTTTATAAAAATTGTGGAGATAAAATTTTTAAAAAAAATATAATAAGAAGGGTTTCATCTTTTGGTGGAATCCTTCGTCCTAAATACTCTACAAAAGCTCTTGAAGAACTAGCAGAATCCCTATTTGGAGATATCAATTTAAGTGATACCGTAAAACCTTTCATGTCAACCTCTTATGACTTAATTAGAGCTAAAGAAATATTTTTTGATAGTTTAAACGCTAAAAGAAAACCTTTGAAAAATTTCAAACTAAAAGATGTTGTTATAGCCACTTCATCAGCTCCTGTTTATTTTAATGCTAAAAGATTAATATCTCTAAATAATGATATTTATAATTGTATTGATGGAGGAATTTTTGCTAACAATCCAGCTCTTATTGCATATGCTGAAGCTAGAAATATTGATTTTAAAAAACATCTAAAAGAGGATAAGCCATCTTTTCCTGGATCTGATGACATGATTCTTATCTCTATTGGAACAGGTAAAAAAGAAGGGTACAAAAACTATGAACACCTTAAAACTAAAGGTGGTGCAAAATGGGTAGTCCCTATTATCGATATTCTTTTCTCAGCACAATCTAATACAGATGATTTCGTTTTGAGAAAAATATTTGATTCATCTAAAAATAAATGGAACTACTATAGATTAAATCCTAGATTATACAAAGCTTCTTTAGAGCTCGACAATAAATCTAAAGATAATATTGAAAACCTTTCTCATGACGCTTATGAATTTATAAAAAATAATAAAGATAAATTAGATGATATAGTTTTACAACTTATATTGAATCACTAAAATCTACTGATAGAAATATTGGTAGATTTTTTATTATAAAGTTACAAAAAATAAAAAAAACTCTTTTTACAGAGTTTAAATTTCAAATGGTGCCTAGAAAAGGATTCGAACCTTCGACCGCCCGGGTATGAACCGGGTGCTCTAGCCAACTGAGCTATCTAGGCAAATAAATGGCAGGTCAAGAGGGACTCGAACCCCCAACCCTCGGTTTTGGAGACCGATGCTCTACCAATTGAGCCATTGACCTGCATGGTCGGAATAGCAAGATTCGAACTTGCGGCCCCCTGCTCCCAAGGCAGGTGCGCTACCGGACTGCGCTATATTCCGAACTATTTTGTTTTCGTAGCTGGTTGCTCGCTACATAATTATAGTATCATAAAATATTATTTATGTCAACAAACTTTTTTATTTTTTTTATTTTTTTATTTTATGATATAATCACTAGTAGGTAATTTTGAACTAACAACATGGAGGTTATATATATGAAAAAATTGATTTCTTGGAATGTTAATGGTCTTAGAGCTGTTCTTCAAAAGAATTTTTTAGAATACTTTAATTCAGTTGATGCTGATATTTTTTGTTTACAGGAGATAAAGCTTCAGGAGGGACAAGTTGATTTTAATCCAGAAGGATATAACTGTTACTGGAACTACGCTGAAAAAAAAGGATATTCTGGAACTGCTATATTTACTAAAGAAAATCCAATCTCTGTATCATATGATATTGGAATAGATCATCACGATAAAGAGGGAAGAGTTATTACTTTAGAATTTAAAGACTACTATTTAGTAAATGTTTATACTCCTAACTCACAAACTGAATTAGCTAGACTAGATTATAGAATGACTTGGGAAGATGATTTTAGAAGCTATCTTTTAGATTTAGATTCTAAAAAACCTGTTATTCTTTGTGGAGATCTAAACGTTGCTCATACAGAGATTGACTTAAAAAATCCAAAATCTAATAAAACAAATGCTGGATTCACTATTGAGGAAAGAAATAAATTTAGCGAACTGCTTGAAAGTGGATTTGTAGATAGTTTTAGATATTTACACCCAGATGCTATTGAAAAATACTCTTGGTGGTCATATAGATTTAGTGCTAGAAAAAATAATGCAGGTTGGAGAATTGATTATTTTGTAGTTTCTAATAAAATAAAAGATAAAATTGTAGAAGCTAACATTCATAATGAGATTATGGGGTCTGATCACTGTCCTGTAGAACTTATAATAAAAGAACTCTCTTAATCGAGAGTTCTTTTTTACTTTGCATATTTTTTCATAAAGAAATAGATTGGTACACCTAAAATAAGCCCTCCTAATCCTATTAAAATCTTTTCTAAATCTGAATTATAAACTAACCAACAACTAACTACAATAGCAAAAATTGGAATTACTGGACCAAAAGGAACTTTGAATGTTCTTACTAAATCTGGTCTCTTCTTTCTTAATACTGGAATTGCTAAACAAGTTGGTAAATATTGAACAAATCTTGATATTACACTAATTGCTGCTAGTTTTACAAAGCTTCCTGATAAAGCTATTAAAAGAGCTAATATAACTGTTATTATTATAGCTGTAGTCGGAGTTCCATATCGACCATTTTTTGCTATAACTCTAGGTAAAATCCCATCTTCTGCCAAAGCTACTCCACATCTTGGTGTAACAAAAGAAGCTGCTATATTTATCCCACCTATCGAAACTAAAGTTCCAGCTGTTATTAATAAAGCACCCGCTTCTCCCATAAAATTTCCTGCTGCTTGAGCTATTGGAGTTAAACTAGTTGCTAAATCCTTTCCTAAAACACCTATTGAAACCATCAAAATTAAAATATAAAAAATCGATACTATAAGCATAACAGTTATAGTAGCTACAGGTAGATCTTTTTCTGGATTATGCATATCTTCCGCTGCTACAGCAATAGATTCAAATCCTGTAAAAGCATAAAACATCAGTAATGCCGCTGGCGCAAAATTTATCTCTTCTGATGTTGTTGAAATGCCAAAAGGTATAAAATTACTACCTTTTATAAAAAAAATACCAACTGCTATAAATATAATTAAAGGAATTAATTTTCCTAAAGTTATTATATTATTTAATAATTTTGATATTTTAACACCCAAAATATTAACAAATCCTAAACCACATATAATTATAGCTATTATTATATCTTTAGTCATCGTATCCTTAGCTGGTTCCCATACGTCGCCTAAAGCTTGAACAAATCCAGCTGCCATTGCAGCCCAAGCTATTATAGCAATAGCCCATTTCATAAATCCTACTTCAAATCCTACAAACTCTCCAAAAGCCTCTTTTGCATAAATATATGGTCCTCCATTCCTTTTAAACATCCCACTAGCTTCTGCAAAGCATAAGGCTATACTTAGAACTAATACCATATCAAATAAAATTACAAAAATGCTTCCAGTTCCCACTAAACTATATGCTTTATTTGGTAATAAAAATATTCCTGATCCTATTATTGAATTTATTCCTAATAAAACAATACTCCAAAATCCTAGTTTATTTTTCATAACTACTCCTTATTTGAAATGCTAACAAAATAATTAAATAGCCGTTGCATTAAACCATTTGTTTTACTAAGCATCTCAGGATGCCATTGAATAGCTAGTATATTCTTTTCTCTCATTTCAATTCCCTCAATAACACCATCTTTAGAAAAAGCTGTAACCTTCATTCCTACTGCTACATCTTTAATCGCCATATGATGAAAGCTATTTACTAAAATTTTATCTTTTTTTAATATCTCATATAATAATGATTCCTTTTCAATTTCTACTGTGTGTGTCTCTAAATCAGGCTTTAATTTTTGATTATGTCGGATATTACTACCTTTTTTTAAACTCAAATCTTGATAAAGAGTTCCACCAAAATATACATTTAATATCTGTTCTCCTCTACATATACCTAAAATCGGTTTCTCCTCTTCTAACATATTTTCAATTAAAAGAAATTCAAATCTATCCCTTTTAGGAAAAGTTTCCCCTAACTCTTTTATAGGTTCTTCCTCCCATAATAAAGGGTTTACGTCATGCCCACCAGATAATATTAAACAGTCTATATTTTTTGTATATTCTTTTATCAGTTCTTCATCATCAGTCACTGGTATTATATATGGCACTCCACCAGCTCGAATTACAGATTCTACATAATCATTATTTACATACGATCTTTCATACCCTGGAAAATTTCCACTGCTATCAACTATAATACTTCCTGAAATTCCTATTATTGGTTTTATTTTCATATTATCATCTCCTTTTTTCTATTTTTCATTTTTACTTTTTTATTTCCTTTTAAATTTAAAAGGAATCTTATTTTTTTTTAGTAGATGTTAATACAAACTATAAATTTCTTTATATTTTTAAGGGAGGTTTTTATTATGAGTTTAATTAAAAAAACTGATTGGTTTTCTAATTTTTTATCGGATCCTTTTGACGAAGATAAACTACAAAATCCTTTTAAAAAATCTTTTCCTGCAGTTAACATATCAGAGAACGAAAAAGAATATCTAATTGATGTCTGTGTTCCTGGAATTAAAAAAGAGGATTTAAAGTTAAACATTACTGAAGGAACTCTCACTCTTTCTTACAAAATAGAGGAAAACAAAGAAGAGAAAAATAAAACTTATTTTAAAAAAGAGTTTTCTGCTAGTTCTTTTGAAAGAAAAATGACTTTGCCAAAAAATTGCTTAGAAAACGAAATAAAAGCATCTTTCAATGATGGAATTCTTAATATTGTAATTCCTAAAGATGAAACAAAAAAACCAGAAACAACTTCTATTCCAATCGATTAAATACAAATTAAAACAGGTGGTGTTAACTAACATTACCTGTTTTTATTAACAGGGGGTATTACTTATGTTTCGTGACTCTTATGATAAAAATAAATTCCTTATTACCGTTGAGGGTATGAGTGCCAATATGCTTTCTTTAGGTATTCAAGGCTTTGCCCTTACTGCTTTAGCTTTATACTTTAAATGCGAACCATTTTGGATATCAGTTATTACAACTCTACCTTTAGGATTACAATTACTTCAAATTTTTTTAGGAACATATTATAAGTTTTTTAAAACAAAAAAAAGAGCTTTATTATTTAGCGCTGCTGCTGCTAGAATTCCAATGTGTTTTTTATTTTTCATTGTTCTTTTCGATAAAATAGATTACAGACTTCTCGTGGGAATCGTTTTTATATATTCATTTTTTTCAGCTTTTGTAAGTGGAATATGGACAAGCTCTGTTGGAGATATTATAAAAAAAGAGGATCGTGGAACTTTTTTTTCTAGAAGATTTACTTTAATCTCTATGTCAACGGTAGTTTTTTCATACATAGTTTCAAAAGCTTTAAACTATACCCCTGGAAAAACTAGTATTTTAGTACTAACTTTCATTATTGCTATAGCTGCAATTACAACATTAATTTTACTTTATTTTCACGAGATACCAAACTTTAAAGAAAGTCAAATAAGTTTTTCCATAAAAAAACCATTAAAAGATAGTAATTTTTTTAACTTTTTAATGTTTATTGCAATGTGGAATTTTTCTATTGAATTTACAAAACCTTATTTTTATTATTTTGCTGTTGTTGACTTAAATGCTTCTTATAATATATTGGGATTATCTAGTTCTTTAACTGCTATATTATCTATAATCGCATTTTTTATATATGGAAAATTAGTACAACGAATTGGCTATAAAAAACTTTTATCTTTCGGAATTGGAGTTTCTAGTTATGTTGTTATTTTTTATTTTTTAATGACCAAAGAAACTGTTAATAGCCTAATTATGTTAGATGCCATTGGAACTGCTGTAGGATGGTCCGCTATAAATCTTTCTTTATTTAGCTTACTTTTAGAATTATCTTCTCCTGATAGAGATTCTTATACAGCAGCCTATTCTCTTTCTGTTGGAGTTTTAGGACTAACTGGTGCATTTTTAGGTGGTTATCTTGCTAATTTTTTACATGGAAAAACTATTTTGATTTTTGGTGATTCCTATGCTGGATTAAAACTTATGTTCTTTATAAGTTTATTTCTAAGATTTTATTGTATGCTACTTTTAACTAAAGTTAGAGCCTATCAAAAAAGTCTTTATTATCCTGGCCTGTATCCATCTATTATTTATTTACTTAGAAATAGACGATAAAAAAAAGCTCCAAACAGATTGAACTAATCTGCTAGGAGCTTTTTAATTATTTATTATTTTTTAAACAAAACTCTTCAAAATGAGGAAGTGTTAAACACCAGTCACAAAAATTTCCCCAATCCTCTTTAAGTTTATGATATCTTCTTTGAAGATATATTGTCTTTAACTGTAAATATGATGTTGTTACTCTCATTGTTTGCTCTAATCCCATTGGGCAATTAGAGATTATTTTCATATAGATTTCATATTTTGTATAAATTTTTCCATTTACTTCTACCTCTTTTTGTTCTTTCTCAAAAGAGTTAAAAATTTCAATCCATCTATTTAAATTTTCAATTACTACATCATCTACATACTCATTACATGATTTTTTTAAATCCATTTTTGTTAATCTATGCATTTTTGATGTTGAAGATACAATATCTGCAAAATGATATCTTTGAAATTGTGGTGTCCAGTAGTTTGGATAAGTTATATCAAACTGAACAATTATTCCCTTAAGAAAATTATCATGCCCTGTTCCTGTAGGAACATTCCCTAATTTTCCTGCTCTTTTAAAATCTTTTTCATCTAAACCTGGAGTCTCATCCCACTCCTCTATTGATTCGGCTATCATTGGATATCCGCTAGCTATTAAACTTTCTTCCAGTCCATATACTCTATCATTAAATATTTTAAGCACGACATACCTCCATAAAACTTTTTATAAATTATATCATACTTTTTTTTTTAATGCATTTAAAATATCTAGAAGACTTATTCTAAATCTCTTTTATATTTATCCATTCTATATGATCATTTTTTCTTTTAATTTCTTCAACAGCTTTATCTCTAGCTTCACCCTCTTTTATGTCCTCATCAATCTTTTTTAATTCTGCTAATAACTTATGAAGCTCTTCTGTTTTTTCAACTTTTAATTTTTCCTCTACTGTTGATATTGCTTGCTTTAATTTCATAAAACCCACCTCCTAATTTCTATTATACTTCTTCTTCATTTTTTTTAAATTCCTTTAATTTTTAGAAGGCGTTTTCAAAATTAATGTAAAATATTCATAAATAAAGTTATTATTCCAGCATTAAAGAAATCTATAAATAATCCACCTACTATAGGAATAACAAAAAATGCTTTTGGTGATGGGAAATATTTTGCTGTTAAAGCTTCCATATTTGCTAATGCTTTTGGTGTTGTTCCAAATCCACATCCACAATGACCACTTGTCATTACAACTGCATCGTAATCTTTTCCTGTCAATCTAAACGTAATAAAGTATGCAAATACTCCTATTAATATTGTCTGAGCAACTAACATTATTACTAAAGGGAGTGCCAATCCTTGTAATTCCCATAATTTGAAACTCATTAAAGTCATTGAAAGGAATATAGTTAATGTAAATCCTCCAATTATATTTATAATATCTAAATGAACTTCGTATGCTCCAGTGAAATCAGATATATTTCTAATTAAAGCTGCTGCAAACATAGCTCCAATATAAGACGGTAAAACTATTCCCGCTTTTGATAAATAGTTAGATATCAAACTTCCTATTCCCATAGCCATTATTATTTGAAAAGAAGCCGTAGAAACATGTTTTGGATCTAATGGTGTCTTTTTCTCTTCATCTGAGTCATACATTCCAACACCATCTCTTTTCTCTAAAAGATTATGTTTTTTTATCAATCTATTAGCTAGTGGTCCTGATATTAAACTTCCAACTATCAAAGCATATGTTGCAGTAGCCATTGCAACTACTGTTGCTCCCTCTGCCCCATAACTTTCTAAAATAGGAGCAAAAGCTCCAGCTGTTCCTGGACCACCTGTCGTTGACATAGATCCTGTAGCTAATCCTATCAATGGATTTAATTTTAAAATTTGTGCTAATCCTACTCCTAGTATATTTTGTGATATTGCTAATCCTACTGAAGCTATTAAAAACATAAATACAGGCATTCCTGCTTTTTTTAATAATTTTAAACTAGCTGAATATCCTACTGTTGTAAAAAATGCAATCATAAATATATTTCTTAAAGAATCTTCGAATATAAAATTAAACATACCCGTTTTATATCCAATAAAAGTAATTATCGAGAAGGCTGTTCCTCCTGTAACTGATTCAGGAATACAGTTTTCCTTTAAAAATTTGAAGTTGTGATTTAAAAATTTACCTATATACAATACAACAACTGCCATTGCTATAGTCTGAATTGTTGATAACTCAATTGTCATCTTAATACCTCCTGTTAATGTTTATAAAGTGTGCGTGTTTTTCGATTATAGCACCTAATTATTGTTTTTTGAAATAGAATATATAAATAATTTAAATAATTAATTATTTAATTCATTGATATATCAAAAAAAATGTGAAAATAATCACCAAAAAAATTAAAAGTATTACTTCATTATACTATTTTTTATAAAAAATGCCAAATAAAAAAACCAAAGTAGACTTCTTTGGTTTTCTTAAATCGTTATTTTTTTAAAATTTTCACCGAATTTTTTATAAGTTTTATAAATTCTTCTCTATTAATCTCGTTTAAAACAAATGCATTTTTCTCTTTTCCAAGTTTATTTCTATAATCTATTATTGTTTCACCATAAGTGAATTCACCTTTAAGTTCTGTTCCTAAAAATACTTTTTGTCCTTTAAAAATATTTGGATTCAATAAATATGCAATTGTACAAGGGTCGTGCATTGGAACTTCTGTTTTTTGATAAAATTCTTTGTAGAAATCAAGAGCATTTTTTATAGCTCCATATGCTACTTCAGATGCTAATCCTTCTATTTCTCCTATTTCTTTTAATTCTTTTTCAGTAACAAAAGCTTTCATAGTTACATCTAATGGACATAATACAATTTCAACTCCAGATTTAAAAACAATATCTGCAGCTTCTGCATCAACATAGATATTAAACTCTGCTGAAGGTGTTACATTTCCACCTATTGATGAGCCTCCCATTATTACAAATTTTTCTATCTTTGATTTTAGTTCTGGATACATCATTAAAAATACAGCTATATTTGTCATCGGTCCCGTTATTACAATAGTTATCTTTTCTTCACTTTCTTTTAATGTTTGAGCTATAAATTCAACTGCATTAATTTTTTCAATCATTTTTTCTGTTTCAGGTAAAACTACGCATCCAAGACCAGTTTCACCATGTACTTCTGGAGCTGTTACTATAGTTTTAAATAATGGTTTCTCACACCCTTTTGCAACTTTAATTTCCGGTTTAAAAGCCCCTACTAATTTTCTTGTATTTTCCGTTGTATTATTTATATGAACATTTCCTGCTGAAACTGTAACTCCTTTTATATCTAAACTTTCACTAGCAAAAGCTAAAAGCAACGCTATTGTATCATCGCATCCTGGATCACAATCTATTATTATTGGTAACTTTTTCATCTCATCCTCCATCAAAATTTTTATAATTATATCATAAAAAAATATTTTTAAGCTAGATTTTTTTTTTATATCATGCTATGATATAGAGTCAGGAATAGCTCTGACAAAATATGAAAAAAATGAAGGAGTGAGTCATGAAAATAGGTTTTGATCACAATAAATATCTAGAGGAACAATCGAAATATATCCTAGAAAGAGTTAATAATTTTGACAAATTATATCTTGAGTTTGGTGGTAAACTGTTATTTGACTTACATGCAAAAAGAGTTTTACCGGGGTTTGATGAAAACGCAAAAATCAAATTACTTCAAAAATTAAAAGAAAAAGTTGAAGTTATAATCTGTGTTTATGCTGGAGATATCGAAAGAAATAAGATTAGAGGAGATTTCGGTATTACATATGATATGGATGTTTTTAGATTAATCGATGATTTAAGAGAGCGTGAGCTTGAAGTAAATAGTGTTGTTATAACAAGATATGACGACCAACCATCTACATCTCTTTTTATAACAAAATTAGAGAGAAGAGGAATTAAAGTTTACAAACATAGAGCTACAAAAGGATATCCTACTGATGTTGACACTATAGTTAGTGAAGAAGGATATGGAAAAAATCCATTTATTGAAACAACTAAGCCAATTGTTGTTGTTACTGCTCCAGGACCTGGAAGTGGAAAATTAGCTACTTGTTTAAGTCAACTTTATCATGAAAATAAAAGAGGAAATGCTGTTGGGTATTCAAAATTTGAAACTTTCCCTGTTTGGAACGTACCTTTAAAGCATCCTTTAAATATAGCTTATGAAGCTGCTACTGTAGATTTAAAAGACGTTAATATGATTGACTCATTCCACCTTGAAGCATATGGTGAGACTGCTGTTAACTACAACAGAGACATTGAAGCTTTCCCAGTATTAAAAAGAATTATTGAAAAAATAACAAATAAAGAATCAATCTATAAATCTCCAACTGATATGGGAGTTAATAGAGTAGGTTTTGGAATCACTGATGATGAAGTTGTTAGAGAAGCTTCTAAACAAGAGATTATCAGAAGATACTTCAAAACTGGATGTGAATATAAAAAAGGATATGTTGATAAAGAAACTTTCCAAAGAGCTAAGCTTATTATGGAAGAGTTAGATTTAAAAGAGAGTGATAGAAAAGTAGTTACTGCTGCTAGAGAACATTTAGATAAGCAAAAACAAGCTTGTGAGAAAAATGAACTTTTATCATCTGTTGCTATGGAACTTTCAAATGAAATGATTTTCACTGGTAAAAAATCTAATGTTTTAGATGCTTCATCAGCTGTTTTAATCAATGCTTTAAAAGCTATCGCTGGAATTAACGATAATATCCACTTAATATCTCCAACAATAATCGAAGATATTACAAAATTAAAGAAGAATACATTACAAAGCAAAAATTTAGGATTAGATTGTGAAGAGATGCTTATTGCTCTTACTATTTCAGCTACAACTAACCCTATGGCTCAAGCTGCTCTTGATCAACTTCCAATGTTAAAAGGAGCACAACTTCACTCAACTACTATCTTAGGTAAAGGTGACGAGCAAACATTAAGAAAACTTGGTGTTGATGTAACATCAGACCCAGTATTCCCAACTGAAAACTTATATTATAACGAATAATTATTATACAAATAGCAGAGTTTATAAGCTCTGCTATTTTTTTAACCTATAAAAATTGGTTTTGTTGCTTTTTCTATTATCTCTACTCCCATACGTTTTGTTATTTTTTCAAAGAAAAATGATTTACTTAAATTTCCCATTATTATAAAATCAAATTCATTCATCCTTTGAAAAAATTCATCTTTTGTATTAAATTGTTGATTAAACATCTCTATTTTTGCTTCAATTCCTTTT
This sequence comes from Cetobacterium somerae, assembly GCF_022430525.1. Lineage (NCBI taxonomy): Bacteria > Fusobacteriati > Fusobacteriota > Fusobacteriia > Fusobacteriales > Fusobacteriaceae > Cetobacterium > Cetobacterium somerae. The sequence goes on along the minus strand of NZ_CP092520.1, from coordinate 639,321 downwards.
CTTTCTAATAACTCAAGCAAATTGTTTTCTTGATATTTATAATTCCAACTTAATAAAGTAACACTTTTTACTTGAGGAAAATCTCTAATAAAGCTATTTACACTTTTATTAACTTTGACTCCATCATCTGAAATTATTACAACATTTTTAAAAGATGATACACTTTTATTTACAATAATAACAGGTTTATATATAATCTTTAATATATCTAAAAAATCTTCATCTAAATATTCAGTTTCTTCTAACATTAAACAATCCACTTTTTTTAAATATTCCTGAACTATCTCTTTATTTATTCCTATCTCAACAACAAGTTCATCCTTAATTCCCTCTTTCAACAATAGATTTTTTAAATCTTCAATATACTCATCTTCATATTCTTTTAAAATATCCATCGTCATACTAGGACTTAAAAATGTTACTCCTGTTGGAACTCTTAACTCTTTTATATAAAGCGGTAATATTTCAAACCCAAATCTCTTTTTTAGTGACTTAAAATTTTCTATAGCTAACTTTGCATCATTATAATATTTAAATAATACCATTATTTTTTCCATAAAAACCTCCTTATTAATTGTTAAGTAATTATGTTTACTTTATTTTTATAATTTATCCTTTATTTACAGCTATTTTTTAAAGGAAATCATATTTTTTTTATGTATTTAATTACTAAATAATAAATTTTTAGGCGGTGATTTAATTGTTTAACATTATTTCTAAAATCTTTATCGTTATCGGAATTCTTTCTGCATTAAGCATTACCATTGATATTTTAAAACATCCACAAAAAGAGATGCCTATTATGAATCTAGTTTGGCCTATTAATGGCCTATGGGCTGGAATCTTTGGAGTTTGGGCTTATTTTACTATTGGAAAATATAGAAAAATGGATATGAGTGGTATGGATATGAGTAATATGAAGATGGATGATATGAAAGACATGGACATGAGTAATATGAAGATGGATGACATGAAAGATATGGACATGAGCAATATGAAGATGGATGACATGGATATGAAAGGCATGGATATGAGCAATATGAAAATGGATGATAATAAATATTCAAGTTTTTGGCAAGGTGTTGTTGCTGATACTCTACATTGTGGTGCTGGTTGCTCTTTAGCTGACCTAATTGGTCCATGGCTATTTTTAGTATTTCCTTTTACTATTTTTAACAATTACACTTTTGGTGAGTGGACATTAGATTATTTTCTAGCTTTACTAACTGGTGTAACTTTCCAATATGCTGCAATCTCTCCTATGATGAATGAAAAAGGGGTAAAAGTATGGTTAAGAGCTCTTAAAATAGATTTTCTTTCTCTTAGCTCGTGGCAAATAGGTATGTATGGTTGGATGGCTCTTGTTATATTTGTTTGGTTTGGTCGTCTATCTCCTACAACTCCGGAGTTTTGGTTTATGATGCAAATTGCTATGTGTTGTGGTTTTATAACTGCATATCCTGTAAACTGGTGGTTAGTAAAAGTTGGAATAAAAATGGGAATGTAAAATAAAAATACCTTTAAGAATAATCTTAGAGGTATTTTTTTATTTCATATGATTGATATGGAATTCTTATTCCCTCTTTATCAAATCTTTTTTTAACTTCTTCTTGAATATCAGCATTTAAGTCTCTAAAATTTTCTTTTAAAGTCCAAACTCTTACAATAAACTCTGACGCTATTGGTGTCTCTTTTGCAAATTTAACAAATATATCTTTGTCCTTTAAAACAGACGGATGGTTATTTACAACATCAAAAAGTACTTCTCTAACTTTATCTATATTACATTTTTTATCTGTAAAAAATAAAAAATCTGCTCTTCTTTGTGGATTGGCTGTAACTGTAGTAACTATTGATGATGATAATTTTCCATTTGGAACTATAATTTTTTTATTGTCTACACTATTTAAAATAGTATATAAAAAACTTATCTTTTGAACTGCTCCCTCTGTTCCAGCAGCAATAATAAAATCGCCTTTTTTAAAAGGTTTTGATACTAAAATCTGTATTCCACCAGCTACATCTGATAAACTTCCTTTTAATGCTAATCCTATTCCAACACCTACAGATCCTATTAATGCTAAAATTGATGTAGTTTTTAATCCTAAAATTTCTAATAAGTTAAGAAAATAAAAAATCATTATCATTAAACTTGTTGATGTCAGTAAAAAATTTACTAACAATTCATCTAAAATCTTTTTTCTTAATATTTTCTTTAATGAACCTACCACAAACTCTTTAACTGGATTATATGTAAAATAAAGTATTAATAAATATATCGCTTTTTTTATAAGCACAGGAGAATATTTTGCTATATATAATATAACTTCATCTGACATATTCCCTAAAAAATTTTCCATAAAAAATTCCTCCATATTATTATTTATTGAAGTATTATACTATATTTTCGTTTTTTTTTCCATCTTATTAACTCTAATTATTCATCTATCTAAAAAAAAATACATATGATATACTCTAATAAAAACATCAAAAGGAGAAATCTATATGATAGATAAGAGTTTAGTTGAAAATATATTAAATGAAGCACTTTCTACTGGCGGAGATTTTGCAGAGATTTTTGTTGAAAATAAAGTTGGAGATTCTTTCTACTTGGTTGATGGAAAAATTGAGCAAGCTATTTCAGGAAAAGACTTTGGAATTGGAATAAGAATCTTCAAAGGTTTATTTTCTGTTTATGCCTATACTAATGATATGAATAAAGAAAATCTTATAAAAGTAGCACAAAAGGCTTCTAAAGCTATAAGAGGAACTAAAGAAGATCTTGTTATAAATCTCATCAAACAAGAAATAGAAAATAAACATAAAATAATTTTAGCTCCTGGAAGCGTTTTAAAAGAGGATAAAATTTCAATTATGAAAGAAGCTTATAATGCTGCTAAAGAATATGACAACTGTATCAGTCAAGTTAGAGTAAACTATAATGATTCTACACAAAATATTTTAGTTGCTAACTCAGAGGGTATTTGGGCTGAAGATAGCAGAGTTAGAAGTAGACTTGGAATTGAAAGTATTGCTTCTGATATGAACGATATGCAAACTGGTTCATATCGGCCTGGAGCTGCTAAAGGATTTGAATTTTTTAAAGAGATTGATATAAAGTCATATGCTAAAGAAGCTTCTAGAATTGCTAAAACTATGCTTGGTGCTAAATATGCTCCAAGTGGAAAAATGCCTGTTATTATTGAAAATGAATTTGGAGGAGTAATATTCCACGAGGCATGTGGACATGGACTTGAGGCTACAAGTGTAGCTAAAGGACTTTCTGTTTTTGCGGGAAAAATTGGTGAGCAAGTTGCAAGTAGTGTTGTTTCTGCAGTAGATGACGGAACTCTCTCTAACGAGTGGGGTTCTTCAAATATAGATGACGAAGGTACTCCTACAAGAAGAAATCTTTTAATTGAAAATGGTATTTTAAAAGGCTATATGGTGGACAAGCTAAACGGAAGAAGAATGGGTGTAGAAAGTACAGGAAGTGCTAGAAGAGAATCTTATAAATATGCTCCAACATCAAGAATGACTAACACATTTATTTTAAATGGAACCTCATCTTTAGAAGATATGCTATCTAATGTTGAAAATGGAATCTATGCTAAGTATATGGGAGGAGGATCTGTTAATCCTAGTACAGGAGACTTTAATTTCTCTATTATGGAAGGATATTTAATAAAAAATGGGAAAATTACTGAACCTGTTAGAGGAGCAACTTTAATCGGTAATGGACCTGAAATTCTTCATAAAATAGATATGGTTGGAGACAATTTAGCTCATGGACAAGGAATGTGTGGATCTGTTTCTGGAAGTATTCCCGCTAACGTTGGACAACCTAGGATTAAAATAAAAGATATTGTAGTTGGAGGAAGATAATGGATATAAAATTATTTATAGATAAAGTTTTTGATACTGCTAAAGATATGAAGTTAGATGATTTTGAAATTTATTTTACATCTTCTGAAAATGAAACTATTAAGGTTTTTAAAGGTGAAATTGACACATATAGTAACTCACAAAATATGGGAATCTCTTTTAGAGTTAAAGTTAATGAAAAAATGGGATACTCTTATACTGAATCTCTTGAAGAAGAGGATATCATACCACTTATAGAAAGAGCTATCTCTAATGCTAAAGTTATTGAGAATCTAGATGTTATTGAAATATATGGAGAAAAAAGTATTTATGAAAAAATCGACGCTTTTAATCCAGATCTTAAAGCTGTTACAGTTGATGCTAAAATCAATTTCTTACTAAAAGCTGAAAAAACTGCTTTAGAATTAGATTCTAGAATAAAAAGTGTTAACTATTGTATGATTGGTAGTGGATATGGAGAAAATATTATAAAAAATTCAAAAGGCTTAGACCTTTATCATAATGGAAACTCTATATATGCTTACATAGCTGTTGTTGCTCAAGATGGAGAGTCTATTAAAAATGATTCGGCATATATTGTGACTAAAAACTTTTCAGAGATGGACCCTGTTAAATTAGCTACCGAAGCTGTTACTAAGGCTTTGAATAAATTAAATTCAACGTCTATAGAAAGCAATGTTTATAATGTAATTATCGAAAATGATGCTTTTGCAGATCTTTTAGGAGCTATGAGTGGAATTTTTTCTGGTGAAGCTATTCAAAAAGGCGTTTCAAAATTAAAAGGTAAAATTGGAGAAGCTGTTGCTAGTTCTATTGTTACAATAACTGATAATCCTCATTTAAAAGATGGTTATGGTAGTGCTCCCTTTGATGCAGAAGGAGTTCCAACTCAGTGTAAACATCTTATTGAAAATGGTATTTTAAAAACATATCTCCATAATCTAAAAACAGCTAAAAAAGATAATGTAAAAACAACAGGAAATGCTGCTAAAGGCGGGTATAAAGGAACAATGGGAATTTCATCTTTTAATCTTTATTTAGAAAAAGGAGACCATTCATTCCAAGATCTTTTAAATAAATTGCAAAATGGTATTTTAATCACAGGTTTTTCTGGTTTACATTCTGGATTAAACTCTATCTCAGGAGACTTTTCTCTAGCTACAGAAGGATTTTTAATTGAAAATGGAATTATTTCCAAACCATTAAACCAAGTTACTTCAGCTGGGAATTTTTTCGAGCTTTTAAAAAATATCGAATATATTGGAAGTGATTTAAAATTTAATCTATCTGGTGTTGGTTCACCTTCAATTCTAATTAATAATATAAGTATCTCATCATAATTATAACTCACAGGAGGTAACATATATGAATAAAATTGAAAACATTGATGCTCTAGTTCTTGCTGGAGGAAAAAGCTCAAGAATGAATTTTTTAGACAAAGCCTTACTTAAATATGATAAAAATAGAACTTTTTTAGAAAAAATAACTCAAGAATTAGATAATTTTAAAAATTTAATGGTTTCTATCAATAAAAATCAGAATTTTCTTATACCTAGAGGTACTATTATTACAGATACTATAGATAATGCTGGTCCTATCGAAGGAATCTACCAAGGACTTTTAAATACAAAATCAGATTTTATTTTTGTTACAACTTGTGATATGCCAAATATTACAAAAGAATTTATTAATTTTATATTACAATTTATTTCTCATGATTATGATGCTGTTATTATTAAAGATAGCAAAGGAAAAACTTATCCTCTTTTTGGAATATATAATAAGTCTTCATTAAGTACAATAGAAAGATCTATTATGGATAAAAATTATAGACTTCAAGATCTTCTTTCTGAATTAAATGTTAAATATATCAATCTTTCTAATACAACTTTTGATTGTCAAAAGCTTTTAAGAAGTATTGATACTCAAGAAGAATTAAAGTTTAACTCTATTTTTATGGGAAATAAACCTTTTATTGCTATTTGTGGTGCTAAAAATAGTGGTAAAACTCTATTGATTGAGGAACTATTAAAGCATTTTAACGATGCTGGATTTAAAGTAGCTACTATTAAATTTGATTCTGATTATAATCTAGATGGATTAGATGAAGAACTAAATAGATATAAAAAATCTGGTGCTAAAGGAAGTTTACTTTTTTCTAAAAATAGTTATATCCTCTTAAAGGATAGAGTTAACAATAGTTTTTTCCAATATTTAAACTATTTTAAAGATTTTGATATTATTTTACTAGAGGATTTTAAACATGAACCTTTTCCTAAAATTGAGATTTTAAAAGAAAGTATATCTTTAACACCTTCTTGTAATCCAACTAATTTATTATTTTATGTAAGTGATTCAAATAAAATATTAGAAGATAAATCATTAAAATCTATAAATCTAAAAGATACTATTTCAATTTTTAAAGAAATTTTAAAAATTAGTAATTTATAAATCTCTAAATAAAAACTGCATCCTATTTATAAGGATGCAGTTTCTTTTTTTCTTTTATTTTTTTAATAATCTTTTTTCTGTGTGTGAGTATCCTGCTACATGATCTTCTGTTTTTTTGATCTCTTTTTTTACTGTGATATGTTTGTCTAAATAATCTATTGATTCTTTCATATCTCTTAATAATAACGACATTTGTTCCATACTTTGGTCAGCTCTTACAACAACTCTCATTATTGTTACATCTTCAAAATTCTTTGGTAATGGATATGCTGGTAACTGCCATCCATAATATCTTAATCTATCTGATAAATCATACTCTGTCCATGCTCTTTTTGGATCATCTTTTAACATCCAACATACAATTGGAATATTCTCTCCACTATTTAAGATTTTAAATATTCCTAATTTTTCTAATCCTTTTGTTAAGAATAATCCTACATCTCTTGATTTTTCATGTACTGCTTTATATCCTTCTTTACCCCATCTTACAAAATTGTAATACTGAGCCCATATTTGACTTCCTGGTCTTGAGAAATTTATTTGGAAAGTTGGTTCAAATGCTCCTAAATAAGCTACTTTAAATAGTAACTCTTCTGGTAAATATTCTTTATCTCTCCACATTACCCATCCAAGTCCTGGGTATACTAAACCAAATTTATGTCCTGATGTACTTATAGACACTACATTTTTAAGTCTAAAATCCCAAACTAATTCTGGATTAACAAATGGTAAATATAACCCTCCTGATGCAGCATCTACGTGGATTGGTACTGATAATTTTGCTGTTTTATTGTATTCCTCCACTTCTTTATCTAAAGCTACTATATCATCAAATGTTCCTGTATAAGTTATTCCCATTATTGGTACTATACCTATAGTGTACTCATCACATGCTGCTATAGCTGCTTTTGGATCCAGTCTTAAATCATCTAATGACATCATTGGAACTTCTCTTAACTCTACATCCCAATATACTCCAAACTTTTCCCAAACTACTTGGAACCCTGAACTTACTACTAAGTTTGGTTTTTTTGCATTTATGTCTATACCTAAAGCTTGTGCTCTTTTTCTCCATCTAAATTTCATCGCCATTCCACCTAGCATACATGCCTCTGATGAACCAACTGTAGATGTTCCCATGTACTCCTCTGTTTCTGGAGCATTCCATAAATTTGCTATTATATTTACACATCTTTTTTCAACTTCTGTTGTTTGAGGATACTCAGCTTTATCTATTGCATTTGTTGCAATAGCATCAACCATTACTTGCTTTGCTTCTGGCTCCATGTAAGTTTGTACAAATGTTGCTAGATTATATCTAGGATTTCCATCATGCATCATCTCATCTGCTATTAATTGATATGCTATATTTGGATTAATTGCTTTTTCATTTATACTTTCTCTTGGTAATACATGAGCCGATTCATAACTTCCAAATAAAGGTGTTGCTGAATTATCTGGAGCAAACATATACTCCTTTTCTTTTTCTTCTCCAACTTTTCTTCTGTGTAACATAAAAAAACCTCCTTATATCTTAAAATTCCTTAGTTTATTATCTTATATTTGAAACTCTGAAAAATTATTCGAATTAAGTTGAAGAAATCCTTTAATTTTAATTATAATTTATAAATAAATATAAAAAAAAAGCACTTTCGTGCTTTTAAAATCAAAATGGTGCCGCTTATCGGAGTCGAACCAATCACCTACTGATTACAAGTCAGTTGCTCTACCAGATGAGCTAAAGCGGCTTATAAATAAAATGGCGTGTCTGAAGAGATTCGAACTCCTGACCCACGCCTTAGAAGGGCGTTGCTCTATCCAGCTGAGCTACAGACACATTTGATAAATATTTAATTGGAGCGGGAGACGAGGGTCGAACTCGCGACATTCAGCTTGGAAGGCTGACGCTCTACCAACTGAGCTACTCCCGCTAACGTCTTGAAGGAATCCCTCAAGACATAAAAATTGTATCACAACATTTGTTTTTTGTCAATAAACTTTTTTATTTTTTATTAATTTTTTATTCTAAATCTATTATCACGAATATCGTAAGTTACAAATCCTATTCTTCTCATTAAAACTTTATCGTGACTTACTAATATAACTGCTCCAGGATAATCTAAAAGCATATTAGCTATAGCTGTTCTTGAGTAATCATCCATATAAGTTGATGGTTCATCTATTATCAATAAATCTGTTTCCATTAAAGTATTTGTAAAAATCTCTAATCTTTTTTTCTCTCCACCTGATAACATAAATATTCTTTTATCTCTAAACTCTAATTCATTATTGTAAAGATTATCAATAGCAGCTTCTATAAACTCTTCAGAAAGACCCGTTTTATCTTTTAAATAATCTTTAATATACATATTTTCATTTTCAAAAACTGTATCTTGCTCTATAAATGCTATTGTTGCTTTTTCATTTATAAAAACTTCTCCTGAAGTTGGCTTATCTAATCCAGCTATTATTTTTAGCAGTGTTGATTTTCCAGATCCATTTTCTCCAACAATACAAATTTTTGTATCTCTATCTACTACTAAGTTTGCATCTTTATATAACATCTTATCTGGATACTCTTTCATTACATCTTTTAAAACAACAATTGGTCCTTCAAACTCTTTTTTCCCAGTTATCATTACATCTTCTGGTGCATCAATATAATTATATTTATACTCAGGCGAGAACTTAATTCTTTCTCTTTGTAATCTTTCTAGCTCTTTTCTCATTCTTCTTAAAATTACAGCATGAGCATGTTTATTGTTACATCTTTCTAATAACTTTAATTTTTTTTCAATCGCTTCTTGAGTTTCTTCTATCGTTTCTTCAGTTTCTCTATTTTTCTTTTTATCCTCTGCTATTCTAACTTTTTTCTCTTTTAAATAAGCTGGATAATCACAATCATAAACTCCTACTTTATTATTATCTATATCAAAGATTTTTGTAGCGAAAGTTCTTATAAAATCTATATTATGTGATATTACTAAAAAAGCTTTTGGACTATCATTAATATAATTTGTTAACCAAGCTGTCTTTTTCTTATCAAAGAATGAAAGTGGCTCATCTAAAATTATTAAATCTGAATTACTAAATAAAGTTATAGCCAATCTTATATATTGTCTTTCTCCTCCACTTAACTCTCTAAACTTTTTATCTAACTTATCATTTAGTTCAAAAGTATCTATAAATTCAGATTGAACGTGAATATATGAATACCCTCCTAAACTTTCAAACTCATCAGATAATTTTGAATATTTTTCCATTACTTTTTCATCGTTATCCATATCACCTGTAAATTCTGCTGAAACTGCATCCAATTCTGCTTGAACAGACATTACTTTTTCAAAAGGTGAATTTAACAAATCTTGAACTTTACTATCTAAATCAACTCTTCCAAACTGATCAAAACAAGATATTACAGCTTCTTCCTCTCTAATTACAGTTCCTCTATCAGGATTTTCTGATCCAGATAAAAGTTTAATTAAAGTAGATTTTCCTGTTCCATTGTTTCCAACAAGAGCTATTTTATCTCCAGAATTTACTTCTAGATCAACATGTTTATATAAATTTTGTGAAAAAAATGATTTTGATACATTTTTAAACTCTACTATAGTCATTTTACTCTCCTATTCTCTATTAAATTTAACGTATTATTATACCATGCTTTATATTTTTTAGCAATATTACCTTTAAGAAATAGGAAAAGCTAGAAGAGGTATCTTCTAGCTTTAATTTTAAATATTTGATTCTATTATATAACTAAATAAATACTTTTTGTCGCTTGGAATTAAATATTCATCATGTGTTGGAGCTCCCCACGAATCATCTCCTCCAACCCCCATCTGTATTTTATTTATATTTAAAGCAGTACAATGAGATTTAGGAAGTTCGTAGTGATGATATGCACTTTCTATTTCATTAACCGTATAAGGTAAAGCACTAAATTCAAAAGGCTCCTCACTTGAAATCTTTATTCCTACTCCCATCTTATTTGTTATTTCTGTCCATCTAGTTCCTATTCTATTTCCACACTCTTGAGGAATCACATATTCACTCATATTTTTATTTACATCTGTTTCAAAAATTCCAAGTTTAGCTCCATGAACTCTATCTATATAATTTTCTTCTGGCCCCATTCCATACCATTTTATTTCACTAAACTCTTTTGGAACTTTATAACTCATTCCAAATAATGGCATATCAGATAATCCTTTTACTCCATTATATTCCATATTTATTTTTAATTTTCCATTAACAAAACCTTCATATGTAATCTCACATTCTGAAGTAGGATTTGTAGGTAGTTCATACTTAGCTTTTATTTCCACAGAATTTTCTTTTTCTAAAACATTCACATCAACCATTTTTACATACATTGATGCAAGTTTCCATTGGGCATATCTAAATGGCATCTTATTTCCTCTATCATTATCTGTTGAGGCTCTCCAGAAGTTTGGCATTACAACACCATCTATAAACTCTTTTCCTCCAAATTTTAATGAGATTAATCCACCATACGCTTTTGAAAATATTAATTCCATTTTTTTAGTTTTTATTCCTAAATTAAATCCACCATTTATAAAAATTGGTTTTCCTTCTAATTTTTCTTTTACTTTTTTTTCAATTTTATATATTTTTTGCCCAAAACAAATTTCATGTCCCTTTAAAGCATAAAACCTATCCTCTTTTAAATTTAAAGACACCTCTATTGTATATTCTCCATACTCTTTTACTTTAGGAAGATTTAATTTAAATGATTTTTCAGACAATGGTTTTACATTACATTCTAAACTCTCTTCATATATTTTAATTCCATTTTTAAATAATTTTATTTTTGTATCGTACTCTGAACAATTTGTGAATAAACTTTCATTTATTATAGTAAAATATTTTTCCTCTACATTTATTTTATAATCTGAAAATAGTTGTTTAATCTCTTGAACTTTTGGTGATGGTTTTCTATCTCCATAAACAATTCCATTTACACAAAAATTATAATCAGTTGGTCTATCACCAAAGTCTCCTCCAAAAGCTAAATACTCTTTACCAAAAGGATCTTTCTTCATTAATGATTGGTCTATATAATCCCAAATAAATCCTCCTTGATACATTGGATATTTTCTTTCCAATTCTGTATATTTATGAAGTCCACCATTAGAATTTCCCATAGCATGAGAATATTCACATAGTATAAATGGTTTTTCAGGTGTTTCCTGCAAATACTTTTCAATCTCATAAACTTTTGCATACATTCTGCTTTCCATATCCGACGTTTTATCATATCTTCTATCCCAAAAAATTCCCTCATAATGGATAACCCTTGTATTATCTAAACTTCGTAAAAATTCAGACATTTTAAATAAGTTTTCTCCTCCAAAAGATTCATTTCCACAAGACCAAATTACTATAGAAGAATAATTTTTATCTCTTTCAAACATAGACTTTGCTCTATCTATTATATTCTCTAACCATTCTGGATTGTTATTTGGTATAACTTTTTCTGGACAAGGTTGCCCTAAAATTTGCCAAGTTCCATGAGTTTCTAAATTAACCTCGTCAATTACATATAATCCATACTCATCGCATAACTCATACCATCTAGTTTGATTTGGATAATGTGATGTTCTAACAGCATTAAAATTATTAGCTTTCAAAAACTTTATATCCCAAATCATATCCTCTTCTGTTACTGCTCTTCCTCTATAACAATTAAACTCATGTCTATTTACACCTTTAAATACAATCCGCTCTCCGTTTATTTTCATAATTTTATCTGAAATTTCAAATTTTCTAAATCCAAATTTTTGCCAACACTCTTCTATTATATCTCCTGTTTTAGCATCTTTAATTAAAATTTTAACTTCATAAAGATTGGGGTTTTCAGCACTCCATAACTTTGGATTTTCTACTTTTTTATTTAATTCTAGTTTTAATTCTTTATCAATTTTTATATTTTTTTCTTCCATTTTTAAAACAACTTCTGTTTTATCTATAAGCTCCATTTCAATATCTACTATTGCTTCTTTATAAGTTTGAATTTTTAGTGTATTTTTTAAAGTTGCCTTTTTAAAATTATTTGTTAATTCTGAAGTTATAAACATATCTTTTACATGTACATCTGGAGTTGAATAAAGATAAACATCTCTAAAAATACCTGAAAGTCTCCAAAAATCTTGGTCTTCTAACCAACTTCCACTACACCATTTATAGACTTTTACTATTATTTCATTATTCTCACTCTTTAAATATTTTGTCAATTCAAACTCACTCGGTGTGAAACTATCTTCACTATATCCCACAAACTCCCCATTACAATATAATTCTAGCGATGATTCAACTCCTTGAAATGAAATATATACTGGTCTATTTTTCCAATCTTTTGGTATATCTATATTTCTTTTATAAATTCCAAAAGGATTAAACTCCTTCGGAACCTCTCCTGGCTCTAAATTTTCTCTTCCATCCCAAGGATACATTGTATTAACATATTGTGGTTCTCCATATCCTTGTAACTCCATATGGCCAGGAACTTGAATTTTAGTCCAATTAGATGTATTACAATATGAAAAATCCCAAATTCCATTTAAACATTTTTTCCACTCTATATTTAATCCTTCATATTTATGATTTGAATGTGCACTTAATCTATTTATTTTAAAAACTCTTGGATTATGTAAATTATCCATAAACCCCTCCCATATCAATTAAATTACTAATATATAATCATAATTTAAACAATATAGCAATTAACACTCTAAACTTCTCAAAATCTTTGTTAACTAATTAAAAAAAGTTTTTTAATTTATTTTATTTCGTAAATCAAACTATTGTGATAAAATATTTATAATACGATATCTAAAGGTGAATTAATGAAATATAATGTAGTAATTACTAAAAAAAATATTAAAAATATTATTCTTAAAGTTAAATCTGATGGTACTGTTACTCTTTCTGTTCCCAAAAGAACTCCTAATACTTTTATTGAATCTTTTTTAAAATCTAAAAATGAATGGATTTTAAAAAATCTCGAAAAAGTTAGAAATTTTTCAACTAAATCAGTTGACAAATCATATAAAAATGGAGACAATATAGAGTATCTTGGTAAAATTTATATTTTAGAAATTTTTAAAAGCTCTTATAATAACATTGAAATTATAGATGGTTTTTTTAAAATATTTACTAATAAAGAGATTAATGACAAAAATATTGAAACTCTTATTTATAATTGGTATAAGAAAAATGCTTTAAAAATTTTCGAAATATCTTTGAATAAATATAGTAACCTTATCGGTGAAAAGTTTTCTAGTTTTAAAATTCGAAAAATGAAAAGACGTTGGGGGTCTTGCAGGTTTATCACAAAAATCATTACATTAAATATTGAACTTATTAAAAAACCTATTGAATGTATTGATTATGTGGCATTCCATGAAATAGCACATTTAAAATATCCTCATCATCAAAAAGAGTTTTGGAATTTTATATCACTTTATATGCCTGATTGGAAGGTTAGAAAAGAAAGGTTGGATAAAATATGATAAAAAAGTATATTGGAGAAGATGGTTTCAGATATTATGTAAAAAAAACTGAATTATTTTCTACCAAAAGTGTAGTAGCTATCGGTATTGGAGCTGCTCTTTATAGCGTACTTTCAGGAGTTGCTATTCCTGTTGGTCCTAATACATCATTTAGAATAGCTGTCGCTCTTCTTACAATTTTTGGAGCTATCTTTGGTCCATTAGTTGGATTCTTTGTAGGTTTTGTTGGACACGCTTTAAATGATATGATTATGTGGGGAAGTGTTTGGTTTAGTTGGGTTTTCTTATCTGCTGTTATTGGATTATTTGGTGGATTAATTACCTTAGACAAAAGTTTTTCTTTAGAAACAGGTCATGTTACTAAAGTTCACATATTTAAAATGTATCTTTATGCTATTTTAGGAATGATTTTTGCAGGATTAGCTGCTTATGTTGGCGATGTTTACTTCTATGGTGAACCAGCTCAAAAAGTTTGGATTCAAATTGCTTTAGCAACTTTAACTAATTTTGCTGTTACTGCAACTTTAGGAATTCCTATTATTCTTGGAATCGCTGCTAGAAAAAGAAAATATTCAAATTTAAAAATAGAAGATTAATTAAGTGAAGGAGTATAGATGAGTAACGTAGTAGAATTTAAAGATTTTACTTTTAAATACATCAATCAATTAGAACCAACTTTAAAAAATATTAATTTAGAGATAAAAAAAGGTGAAAAAGTTCTGATTGCTGGGCCGAGTGGTAGTGGTAAGTCTACTTTAGGTAGTTGTTTAAATGGTATTGTCCCTTTTTCAAAAGAGGGTGGATTTAAAGGTACTTTAACTGTTAAAAATATTGAACCTTATGAAAGTAGTATTTTTGAGATTAGTAACCTTGTTGGAACAGTTTTACAAGACCAAGATGGTCAATTTATAGGTTTAAGTGTTGGGGAAGATGTATCATTTATTGATGAGAATAATCTTATACCTCAATCTGAAATGATTAAAAACACTGAGAAAGCATTAAAAGAAGTTGGAATGGAGAGTTTTATTAATCATAGTCCTCAAGAACTTTCTGGTGGACAAAAACAATCTGTATCATTAGCTGGAATAATGAGAAGTCCTGCTGAAATATTACTTTTTGATGAACCTTTAGCTAACTTAGATCCATATAGCGGGAAGCATGCTATGAAATTAATTTGTGATATTCAAAAGAAAACTGGAAAAACAATTATTGTTATTGAACATAGAATTGAAGACGTTTTAGAACAAGAGTTTGATAGAGTTATTATTTTAAGTAAGGGCGAAGTTGTCGCTAATGGAACTCCTGAAGAGTTATTTAGAAAAGATATATTTAGACAATATGGATTGAGAGAGCCTCTTTATATTGAAGCTTTAAAATATTCTGGCGTAAACTTAGAAACAGATTCGATATATCCTATATCTAAAATTGGAACTAATGAAAATATAACAAAAGTAAAAACTTGGTGTGATTCAATAGAATTAAAAGAAAAACAGTTTAAAGATAATATTTTAAGTGTTCAAAATCTTTCATTTGCTTATGATGAGAGTAAACCAATCTTAAAAGATGTTAATTTTTCTGTTAATCGAGGAGAGATTCTTGCTCTTTTAGGAAATAATGGTGCTGGTAAATCAACACTTTGTAAAGTTGTAACAGGTATTGAAAAAGAATCTTCTGGAGATATTATTTTTCTTGGAAAAAGTATTATTAAAAATAGTATTAAAAGAAGAGGAGAGAAAATTGGATTTGTTATGCAAAATCCAAATCATATGATTACACAAGAAACTCTTTTAGAAGAAGTACAGTTTGGTTTAAAAATAAGAGGAGTTAAGGATTTTACTGAAAA
This sequence comes from Cetobacterium somerae, assembly GCF_022430525.1. NCBI lineage: Bacteria > Fusobacteriati > Fusobacteriota > Fusobacteriia > Fusobacteriales > Fusobacteriaceae > Cetobacterium > Cetobacterium somerae. The sequence continues at coordinate 623,607 of NZ_CP092520.1, read as the reverse complement.
AGCTGAAAAAGCTTTAGAAATTTGTGGTTTACATGAATTTAGACATTGGCCTGTTACATCTTTAAGTTATGGTCAGAAAAAAAGACTTACTATAGCTGCTATTTTAGCTCTCGAGCCTGAAGTTTTAATTTTAGATGAGCCTACAGCAGGACAAGATTATAAAAGATATAAAGAGTTTATGAACTTTATTAAAGAGATTGCTAATAAGGGTGTTGGAATTATTCTAATAACTCATGATATGCACTTAGCTCTTGAATATGCTAATAGAGCTATTGTTCTTTGTAATGGAACAATTATAGCAAATAATTCTCCATCTATTATTTTAGGAGAAAAAGAATTAATGGAGAAGTCTAATTTAAAAGAAACTTCTTTATCTCAAATGGCAGAAATTATGGGCCTAGATCCTGAGATGCTTATGAACTCTTTCATTAATTTTGAAAATCAAGGAGGGATGAGATAATGTCAAGAGCTGGAACTTTATATATTGATAAAAACTCTCCAATACATAAAATTGATGGAAGTGTAAAATTTTTATTACTACTTGTTTGGACAGCATCGGTATTTTTATTTAATGATTTTAGAGTGTTTTTAACGTTTTTTATTGTAGGAATGGGGCTATTACATATTGCTAAAATTCCATTTAAATCAATAAAACCTTTGTTTATATTCATTGTTATGTTTACTATTATGAACTCTTTATTTTTAATAGTTATAACACCTGAATATGGATCAACTTTAACAGGAACTACTACTCCAATTTTAACGATAAAAGGAATAACGCTTTCTACTGAAACAATCTGGTTTGCACTTACTTTATCAATGAAGTACTTAGCTATTTTTCCTATAATGATGCTGTTTATATTTACAACTCATCCTAGTAAATTTGCAAGTAGTTTAAATAAAATTGGTGTATCTTACAAAGTTGCTTATGCAATTAATATAGCACTTAGATATATTCCAGATGTAAGAGATGAATTTAAAAATATAATGCATGCTCAAGAAGCTAGAGGAGTAGCTTTTAGAAAAGAAGATGCCAATATTATAACAAGATTAAAAAATTATAATACCATTTTATTCCCATTAGTTCTTTCGTCATTAAATAGGGTTGAAGTTGTTTCTAATGCAATGGATCTAAGAGGATTTGGTCATAAAAGTAAAAGAACTTGGTATAGTTCTCAAAAATATTCTTCTATTGACTTTATTACACTTATATTAATGGGATTAATGTTAGTTGTATCAATTTATTTAAAAATATATGTACTTAAAGGATTTTGGTATCCTTTTAATTAAGACTTGTTAAATCAAGTCTTTTTTTATTTGACACAAAGTTGACATAAAATAAAAAAAATAGTATAATTATGACATAATATTGACATATTGGAGGGGTTATGAATAATAAAATTATATCTTGCTTCGCTCTTTCATCTTTTTTATTAGTTAATACATCTGTTTTAGCTTTTAATTTAGATAAAATGGGTGGAGATATTGAAGTTGGATTTAAAGTTAAAGATTATGAAGAGGGTGGAGCTTCTAGAAATTTTAGAGAAGGTAATGTTAGTCTTACTTTAAAACCTAATAAAGATAACGGACTTGCTTTTAAGTTTGGTTTTGCCGATAGAGTTTTTAATGAAAGTAAAACTTCTAAAAAGAAAGAGCAAACTAGAGAAATGTCAGAGTTCTACATTGAAAATATGTACCTTTGGGGAAAACTTATGTTTAGACCTGAAATCGGTTTAAAATATACAGATTTCCATAATGATGATAAAGGATTGGATTCAGCTAAAGAGTATAGATTCTATCCTAAATTCACATATACATTTAATAAAAATTGGAGTTTATATTCTAGAGGATTTGTGGCATACACGGAATTAAAAGATCCTTGGAAAAATGGCGATAAATATGGTTACAAACATAGATTAGAAGGTGGAACTAGATATACTTTCAATAGAAAACATGCTTTATCAGTTGCTTTATCTGATGATACAAGTGGTGTTAATAAATTTGATTATGATGTTGATAATACTCAATTAAGATTTAGATATCACTACTCACCAACTAGAAATCTAAAACTTGTACCTTTCTTCTTCTGGGGAGTTGATGGTGAAAGAATTGCTACAAATGGTACAAAAAAAGAGGTTAAAAGGGATATGCTAGGAGTTAATACTCACTATAAAATTACTAAAAATATCGAACTTATAGCTAAGGTTAACTATGAGTGGAGAGATGATAATACTGATAAAGGCGGAGATGGAAATAAAGATCACTGGTTTTATTCAGGTGCAATAAAATATTCGTTCTAGTTTAAAAACCTCTTTAGTAAAGAGGTTTTTTTATTTTTTACAGTATTATATTAAAAAGGATACTGGAGGTTTAAATGTCTAAGGATTTTTTTAAGATTATTAATGCACATAGATATTTATTTTTTTCTATTTTTATCATCGGATTAATTTTCACTTCTTATTTTTATTTTACTAGCCCAATTACATATTCTGCTAAGGCTTTATTTCGTTATATCGAACCTGAAGGTGCCACAAAAATTACAAAAGTTGATATAAACGAAACTATAACCTACGAAAGCATAACTCCTGGAAGTGGTGGTTTATATATTCCAAGCTTAATTAATAGCGATTCTTTAAAAATATCTTTTAATGCAGGAAATGGTATTTATACAGTTGTCAGCAAATCCATTTTAAAAGATTTTCCAATAAATGAAGTTAATAACTTTTTAGATTTTGTTGTCATAACAAATATAAATTTTTTAAATGAAAAACTTCTTTATGCTACCTCTAAAGATGAAGAAATTAAATTTAAAGCTCTTTTAGAAAATCCTACTAAATCTTTTCCTTTAATAATAAAAGCTGATTCAATAGAAATTATCGATAAACGGTACTTAATTTTATTTTTTGGTTTTATTGCATCTCTTTTTGTCTCTTTAACTGGTGTTATTATAAAAGAACGAGTTGATGAGGTATGATTTTTGTTCTTGGAATCTTTGGAATCTTTCTTTTTTATACTATATTTTTTACTGAAGACCCTTACGAAAAATTTTTACTCATTATGCCTGTATTTCTATTGTCTATATATACCGGAACTAGGATAAATGTTGGTGGATATGACTATCATGTTTATAAATATTTTTATGAACTCCCATATTTTCAAAATCCATATGGATATGAATACTTTTTTATTCTACTCAGAGATTTCTCTAAATTTCTTGGTTTAAATTACAATTTTTTTCTTCTTTTTTTAAGTTTTATATTTAATTTTATTATTTATAAACTTTTTATATCCTACAGTAGATACCCAACACTATCTTTTCTAATATATCTATCAACTTTTTACTACTGGCATAATTTTACTATCATTAGAAATTTTATTGCTATCATAATATTTTGGATAAGTTTAAAGTATATTATTGAAAGAAAAATATTTATTTATATTTTTTTAATTACCTTAGCTTGTTTCTTTCATAAAACAGCTATTATTCTATATCCTCTTTATTTTTTATTAAACTATCGATTTACAAAAAAATCTTTAAGTTTTCTTTTTATTTTATCTCTCATTATTAATCCATTATCTTTTATTATTTTTAAACTTAATATATCTTTTTTAGGCTTAAGTGAACGTTTAAATAGATATAGCCATATTATTGAACATGGAAATTTTTATGAATTTTTAGAACTTTTAATTTTTGTTACCATATTATTATTTTATTTTAAAAATAGTACTAAAAAAGAAAGTGTTCTTTTAAATCTAAATATTTTTGCACTTTTTATTTTTATTTCTTTTTATCGTTTTGCCATTATTTTAAGAGTTTTAGATTATTTTAGATTAGGTATTTTTATTGGAATCCCTTTTATTATATTTAATATATCTAATAAGTATTTAAAATATCTTTCTTTCATTATACTTTGTAGTTATCTTGTATTTAAGTACTATAACACTATTACAGATTACGCTATTTATAACTATCAAACTTGGTTAATTTAAAAAACTCGGAAAATTTTCCGAGTTTTTATTTTAAATAAACTATAAAATTAAAAGTTTCATTTTTTATATAAACTTCATATTTTATATTTAATAATAAAAATATTTTTTTTACTAAAGTTAAACCTAAACCATTTCCATCTATTCTTGAAAAGTTTTCTCCTCTATTAAAAGGAATAAATATTTTTTCTAAATCCATATTTTTATTAGGTAACATTTTATTTGTTACTTTTAAAATATTATTTTTTAACTCTATATTTACCTCTTTATCATCTTCAGAGTACTTTAGACTATTTTGAATTATATTCTCCAATGCAATTTGTAAAAATTCTTTATCTGTATAAACTTTTATTTTATCAATATCTAAATTAACTATTAGATTTTTAGAAAGTTCTATATAGTCATAACGTTCTACTATTCTTAAAGTTAACTCTCTTAAATCAATCTCTTCATTTTTTATATTTTTTAAAACATCTAATTTTGATAAAATCAATAACTTTGAGATTAACTCTTTAGTATAATAGCTCTCTCTTAGTATAGTTTTATAAGTTTCTAATGTCTCTAAATCTATATTTTCATTTTTCATTAAAACTTGAACTTTAGATGAAATTATTGTAATTGGAGTTTTTAATTCATGAGATGTATTAGAAATAAAAGATTCTAAATCATTAATTGCTACTTCTAATTTTTCACTCATTACCTTTATATTTTCACTAAGTTCCCCTAATTCATCGTCTCTTTTAATTTCTAAGTTAGATTTAAATTTTAATTTTGATATCTCTTTTGTATTATTTTGTAATATTTCTATATCTCTTACAAAATTTTTAGAAAAAAGTTTAGCAAAAATTAAACTTATAAAAATTGCTATAAATGCACCAAGTAAATTAAAATAACCAATCTCTTTTTTATAATAATTTAAAATAGATAATGACGTTCTTATTGATATCCATCTATTTTGAATTTTTTCATTATATAATAAAATTTTAGCCTCTGTTAATCTTTGATTTTTTATAAAAAATTTTTTACTCTCTAAATTTTCAATTAAAAAACCACTTCCACTTCCGCCTCTATTATTTACCCACTTTTTTTCTCCTTCAGCCATAATTAGAACTGTTATATCTTTTTTTTCTTTTAAATTTTTGATATAATTTTCCAAATCTAATTTTTTATTATTTAATATTAAATACTCAAGTTCTCTCGCTATTTTTGGAAACTCTTCTTTTCTTTCAGATATAAAGTGAGACTCTAAAAAAAATATACTTATAGTATAACTTATACTCATTGCAATCATTATAATTAATGCTGAATATATAAATATTTTAGTCGATAAACTACCTCTCTTCAAAGATATACCCCACTCCTCTTACTGTCCCAATTAATTCGTCATAATCCCCTAATTTTTTTCTTAATCTTTTAACAAGTGTATCTGAAGCTCTCTCATCAAACTCATTATCTATCCCCCAAATTTCTAATAAAATATTATTTCTACTTAAGGGTTTATTTTTATTTTTTATAAAATATTCTAATAAATTCTTTTCTCTTGTTGAAATATTAACTCTTTCACTTTTTATTTTTAATATCTCATCTTTAAATGAATACTCCATCTCTTTATATATATACTCTTGTTGAATATTTAATTTTAAATATTTTTTTATTTTAGTTGAAAGAACATTTATACTAAATGGTTTAATAATATAATCATCTGCTCCTATCTCTAGTCCATGAATTTCATCTAATTCCGAATCTCTAGCTGTCATCATTATTATTGGAACTTCAGACTTTTTTCTAATATATTCACAAACTTCCCAACCATTTTTAAGAGGTAAATTAACATCTAAAAGTACTAAATCTGGTTTAAAACTTTCAAAATATTTTATTCCTTCCTCTCCGTTTAATGCAATTTTTATCTCTATATTTAGATTAAAAAAATGACTCTCTAAAGAGAGAGCCAATTCTTTTTCATCCTCAATAATTAATAACCTCTTCATAAGTTAACACCTCTTATATTTTATTAAGGTTATTATATCAAATATTTATCTATTTTTAAAAATACTTTTTAAATCCTAATCTTATTATTACAGATTCTTCTACTGATCTTTTTATACTTTTTGATCCTCCACCTGTTCCACTTCCAGGTCCTGTTCCAGATCCACCTCCGCTACCAGAACCACCTCCATTTCCTCCACCAGAGTTTCCTCCACCAGAACCACTTCCAGGCTTTCCAGTTGATTTACTATTATTTCCACCTGACGGTTGTCCATTATTTGAAACATTTTTATATTGAGCTAAATAAACTACATCAGCTGTTATAGAAAAATCAACCATTGGATTCCAAATAGCTCTTGTTCCAATCATTGCTCCTAATTCATTATGAAATGTTGTTCTATTCTTATTTCCACCTGTTTCAACTTCAGGATTTAAAAATCCCCAAACATATGGTCTTACTTGTAAAGTTTTTGTAGTATATAAGTTATGATCAACTTTAGCTAAATAAGACCATCTTATATTTTCACCAGCATATTCATCTTTAGATTTATTTGCAACACCTAAAGATAATTTTGTTTTGTTTACTCTATAACTTAATCCTGTTTCTATTTTATTTACATAATCTTCATTTTGAAATGGTAAGTTAAAAGCTTGAGTTATTTGATCTCTTTCGTCTCCTTTAACTTTTGCATATCCTACAGCTCCTTTTAAATACCAACCAAATTTATCTGTAAAATCATATGTTGCCTTTGGAATAAATCTTAGTGTTGTCGAGTGTTGAACTTTTGTATGTTTAAGCTCATCTTGTCTGATTCCTAATTTATAGTTCAGGAAAAATTTACCATTTCTATATACAGATCCTCCATAAAGCTCTACCATTGTTTTATTATATCTTTTTTCAGAACTACTATATTCGTGTCTATATGATGTTTTTCCATCTATATAAAAATTTGAATTTTCAAAAGGAAAAAATTCAAATCCTAAATATGGTTCTACTCTATTTTTTTCATCCACAGATCTCTCAAAAATCATCGTATCCATTCCTATTTCTAAAAATCCTGTTGATCCACTATTTTTTAATCTTTCCTCTTCATGAAAACTATATGTATCTACTCCTACTAAATTTTCTTTAGAATAATCTACTCTACTTTTTTTGTTATTTCTTCCCATTCCCTCTTGTGAAAAACTTAAAACTGATAATGCTACTGTACCTAAAATTACTAATGTACTTCTTTTCATGTTCTCTCCCCTGAATTTTTTATAAAAAAAAGCTGAGATTAAATCTCAGCTTTATTAATTAATCAATTACTTTCCTGTTGCGTTATTTACTGCTTCTAAGAATCCCTCAGAAGTGTATGTAGCTCCTGCTACTGTATCTACTTGAGATGATTGTGCCTCTATAACCTTCTTTGTTAATTGCTCAATTGCTGGATTTGCAATTCCTGGAGTGTCGCTATTCTCTTTTACTTCAATTGCAACAATTTTGTCTCCGTCCATTGTTACTGCCACTTTTATATCATCTGCATATCCTAATCCAGTTCCTTCTTTTACTTCAGCTCCAAAAGCTACTGCTGATAAAACTACCAACATTGACATTATAAATTTTTTCATATAATCCACCCTTCTTAATTAATAATCTTATATGAATTATACTGTATACTACTATTTTATGTCAATAAAAAAATACATTTAATACTAATTTTAATCACTTTTTTCTCATTTTTCACTCAATTTTTAAGCTATAATTTCTTTTACTTTTTCTTCAGGAATTTTATCATATTCTTTCATAGCACTTCTTGCATATTTACCTAATGATAAAAGTGCTATTAAATTTGGTAAAACCATCATTCCATTAAACATATCAGCTAATTCCCATACTAATTCTACTTTCATCATTGATCCAATAACAATCATTATCATAACTATTGCTCTGTATACATTAACTGATTTTTTACTCTTAAAGATATATCTAACATTAGCTTCTCCAAAGAAATACCATCCTACAATTGTAGAGAAAGCAAAGAATAATAAACAGATTGCAATAAAGGTATCTCCAAATACTCCTAATGTTTCACTAAATGCTCCTTGAGTTAAAACAATTCCTGCTCCCGATGTCAATGAAACTTTTGATGTTAGAATTACAAGTGCTGTTCCTGTTAATACCACAAAAGTATCTATAAATACAGTTATTACTGCTACAATTCCTTGTTCTCCTGGATGTGATACTTTTGCTATTGCATGAGCATGCGGTGTTGATCCCATTCCTGCTTCATTTGAAAATAAACCTCTTGCAACCCCATATCTTACAGCTTGTTTTACTGATACTCCCATAGCTCCTCCAAGTGCTGCTTGTGGATTAAATGCTGAATAGAAAATAGATGTTATAGCTGGAATTACTTCTTGATAATTTATTACTATTATTACAATACATGCTGCTATATATAATCCAGCCATAATAGGTACTATTTTTTCAGTTACAGAAGCTATTCTTTTTATTCCACCAAAGAAAACAAATCCTGCTAAAACAGATACAATAATTCCAACAAGAGCTGGTGATACACCAAAAGCTTTATTAAAAGCTGCTGATATTGAATTTGCTTGAACTGCATTTCCCATTAATCCTAAAGCTGCTATACAAGCTACTGCAAAGAAATATGATAACCCTTTTGCAATTTTTTTATTTTTAATAGAGTTTTCAATATAGTATGCTGGTCCCCCTGTTATTTGACCATCTACTCTTCTTTTAAAAACTTGTCCTAATATTGCTTCTACGTAAACTGTTGCCATCCCGAAGAATGCACTCGCCCACATCCAAAATATTGCTCCTGGTCCTCCTGAAGCTATTGCTGTAGCTGCCCCTGCTAAGTTTCCTGTTCCTACCTGAGCTGCTACTGCTGTAGCTAAAGCTTGAAATGATGACATACCATTTTTATCTGCTGCTTTTCCATTTAAATTTATTGACCCAGTTACATGTTTTATTCCTTCTCCAAATTTTCTAATCTGAATAAAATTTAACTTTAAAGTAAAATATATCCCTGTTCCCATTAATAAAATAATTAAAAAATTTCCCCATAAAAAACTATTAATACTCATTACGAAATCTTGCATTTTAATTTCCTCCTATTTTTTTAAATGCAAAATTGAATAAAAAAAGAAGGTATTTCAAAAAATACCTTCTGGAATTAAAAAAGAATTATACACAAAAAATAGTTTAATACAAAAAAACTTTTATTGCATAATTCCTCTGTCCTTTTACCTGAGAGTTTAGTCCAAATATAATTTATATTTGGGTTTGCTCCTTCGGTGCTCATAGAGTCTCTCCAGAGGCTCGTCCAGTATAGGTCCTCAAGTTTTTCAACTAACCTGAAAGATTCACTTCTTCGGTGGCCAAATTGGCGCTCTCCCTATACCTTCATCCGATTTTCTATTCAATTTTTTACTGTTATATGAGATTAATTGTAAAATGAAAACTTTTTTTTGTCAATAGTTTTTTTGAAGTTTTTTATTTTATTTTTTCTAAAAGTAAATACGATGCTCCTAACATTCCTGCATCATTGCCCATTTCAGCCATTTTTATTTCAAGAATATCCAAATAATTTTTCATTACTTTTTTTTCTAAACTTTTCCGAAAAATTTCTTTTAGAAAATTACCTTGTTTAGATACTCCACCCCCAATAATTATAAGTGAAGGATTAAATATGTAGATTAAAGTTGCTAATCCATCAGTAAAATAATCAGCCCATTCATCAACAATTTCTTTATACTTTATATTATTTTTATGAACTTCATCAAATATTTCTTTTCCATTTAATTTTTTACCAATTTTTTCTTCTGCTAATTTTAAAAGTGCTGTAGTTGATGCATAACTTTGATAACATCCTTTACTTCCACAACCACACTCCACTCCATTTTTTACAATCTGTATATGTCCAAATTCTGCCGCAATACTACTTTCTCCTCTTAAAAGCTCACCTTTTAAAACGATTCCTCCGCCTATTCCTGTTCCTATTGTAAGGCATAAAAAGTTTTCTTTTCCTTTTGCTGCTCCCATCCACATTTCACCTAGAGCCGCACAATTTACATCATTTTCTAAAACTGCTGGGACTTTATATTTTCTCTCTAATATTTCTACCAAATTTGTTCCTATCCATCCTGGAATTAAGTTTGTTCCACCTACAACTTTTCCTATTCTTCCATCTATTTGTCCTGTAGCAGATACACCTATTCCTACAGTTTTCCCATCTTTTAGTTTTTCAACTATTTTAAAAATTTTTTCTAATAATTGCTCTACACCTTTTGAAGCCTCAGTTAGTAAAGAAGAGGAGAATGTAACTTCTCCTCTTAAACTAACTAAGCCATATTTTATCTCTGTTCCTCCAATATCTATGGCTATTATATTCATTGTTTGTCTCCTATAAAAAGTTTCTTCCAATCTCTTTTGCTGCTTCAATTTTTTTTGCTGATAATTTTTTCATTGGTAATCTACAGTATCCTATTGCATCTACACCTTTTAACTTTAAAATTTCCTTTATTGTTTGGTAAAGTCCATTTCCTAAAATTGCCTCAATTATATCATTTAAATAAGTTTGTCTTTCTCTTGCAGTAACTAAATCTCCCGCTTTTGTTGCATCAAAAACTTCTCTAGCTATTTTTCCTGTTACATTATATGTACTTCCTATTGCTCCATCTACACCTAATGCTACTGCTGGTAATAACATCTCATCGAATCCTGCATAAATTAATTTATGAGGGAAAGCTTTTCTAACTCTTTCTAAAAGATAGAAGTCTCCTGCTGTAAACTTAATTCCAATAATTTTATCGTGACAAAGTAACTCTCCAAATTGCTCAACATTCATATTAACTCCAGTTAAAAAAGGAATTGAATAGATTATCATATTATTATTAGTTTCATTTACTATTGTCATATAGTAATTTTTAATCTCTTCAAAATCAAACTTATAGTAAAATGGTGTTACTGCTGATAATGAATCATATCCTAATTCAGTTGCATATTTTCCCAATTCAACAGCTTCATATAAATTAATTGATCCTACTTGTGCAATTAATTTTACTGCATCTTTTGCCTCATCTTTTACAATTTCAAAAATTCTTTTCTTCATTTCTGTTGAAATCATAAAGTTTTCACCAGTACTTCCACCTACATATAATCCATCCACTTTCATTTCATCAATATTGTATCTTACAATATTTCTTGTTCCTTTTTCATCTAAGTTTCCATTTTCGTCAAAAGAGATTAGTAATGCTGAATAAATACCTTTCATTTTTTCCTCCAAGTTTTTTATTTTAATAAGTTTAAGGCCCACTGATAAATTAGATCTTCTAGTCCGTTAATGTTCTCGTGACCAAAATCTGGGTAAATAATATGCTCTTTTTTACTTTTTATATTATTATAAACTGCAAATTGTGTTGATGGTGGGCATATTCTATCCATTAATCCAGTTACCATTGTCACCTCTCCCTTTATATTTTCTACAAAGTTTTTTACATCTATATATCCTAGTGTTTCAAAGAACTTATTTTCATTTTTATGTTGCGGATCATACCATCTAAAAAAATCTCTTAATTCTTGGTATGCAAAATCTCCTAAATCTAAATTCCAAACTCTCTTAAAATCTGATAAATATGGATAAACTGCAAATACTTTAAATACCCTATTTTCTAAAGCTGCTGAAACTAAAGAGATTGCTCCACCTTGAGAATAACCTAAAGTTGATATACGTGTTCTGTCAACATCTTTCATTTGAAAAATAATATCTAATAATCTCACTGCATCTAAATAAACTTTTCTATAGTAACTTTTTTTAGGTCCCTCTAACAAACCTCTAACTAAATTTCCTGTTCTAAAGTATTCATCACCACTTTTTCCCATTTGATCTCTACAATCCATAGCAAAATAGGCAATTCCTGATGCTGGATATACCATTCTTCTCGACCAATCTCCACCATTTCCTCCATATCCATGAAATTCTACTAATGCTGGTACTGGCTTTGATATATTTTTAGGCAATAACATTTTTACATAAATTTTTTCATTATCAATCCCTTTAAATGTTAAATCGTAACAATCACATAATGGTGTTTGAAACTCTGCAGGAGTAATTACTACTCCTGCTTCAGTTTCTCTCAATTCATCTAATGATTCTTGCCAAAATTCAAACATATTTAAAGGAGTTGGATTGGTTCCTCTATATTTTTTTAATTCATCTAATGGCAAATCAATATTAGGCATATTCTATCAAGCTCCTAATATTAAGTTAGGTACAAATAAAACAATTTGTGGAAATATTGTTAATAAAACTAATGTTAATATTATTGGTATTAATAACGGAATTACTCCTCGGGTTATTGTACTGACAGGTATTTTCCCAACTCTTGAAACAACGAACAAAGCCATTCCCATTGGTGGTGTCAAAATTCCTATCATTAAATTTAAAGTACTTAAAACTCCAAAGAATACTGGATCTATTCCAAATTGAACTACCACTGGTATCAACATCGGAAGAACTAAAACTTGTAAAGCTAGTGCCTCTATAAATGTTCCTAAGAAAATTAATAGTAAATTTATCATTACTAAAACCATTAATGGTGATTTTCCAAATGTTAAAAATACTTCAGCTATTTTCATTGAAATTTGTTCTCTTGCTATAACTTGACCAAAGAAAGTAACTCCCATAATCATTAAAACTGTTACACCACTTATTTTTATAGTTTCTATAACATCTTTAACAAAGCCTTTCATAGTTAACTCTTTATATACAAAGAATCCTAATCCCATTGAATAACAAGTTGCTATTACCGCTGCTTCTGTTGGTGTAAAATATCCTGAGAAAATTCCACCTATTATTATAAATGGTGTTAATAATGCCCAAAATGACTCTTTAAATGATATCCATCTTTCTTGCATTGTTGCTTTAGGAGCTCTTTTGTAACCTCTTTTTTTACAAATAAAATAGTTCATTATCATAAGAGCAAAAGTTAAAATTATTCCAGGAACAAATCCACCTAAAAATAACCTCGCAATAGATTGATCTGCTATAACTCCATATATAATCATTGTTATACTTGGAGGAACTAATGGTCCAATTATACATGAAGCTGCTGTTAATCCTCCACATAAATCATCATCATATCCTTCATCTCTCATTGCTTTTATTTCAAGTTGTCCTAATCCTCCTGCATCAGCTAGAGCAGATCCTGACATTCCTGAAAATATTAAGCTTGCAAATATATTTACATGTCCCATACCGCCTGTATAATGCCCCAATAAAGCCTTAGCAAACCTAAATATTCTCTCTGTTATTCCAGAACTATTCATCAAAACTCCAGTTAAAACAAAGAATGGAACACTCAATAAACTAAAGCTATCTAAACTATCGACTAAAAGTGAACCTACAAAATAGACTACATTCCAATCTGTAAGTGCAAAGAACAACAATGTGGCAAATACTAATGAGAACCCAACAGGAACTCCAACGAATATTAACCCAAACCATGATAAAAACGTTACTAATGTTAACATTCTTTACTCACCACCTTTTCATCACTTTCAGTCTCTATATGTTTAGGAGATATAATAAACTTTCCCTCTTTATAGTCTTCTCTAAGAACCTGAAAAAATCGGATTAACATCAATGTTGCTATTAAAGGAAGAGCTCCATACATCCAGCCTGCTGATATCTTCAATGCTATCAATTGAAATATTTTTTTTCTTAAAAATAATTTATAACCTATTTGAATCATCGCAACTAATGATATAAAAACAACTGATTGAATAAATGTATTAGCTATTTTTAACCCTTTTCCTGAAAATTTATTATATAGAAAATCTATAAATACATGCTGTCTATATTTTATTCCTATACTTACTCCTAGCATTCCCACATATGTAAATAATAAGATAGCTAACTCTTCACTCCAAACCAGAGGAGAATCAAATATTTGTCTAAAAATAATTTGAGCTACAAGTATTGCAAACATCATTATAAAAAGTATAGCTCCCACAATTTCCTCTAAGTTATCTAAAATTCGTTTTATATTCATATCCAACTCCTATATTATAACTCTCTATTTAACTGCTATAATCTCTTCTAATCCTTCTTTACCAACTTTTCCATTATTTTTCATATAAACTTCATAGAATGGTTGCATTGCTGTTCTAAATGGATCTAAATTAGGATTTGTAACTGTAACACCCTGTTCTTTAAAGAAATCGATTAGTCCCGCTTCCTCTTCCATAAATAACTTTGTATGATATTGTGCTGCTACTTCAGATTCTTGTTTTACTAATTCTTGTAAATTTTTTGGTAATTTTTTCATACTTGAATTACTAATTAAATATAGTTGGTCATTTAATATATGATTTGTCATTGCTAAATATTTTTGAACTTCATAGAACTTTTGAGCTCTAATTGCTGATAATGGATTCTCTTGTCCATCAACTGAATTCGTTTGTAATGCTAAGTATACTTCTGAGAATGCCATTGGTGTTGGAGATGCTCCTGTATTTTTAGCATACTCTAAATTTGCATCAGCTTTTGGTACTCTTAACTTTAATCCTTTCATATCTTCAATACTGTTTATTGGTCTATTTGTTGTAGTCTGTCTTGTCCCGTTATAAGCTTGTGATAAAATTTCTATATTTAAATTATCACTTATTTTCTTCTGTAAATTCTTTCCAAACTCTGTATCAAATGTTGCTTTTTTCATATGATCAAAATCTTGGATTACATAAGGTAATGAATATACTTGAGCCTCTGGAAAAAATATATTAAATCTTCCAATTTCAGCAAACCCCATATCTAAAACTCCTGCTGATAATTGTTCTAGCATTGATCTGTCATCTCCAAGTTGAGCCCCTGGATATAACTCTACTATAATTTGACCATTTGACTTTTCTTTTAAATTATTTGCTAAATACTCTGCTGCTTTGTATTCATTTGAGCTTGTATTTGCTACTAATCCCATTTTTAATTTATAAACCTTTTCGTTTGCCCCAAATGCTACCATTCCAAAAACTAACGTTAATCCAGCTACTTTTAACACTCTTTTCATTGAAATTTCCTCCCTTAGAATTTACTTTTGATTTTTATATAATAATCTCAAATTTAATCCAAACTTTCTTTAAAAAGTATATCTATTTTAGTTTGATATTCATGAGATCTTTTTAAACTTGTTTTATATAATGCTTCAAAAATTTTTTTTCCTGCTATGTATCCTTGGTTATAGAAATCTTCTGATACAGTTGCTACAACTTTATCATTTTCAATTAATCCCCGTATTTTTTCATTAAAACCATTTGTTACAAATTTATAGTTATCTTTTCCTATCTCCCCAAGATATTCTATTACTTCCGGAGCATATCTATTTATATATATTCCTTCTATATCATTTGAAAGATAATCTAAAATTTGATTTTTATCTTCTAATAACTTTTTGATTTTTATTGGTCCCTGAAACTTTCTATCTAACTCTTTTAATTTTTCTGAGACACCTTTTAAATATATTTTTGATGAAATTAAATCATCTCCAGCATCTATAACTAATATTTTTTTATCAATTCCAACTACACTTGATAATACGTTAGCTGCTATTCTTCCTGATTTCTCATACTTTGAGTCTATATACGTATCCTCTTCAAAAAGTTGCTTTCCTATAGAAACAATTTTCAAATCACTTTTTATTGGCTGTAATATTTTAATTATTTTTTCTCTATCTAATGGAATTATTATTAAACCATGGATTTTTTTTTCTAAAGATTTTTTTAAAAGTTCAATTTGACCTTCACTGTCATTTATATCTACTTCTAAAACTTTAATTTTTATTCCATACGCTTTTACTTCTTCTTGAAAATCTTTTAATCCACTTTTTAACTTTTTAGAATATTCTTCATTAATTGATCTTACTATAATAGCTACTATAGTTTTTTTCTCTTTTATTGCTAACGAACTCCCTAAGTAGTTTTTCTCATACCCCATTTCATTTGCTAACTTTAATACCCGTTCTTTTGTTTCTATCTTTATATTTTTACTCCCATTTAAAGCCCTTGCTACTGTTGTTCTTGTTATTCCTAATATTTTAGCTAACTCTGCTTGAGTAACCACTTTACACCTACCTTTGTTCTCGTGAACATGTTCGTTAATAAATTAATATAACATTTTTTGGTATTTGTCAAATATTTTTTTTAATTATTCTTGTAAAAAAGTGTAAAAGCCTTTATAATATTATGATAAAAGAAAATTTGAAAGGAGAATTTATGAAAATTATTAGTAAAACTAAACCAAAAGGTACAGAATATAATGAACTAAAAAATATGAAAAAAGCAAAAAGAATTGTTAAAGCTAAAGAAGATAGAAGAAGAGCTGAAAACAAAAGAGTAAATGCTGAAGCTAGAAAAGAAAGAAGAATTGAAGGTGAATTTTACGATAGAGTAAGAGAAGTTGAAATTTTAGGTTTTAATAAAGGAATGCTTTTAGTTCGTATTGGAGAAGATGTTGAAAAGAGAGGTCTTACTTATGGAAGAAGAAGTGTTGATCTTAAAGAAAATCTAAGTTTAATTGGAAACTTTCAATTAAAACTTTTTGGTGAAATGGTTGAGTTAAAACATTTAAAAAACTTTGCTCAAATGAAAGACCAAATATCTTGGGCTATTTCAGAAGATTTATAAAAAAAGTGGGAAATATCCCACTTTTTTATATTTTTTGTACTAAAAATTTGTACACTCCATCATTATCATTTGAATCTGTTAAATATTTTGCATCTTTTTTTAAATCTTCTTCTGCATTTTTCATAACAACTCCATATCCAACCATTTCTAGCATTTCTTTGTCATTATTTGCATCTCCAAAGGCAGCACATGTATCTAAAGTTAGATTCTTTAATTGTAAGATTTTTTCTAAACTTTTTCCTTTATTAACTTTTTTATTTAAAATTTCTAAATATCTCTCTTGTGAATATGTTAAATGCACTATATCCCTTAATTTCTCTTTAATTTCTTTTTCTATTTTTTCTAAATTACATCGTTCATCTATAAATAATGCTTTTGTCATTAACAAACTTGTAAAATTATTAAAGTTTTTTTCAACTGCATCTATTCCTATATTATTTTTATAATATTCTGTTTGCCAATTTTTTTTATCTTCAACAAACCAATTTTCATCTTGATATAAATTTAAGTGAATATTATTTTTTCTAGAAATTTCTATCAATACTTTAACTATATCTTCTGAAAGTGGTTCTTCTAATAAAATACTCTCATTTTTTGTATCTATAACTTTTGCTCCATTATAACAAATTACTATAATTGGTAACTCTAATTTTTTTAAAATTTCTTTTGTTGCACTGTATGACCTTCCTGTAACTATAAAAATCTCTACTCCTTTTTTATATAACTCTCTTAGAATAGATATATTTTTATTGCTAATCTCTTTTTTAGAATTTAATAAAGTTCCATCTAAATCTAATGCTACCGATTTTATCATTTATACTATACCTCCCATTTTATATAATATAATACATTATAACAAAAAAAGAGGAGAAATTCTCCTCTTTACTTTAATATTCAATATTTTCTAATATATGATTTCCATTCGGATTAAATTTAAAACCTTTTATATTTTTATTTATTCCTATATTATATGTTTTATAAACTATTGGTATTATTGGATTTTCATCTAAAATAATCTCTTGTATCTCTTTATATTTTTCTTTTCTTTTCTCTTTTAGTGGTTCTTTTCTTGCTTCATCTAATAATGTATTTACTCTTTGATTATTATAAAAACTTCTATTTCCAACTCCACCTCTAGAATTGTTATGAAGTAATGGATAATATCCATAATCTGCATCTCCTGTACTTGTATACCAAAGTCCTATTAAAGCATTGTGCTTTCCTTGAGCTGTTAATTGTAAAAAAGATGATAATTCCAATGTCTGAATTTTTACGTCAATTCCAATCTCTTTTAAATTTGCTTGTATTATTTGAGCCATTTGATATTTACTTGTATCTTCATATATCCATAGTTCTATTTCTATCGGAGTTTTATAGTCCTTCATTATTTGTTTTGCTTTTTCTAAATTATATTTTTTCTCTTCTTTATTTGAATATCCAAAAGTATTTGGAGTTATTATAGAATTGGCCACTTTTGATGTATTTTCAAATATAACTTCATTTATAGAATCTTTATCTATTGCATAACTTATTGCTTCTCTTAGTCTTTTATCATTTAATGGAGCTTTTTCAGTATTAATGGATAAAAAATCTGTTCCATAAGATAATTTGTTTAATATTTCTAAATCTTTTGAATTTTTAAAAGCTTTTACATCTATCGATGATATATCATATGCTATTTGTATTTCATTTGTCTCTAAAGCTATATATCTATTAGGTGCTTCTGGAATCGTTAAAAATTCTAATATATCTATCTTCGGACTTCCCTTGAAGTAATTATCATTTTTTTCTAAAATTACTTTTTCTCCTGTTCCCCATTCTAAAAGTTTAAAGGCTCCTGTTCCAATTAATTTTTTATTCTTATCTTCTTTAACTATTGCCATAGATGAATGAGTTAAATTATGTAATAATATGTCCACATTTGTTGTACATATTATTCTTAATTTATATTTATCTATAACTTCTATTTTTTCAATAGGATCTACCAATACCTTAGTAACTGGTATACTCTTATTTCTTTCTAAACTCTTTTTTACAATTTCAGAGTTTAATTCTTCACCGTCTTGAAATAAAATGCCTTTTTTTAAGTCCATTTCTATTGTATTATTTTTTATTGAATAATTTTCGATTAATTCTCCTTTTACTTCGTTTTCATTATCAAGAATAAATAAATTATTATAAATTTGTTTGGTTATAGCTAATGTAGAACTATCTGTATGTTTATGTGGATCATAAGATCTACCACTATATCCCAAACCTATCTTTACAATTTTTTTTTCTGGATTTCCCAATGCTATATTTAATAACAAAATAAATATAGTAAATATTTTAAAAAAACTTTTCATTTTATCCCCCTTCTATTTATGCTATACTTTTATCAGTATGACATATTTATTATTTTTTTTCAAAATAATATCATAAATTGTATTACTACACTTTAGGAGGCTCTATGAATATTCTTTTTAAAAATTTTAAAATTGAAAATGAAAATTTTATATATATTCCTCTTTATATCTTTTTAAAAAATAAAATTGAAAAAAGAGAAATTTCCTATAAACTTCCATCAATTAGAAAAGTAGCTAACTTTTTAAATATCAGCTCTAATACTGTGGCAAAATCTTATTTAGAGTTAGAAAAAATTAACTATGTAAAAACAATCAAAGGAAGCGGTGTTTTTATTAATAAAAATATTTTTTCTGAAAGAAATATCTCTTCTTTAAATTTAGAAAATGATGATAATTTTAATATAATCAAAACTTTAAATATTGATTTTATTAATTCTACACCTAATTACAGTTATCTTCCAGTCAATGATATTAAATATGCTATTAATTATATATTAGATAGAGATCAAGAACTTGCATTAATTAATGAAGGTCCTTTTGGAAGTTTCGAGCTACGTGAATCTATTAAAAATTCTTTGATTAACTTAGATATTATCTGTAAAACTGAAAATATTCATATACTTTCTGGAGCTCAGCAAGGTATAGATTTAATTTCTAAAACTTTAGGTTTTTCTAAAGCGCATATAGCTATTGAACATCCAACTTATTTAGGTGCTTTAAAATCTTTTAAAAATCAAGATTTTATTATACATCCTATTGATGTCGAAAATGATGGTCTTAATATTTCACAATTAAAACAATTACTTTTAGAAACAAAAATAAAATTTATTTATCTCATGGCTAATTTTCAAACACCTACAGGTGTTACTATTTCTCAAAAAAAAAGATTACAGCTTCTAGAACTTTCTAAAAGTTTTGACTTTTATATAATTGAAGATGATTCTGCCTCTGATTTATATTATTCTAGTAAAGCATCAGTACCTTTAAAAGCATTGGATGTTGATGATCGTGTTATTTATATTAAAAGTTTTTCTAAAATATTTATGCCAGGATTTAGATTAGGATTTATTCTTGTTCCTGAAAAACTTCTAACATCATTTTTAAATAACAAAATATTAGCTGATTCTAATACTTCTACTTTATATCAAAAATCATTTGCTCTTCTTTTAGAAAAAGGCTTAATCGAAAAACATATGAATCTTTGTCGAAAAAACTTTGAATTTATTCAAAATTCTATTGTAAAAGAGCTCAAAAAAATTCCAAATGTTAGTTTTATAATTCCAGGTGGAGGTTGCTCTATTTGGATAAAATTGCCAAAGAATATTTCTTCTATGAGTATTTATAATAAATTACTAATTAGCAATGTTGGAATAGTTCCTGGAAGTACATATGGTTTTGATAATTTTATAAAATTAAATTTTTCTAGAATCAATAAAAAAGATATAACTACTGGAATTTCTCTTCTAAAAGAAGCCATTGAATTTTTTATAAATTTAGATATATAAAAAAAATAACAAAGGTAATTATATTACCTTTGTTATTTTTTATTTCTTTATTAAATTTTTATACAATGTAATTGCATAATGTGTTTTAAAATCATTTGTTATACTTTCTACTTTTTCAAAATTTTCCCAAAGAACTTCTAAATCTTCCCCTTCATCTAATTGTTTCTCATAAGTTTTTTCTTTTTCTGTTTTTAACTTTAATATATATACATATAATTTTTCAGAAGTATATCCTGGAGAAAGAATTAATGCAGTCTTAGGCGTATACATAACTTCGAAACTTTCAAACATATATCCAGTTTCTTCTCTAACTTCTCTTGCTAAGGTTTGTATTGGATCTTCATTATTTTCAATTATTCCTGCTGGTATTTCTAAAAGTTTACCTGAAACTCCTGGTCTATATTGTTCTACTAATAAAACTTTATCCTCTTTAAAATTCAAAATTAAAGCTGCAATAGCATTAGGTTTATCCAAAAACTCTAATTGAATATCTCTTGTCGGATGTTTCTCTATCTTCACTTTTAAAAATCTTAAATCATTTATTTTCATATTACTCTCCTATAATTCTAGAAAATTCTTTTGGAGTAGGCGATACAAAACTCATTTCTTTATTAGTTACAGGATGTTTTATTTTTAATGTATACGCATGTAACCCCAATCTTTTTAGAATATTTGTTTGTGCTCCGTACTTTTTATCACCAACTACCGGATGACCTATATCACTCATATGAACTCTAATTTGATTTTTTCTTCCAGTTTCTAAAGAAGCTTTTAAATATGTATATTTTCCTTTTACTTTTTCAACTTTATAATTTGTAATTGCTAATTTTCCACCTGTTTTATCATCTTTTACTGAATAAGTCACAAAAGCCTTATTATCTTTTAAATATGATTTAATTTGTCCTTTTTTTTCTTTAACAATACCTTCAACTATAACAGCATATTCTCTTTCTAAAACAAGAGTATCCCAATTCTCTTGAAGTTCTGTTTTTATTTTTTCTGATTTAGCAAAAATCATCACACCTGATGTATCTTTATCTAATCTATGAACAATAAATATTCTTTCTTTTTTATCTTTTGACTTCATATAGTCCATTAATAATTTATATGCAGTTCTTTCATTGCTTTTTTTATCTGTTGATATAGATAATAATCCTTCTTCTTTTTCTATTACAATTATGTCATTATCTTCAAATAAAATTTTTATTCCTTTTGGAGTTTTATCATTCCTATTTTTATTCCAATTTATTATTACTTCATCCCCAGGGTTTAAAATAAAATTAAACTGTCTTTCTATTTTTCCATTTACTCCAACTTGTTCTTTTGATAAAAGTGTTTTTATATTATTTTTACTTTGCTTTGACAAATTATCTATTAAAAATTTCATCAATTCACTTTTTTCAGTTACTTTAAATTTCATTACAATTACCTCTTTTTTTATTTCTATTATAACATATGTTTAATTTTATTGCGACAAATTGTCGTGTTTTAATTTTATTGCGACAAATTGTCGTGTTTTAATTTTATTGCGACAAATTGTCGTGTTTTAATTTTATTGCGACAAATTGTCGTGTTTTAATTTTATTGCGACAAATTGTCGTGTTTTAATTTTATTGCGACAAATTGTCGTGTTTTAATTTTATTGCGACAAATTGTCGTGTTTTAATTTTATTGCGACAAATTGTCGTGTTTTAATTTTATTGCGACAAATTGTCGTGTTTTAATTTTATTGCGACAAATTGTCGTGTTTTAATTTTATTGCGACAAATTGTCGTGTTTTAATTTTATTGCGACAAATTGTCGTGTTTTAATTTTTTTATCCATAAAATATGGATAAAAAAATTGATTATTTTCCATTTTTAAATTATACTATAATTATTAAAAAAGGAGGTGAAAAGCGTTACTTCTTTTAGTGGCGTTAATAATGGGGAAAATAATAACTATAAAAAATAACAAAGGTGGAGTTGGAAAATCAACTTTATCAAAAAATATTGCACATGGTCTTGCTATGTTAGACTTTAAAACTGCCCTAATTACTTCAGATGCACAAAATGACAGTTTAATACTTTTAGGTGGATGGTTCGAAGGTGGTAAAGGTTTTAAATCTTTTGTTCAAAATGGTGAAGAAATAAAAATAAAAATCAGAGAAAATCTAGACTATTTTCCTGTTGAAACAGATATTTTTGGAATAAATTTAAAAAGTAAAATCAGAAATACTTTTAATTTATTAAAAGATAATTATGATTTTATAATTGTTGATTGTGCTCCTGTTTTTAATGTACTTAATGATATTATTTTAGAAATTACTGATGAAATTATTGTTCCTATCAAACTTGATAAGTTAAGTACTGCTGGTATTACAAGATTAATAGAAAAAGCTGAAGGAAATAAAATAACTCAAATCGTTCCTAATTTATATAGAAATACTAAAATCTCAAGAGAATACTTCCAAAATCTATCTAACTTTTTTAGTGATACAGGTGTTACATTAACAAATCCTATTCCAGAAAGTGTTATTGAAGAACAACTTTCAGAAAAAGGCAAAACAGTCTGGGAAACTCAATCTAAAAAAGCTGAAGAATTACAAAGTTTATATGGTGAAATTATTGGGGGAATTATTAATGATTAATAAAAAAATTAATGTTTTAGATAGATTAAAACAAGATTCTTTCAAAAAAAAAGAATCTCCAGTTAAACAAAATATTGAATCTAAAGAGTTTGAAATAACTGTTATTGAAAAGGATTTTCTACCTGATAATGAAGTTTTATTTAATTATGAAGATATACAAGATTTAGAAATGAAAAATGATTTATTAAAATATGAATCTCTTTTAAACTTAGCTAAAAGTAATTATCATACTAAAGCTGGGGAAATACTAAATGAAGCAAACGAAAAATATGCAAATCATAAAAATGGAACTTTTTCAATTTGGTTAGAGCATATGAAAATTGGTAAAAAAAGTGCTGAAAGATTAATAAATCGTTTTAAATTTATAAAAAATAATTGTCTTACGTCAGAAGATCAATTTTATTTTGAAACCCTTCCGTTATCATTAACTTATGAAATTTCTGCTCCTAATGCAAATAAGGATTTAATTAATGCAGTTTTAAATAAGCAAATAAAAACTAGAAAAGAATATATTATTCTTAAAAATACTTTAAAAAACGAATCTCCTAAAGTTTCAGAATTTGATTCTATTGAAAAATTATTCAATAAATTAAACTCTAATATATCCACTCTCATTGAAAACAAAGTAGAATCTTCAACTTTAGATTCAAATAAAGCAAAAACAGTATATGAAAAAATTGAGCTTCTCAACAAAGAGATTAAAAGCTTACTTATTGAAATTGAAAAACTAAACTAACTAATCAAGAAAGGAATAATATGAAACTATTTAATTTTGTAGATTTTTTTTATGTTATTGAACATAATAACGAATATTTTGAATTTGAAATTGAGGATGATTTTTTAGATAATATATCTGAAGACTTAGATATTGATAATTTTGATATTTTAAAAATGTCAGAAGTATCTGAAGGTAATTTTGATATTCTTATAAAAACACCTAAAGGTGATGAAAAAGTTTATAAATATACTCTTTCTTCTGAAAGAATATCTTATATTTTATCTATTACTGAGTAATTATACTTTTAAACAACTATTTAAATAACCCAAGAAGCTATAAAAAACTTCTTGGGTTATTTTTTATTTTAGAATAAAATAATTAAATAATATAAATCCTATATACAAATAATTTAAAACTAGTATTTGGATTTAATTCTTTTAATATCATTTTATTAGTAATCTTTTATACAACACCAATGTCTATTATTTTAAAGGTTTTATTTTTATTAAACTTTCTTCATCTTCATTATATTCTAAAATAACATGTAAATTTCCTAATTCTCCCTCAAAAAATTTAGTTATTCCTAATAATCGAATAATTTTATTAACTTCTTTTATATTTTCTCCTTCTAAAATATCTAAAATATCTAACTGAAACATTGACATATTTTTATATATTTTTTTAACTTCAATATTTTTATCTATATTGGCCACATCTGCTGTATTTATTTCTATAATTGATTTAATTTCTTTTTTGGCCACTTGTATTGTATCTATTTTTTCTTCTATTATCTCAATCTCTTGTATATAGTTATTTATCGACGTTTGTGTTGTATTTATTTCATTTAATACTTCTTTTTCATCAATAACTGAACTTTCTAAGACGATACTTTCTTTTTTATCCTCTTCTATTGTATATTTTTTCAAATTTTTATCTAAATAATCTTTTACAATTTTGTCTTTAGCTGCAGTAAAGGCCATTTTTTGTATTTTTCCCTCTACTCCACACATTTTTATATAATCTTTATATGCTTCTTTTTCTATTTTTTCTTTTTCTTCCAATGTAATTCTTGTTAAGAATTTTTCTATTTCTAACCCATTTTCCAAAGATTTTGGAACTTCTATATCTAAATTCATTAATTTCAAATCTTCATTATTGACCTTAGGTGCTGTATTTTTTTTCTTCTGTTGTATATAATCTTCAGCCCAGCCTTTTGATAAAGCTTGTATCATATAACTTCTAATATTACTTACTTTTTGTACTTTTATATATTCGGATACTAATTTAATATGTTCAAATCCGTACTGTCTTATTCCATCTTTAATAACTTTTGGTAGTGTCTTTAATTCCCTAGCTTTAGACGGTAGTATTTTTAAAATTTCTTCTAATTTTTCATTAGTTGGAATTCTATCCACAGTTTCAGCCTTTACAGCTTCAAAATGTTTGTTTCCATCGTTTGGTAAATCTACTCCGCTATCTGTATGAGTTATTAGTAAATTATCAAAATGATTTTTATCATCATAAAAATATGATTGTTTTAACTCATTGTGTGATTCATTAAAATAAAATTCAAATTCAGATTCAATCCATTTACTATTTTTAATAATTGCATAATCTGCTATTAAACTCATTTTTTTCAATTCTTGACAGCTCTTTTCAATAACCTTTATAGTTCTTCCAATTTTTTGAATATTCTCACTTAAAGGGATTCTTTTAATTAAGTTTATTGAAAGAACTTTTATGTACATTCTATTAAATCTTAATTTATTAATAAGCATATATAATGCCCTTGTAATTGGGTTATCCATACTTAAAAGTAGTTGAGAATCATATACCAAATAACCTTTTCTTATTATATTATCATAAAAATGTTCTGATATTGATACTTTTATTACTTCTTTTATTCTTCTATCAGTAAATAATTCTTTTTCTGATTCTTGGGCCTGTTTTAAGGATATCATATGAATATTCATAATATTTGTATTAATTTGTTCTTCAATAATCCCTTTAATTTTATTGGAGTATAAAGAATTCTTAAACGTATAACTTGTTTGTGATAATCTTATTAATGCTTTTGAAATTCTTCCATAAAATCCCTTAAATGATTCTTGTGCAATTCCCATGCTTGTTAAAATCTCACTTATTGTTGTATAAAAAGTATTGTGATATCTCTTATCTCTCATTATTTTTAATAAAGCTATAAATACTCTTTCTTCAAGTTCTCCTGGAATATAATCTCCAGATGTAGGATTGACCTGAATATATGCTTCTTTTGATCTATTAAAAAAATATCTTATTATTTGATTTTTTTTCTTACTTGTACTTTTCGTAAATAGTGGATATTCAATCATATTTATATCTATTCTAACTAGACTATGACTTTTTTCATTTTCAATTTCAGAAACATCTAAAAATTTTTCAACTATTTCACTTGGACCTGTATCAATAACTTGATTCATAGGAATATCAAATCTTTTTACTTTTTTCATTTTCACCAGTCCTTTAATGCTGTATATTTATTTTTTTATCCTCTTATGCTGTATATTTTACAATAAAAAAAGCTTTTTTTCAACTTTTTTTACCATTAGTGTTGTATTATTTTGTTGTTTTTCTTACTTTAATTAAGATTAATAAATTTTTTCATTTAATTAGTCTATACAAATGGACATTTTTGTAAACTTTTTTTTATACAACATTAATGGCTTTTAAAATACAACATTAATGGCTTTTATATACAATATCTACGGACATACTAATACAACACTAGTGGATATATATATACAACATCTGCGGTCATTAAATTTTATTTATAATTTCTTATCAAGCCTTATTTTATCTATATTAAAAGCATCTTCTATTTTTATTTTTTACTTTACAACAATATAAACAACTATAAACAACTAAAACAACTATAAACAATCTTTTATTAATTTAATATATAAGACTTATTCTTTATATTTTAAAACGAAACAAATCGAAAGTATATTGTTTTTATATCTTTATAAATTATTCAAAATTAAACTATAATTATTAAATCTTCTAAATATATATTTAAAAAAAATAAAATATAAAATTATATTCAAATGTAATAATATCCAACTAATTTATCAATATTATAATATTATTTTAAAAAATTAATTTTTTACACTTTTATTTAAATTATTTTCTAAATATTTTTTATATAAATAACGTAAAACTACTTTAATTATATGTATTAAGATAAAAAATAAAAAAATTCAAAAAAATAAAAAAAGTTTGTTGACATTATTTAAAAATTATGGTACTATTATTTTTGTCAGCAGCAAACGTTGATGCAAAACTAAATAAGTCGGAATATAGCGCAGTCCGGTAGCGCACCTGCCTTGGGAGCAGGGGGCCGCAAGTTCGAATCTTGCTATTCCGACCATTATGGGGTGTCGCCAAGCGGTAAGGCAACGGACTTTGACTCCGTCATGCGTTGGTTCGAATCCAGCCACCCCAGCCAAAAAGTTTTGCCCCGTTCGTTCAGTGGTAAGGACAATAGATTTTCACTCTATAAACAGGGGTTCGATTCCCCTACGGGGTACCAATGGTGAGGTTCCCGAGCGGCCAAAGGGATCAGACTGTAAATCTGACGGCTCTGCCTTCGAAGGTTCGAATCCTTCTCTCACCACCATATACGCCGCTTTAGCTCACCTGGTAGAGCAACTGACTTGTAATCAGTAGGTAATTGGTTCGACTCCGATAAGCGGCACCATAAGAATATTAAAATAAAAAACATCTGCGAGGGTGGCGGAATTGGCAGACGCACCAGACTTAGGATCTGGCGTTTCGACGTGAGGGTTCAAGTCCCTCCTCTCGCACCATATATAACATTAAAGGACATTAACAACCGAATAGAGAAAATAGTCAGAAGTTATGAAAATAACAAAATGCCAGAAATGCCAAACCAATAAATGGTGTAAACGTAAGTCTTAGGACTTTAAATATATTTGAATGAAGAGTTTGATCCTGGCTCAGGATGAACGCTGACAGAATGCTTAACACATGCAAGTCGATTCAATTTACCTTCGGGTAATGAGGATGGCGGACGGGTGAGTAACGCGTAAGGAACTTGCCTCTTGGTCTGGGACAACTGTTGGAAACGACAGCTAATACCGGATATTATGAGATTCTCGCATGGGAAACTTATGAAAGCTATATGCGCCAAGAGAGAGCCTTGCGTTCCATTAGCTAGTTGGTGGGGTAACGGCCCACCAAGGCGACGATGGATAGCCGGCCTGAGAGGGTGAACGGCCACAAGGGGACTGAGACACGGCCCTTACTCCTACGGGAGGCAGCAGTGGGGAATATTGGACAATGGGCCACAAGCCTGATCCAGCAATTCTGTGTGCACGATGAAGGTCTTCGGATTGTAAAGTGCTTTCAGTTGGGAAGAAGAAAGTGACGGTACCAACAGAAGAAGCGACGGCTAAATACGTGCCAGCAGCCGCGGTAATACGTATGTCGCAAGCGTTATCCGGATTTATTGGGCGTAAAGCGCGTCTAGGCGGAAAAATAAGTCTGATGTTAAAATGCGGGGCTCAACTCCGTATTGCGTTGGAAACTGTTTTTCTAGAGTACTGGAGAGGTGGGCGGAACTACAAGTGTAGAGGTGAAATTCGTAGATATTTGTAGGAATGCCGATGGAGAAGTCAGCTCACTGGACAGATACTGACGCTAAAGCGCGAAAGCGTGGGGAGCAAACAGGATTAGATACCCTGGTAGTCCACGCCGTAAACGATGATCACTAGGTGTTGGGGGTCGAACCTCAGCGCCCAAGCTAACGCGATAAGTGATCCGCCTGGGGAGTACGCACGCAAGTGTGAAACTCAAAGGAATTGACGGGGACCCGCACAAGCGGTGGAGCATGTGGTTTAATTCGACGCAACGCGAGAAACCTTACCAGCGTTTGACATCCTAAGAAGTTTCCAGAGATGGATTCGTGCCGGCTTGCCGGAACTTAGTGACAGGTGGTGCATGGCTGTCGTCAGCTCGTGTCGTGAGATGTTGGGTTAAGTCCCGCAACGAGCGCAACCCCTATTGTATGTTGCTACCATTAAGTTGAGCACTCATGCGATACTGCCTGCGATGAGCAGGAGGAAGGTGGGGATGACGTCAAGTCATCATGCCCCTTATACGCTGGGCTACACACGTGCTACAATGGGCAGTACAGAGAGTTGCCAACCCGCGAGGGTGAGCTAATCTCTTAAAGCTGTTCTTAGTTCGGATTGTACTCTGCAACTCGAGTACATGAAGTTGGAATCGCTAGTAATCGCAAATCAGCATGTTGCGGTGAATACGTTCTCGGGTCTTGTACACACCGCCCGTCACACCACGAGAGTTGGTTGCACCTGAAGTAGCAGGCCTAACCGTAAGGAGGGATGTTCCTAAGGTGTGATTAGCGATTGGGGTGAAGTCGTAACAAGGTATCCGTACGGGAACGTGCGGATGGATCACCTCCTTTCTAAGGAGACTAACTTTTTCTCTATTCGATTGATACTGTTCTTTGTAAGTATGGGGATATAGCTCAGTTGGGAGAGCGACGCACTTGCACTGCGTAGGTCAGCGGTTCGACTCCGCTTATCTCCACCAAAACATTATCAAACTTGGACATTGGAAACTATATAGTAGATATTGAGAAAATATTCTAAATTAACTAACAATTCATTTTTAAGTCAATCTTAAATTGAGTAGTTAGTCTGTCTAAATAATATGAATTATATTACAAGGTTAAAATATTAAGGGCACACGAAGGATGCCTAGGAAGTAAGAGCCGATGAAGGACGTGGTAAGCTGCGATAAGCTTGGTGGAGTTGCAATCGAACTGTGATGCCAAGATTTCCGAATGGAGAAATCTGCTAAGATGGAGTCTTAGCACGAAAGAGGGAACCGCGTGAACTGAAACATCTAAGTAACGCGAGGAAAAGAAAGTAAAAACGATCCCCTAAGTAGCGGCGAGCGAACGGGGGTGAGCCCAAACCGTAGATGTGCCAAGGATGCAGCCGTTGCATCTACGGGGTAGCGGGAAGATCGTCTGAAGAACTGCAAGGTATTCGACATTATGATACGCCGAACTGGAAAGGTCTGGAAAGGCCTGCCGTAGAGAGTGAAAGCCTCGTACAGGTAAACCGTATCAAATGTATGATCTCTCCCAAGTAGCACGGAACACGAGGAATTCTGTGTGAATCTGCGAGGACCATATCTCGTAAGGCTAAATACTCTTACTTACCGATAGCGCATAGTACCGTGAGGGAAAGGTGAAAAGAACCCCGGGAGGGGAGTGAAATAGAACCTGAAATCGTGTGCTTACAAGCGGTCAGAGCCCTTTGGGGTGATGGCGTGCCTTTTGGAGAATGATCCTGCGAGTTACGTTCAGTGGCAAGGTTAAGTTTAACGGAGCCGAAGGGAAACCGAGTCTGAATAGGGCGACATAGTCGCTGGGCGTAGACGCGAAACCTGGTGATCTAAGCCTGTCCAGGGTGAAGCTGTGGTAAGACACAGTGGAGGCCCGAACTCACCGCCGTTGAAAAGTTGGGAGATGAGGTAGGTTTAGGGGTGAAAAGCCAATCGAACCAGGAGATAGCTCGTTCTCTCCGAAATGCATTTAGGTGCAGCCTTGAGTGTTCAATTATGGGGGTAGAGCACTGAATGACCTAGGGGGCATACTGCTTACCGAAGTCAATCAAACTCCGAATACCATAATTCTAGAGCTCAGGAGTGAGACTATGGGAATTAACTTCCATGGTCAAAAGGGAAACAACCCAGACCACCAGCTAAGGTCCCTAATTATAACTAAGTGGGAAAGGAGGTGGAGATTCACAAACAACCAGGAGGTTGGCTTAGAAGCAGCCATACCTTTAAAGAGTGCGTAATAGCTCACTGGTCGAGAGTCTCTGCGCCGACAATGTAACGGGGCTAAGTTATAAACCGAAGCTGTGGAGTTGCGTAAGCGACTGGTAGGAGAGCGTTCTGTAGGCCGTTGAAGGAGAATCGACAAGAAACTCTGGAGGTATCAGAAGTGAGAATGCAGGAATAAGTAGCGAGAATGGGGGCGAGAATCCCCCACGCCGGAAGACCAAGGGTTCCAGGGTAAAGTTTGTCTCCCCTGGGTAAGCCGGGTCCTAAGCCGAGGCTAGATTGCGTAGGCGAATGGAAAACAGATTAATATTTCTGTGCCACTGATATCAAGTGATGGAGGGACGCAGGAGGTTATGCACGCTGGCGAACGGAAGTGCCAGTTCAAGCATGTAGCGTGGTCTAGTAGGAAAATCCGCTAGACTAAACGTGAGGTGTGATGAGGAGTCGTAAGATGGAAGGTGCAAATACCACACTGCCGAGAAAAGCTTCTAAGCGTTTTAAAGATATTAGTGCCCGTACCCCAAACCGACACAGGTGGTCAGGATGAGAAATCTAAGGCGGACAGGCTAACTCTCGTTAAGGAACTCTGCAAAATAGCCCCGTAACTTCGGGAGAAGGGGTGCCTTTTATGGTGAGCGTACACGCGACGCAAAGCTATGAGAGGCCGCAGTGAAGAGTCTCAGGCGACTGTTTAACAAAAACACAGGTCTATGCTAAGCTGTAAGGCGACGTATATGGGCTGACACCTGCCCAGTGCCGGAAGGTTAAGAGGAGGAGTGAGAGCTCCGAATTGAAGCCCCGGTGAACGGCGGCCGTAACTATAACGGTCCTAAGGTAGCGAAATTCCTTGTCGGGTAAGTTCCGACCTGCACGAATGGTGTAACGATCTGAGAGCTGTCTTGACGGGAGGCCTGGTGAAATTGTATTACCGGTGAAGATACCGGTTACCTGCAGTAGGACGGAAAGACCCCATGGAGCTTTACTGTAGCTTGGTATTGGGTTTTGGCATCGTATGTATAGGATAGTTGGGAGACTATGATGCGTGGTCGCTAGATTACGCGGAGTCACTGGTGGAATACCAACCATACTATGTCGGAATTCTAATTTGAGGTTTGTACCCTCGAAGACAGTGCTAGGTGGGCAGTTTGACTGGGGCGGTCGCCTCCGAAAGAGTAACGGAGGCGTTCAAAGGTTCTCTCAGGTTGGATGGAAATCAACCGCAGAGTGCAATGGCATAAGAGAGCTTAACTGCGAGACTGACGGGTCGAGCAGGTGCGAAAGCAGGACATAGTGATCCGGCGATTCCGAATGGAAGGGTCGTCGCTCAACGGATAAAAGCTACCCTGGGGATAACAGGCTGATTCTACCCGAGAGTCCATATCGACGGTAGAGTTTGGCACCTCGATGTCGGCTCATCGCATCCTGGGGCTGGAGAAGGTCCCAAGGGTTGGGCTGTTCGCCCATTAAAGCGGTACGTGAGCTGGGTTCAGAACGTCGTGAGACAGTTCGGTCCCTATCCACTGTAGGCGTTAGAGTATTGAGAAGATCTGTCCTTAGTACGAGAGGACCGGGATGGACAAACCTCTGATGTACCAGTTGTCACGCCAGTGGCACAGCTGGGTAGTCACGTTTGGAACAGATAACCGCTGAAAGCATCTAAGCGGGAAACTGACTTCAAGATAAGTACTCTTTAAGATACCTTCGAGACTAGGAGGTTGATAGGTTGGGGGTGTAAGAGTTGTGAGACTTTTAGCTGACCAATACTAATATATCGAAGTTTTAACCTTAATATACTACTATATAGTTTCAAGTGTTCAAGAACACAAATAAATATTGATTGGCAACGATAGCTATGGAGGTACACCCAGTAACATTTCGAACCTGGAAGTTAAGCCCATAAACGCTGAAAGTACTTGGGGGGCAGCCCCCTGGGAGGATAGGAAGTTGCCAATCTTAAAAAAGTGCTTCTTTAGCTCAGTTGGTAGAGCGCACGACTGTTAATCGTGTTGTCGCTGGTTCGAGCCCAGCAAGAAGCGCCATTTTTTTATTTTTTGGAAAATGGAAAGAGCTGTATCAATAGAAAAATATTTGACATGAAGATTTAAATAGTGTATACTGTGTTTGAATGATGTATAAATTGAAAGAAATTCTAGTATTTAATATTTAAAGGTCTTTACATAGGTACCTAATATTAGTTGGATTGAATGGAGATTTATTACATGAAATCAAAAATTTTTATGGAGGTATCAAATGAAAGGTACAGTTAAATGGTTCAACCAAGAGAAAGGATTCGGATTCATCACTGGTGAAGATGGAAAGGATGTTTTCGCACACTTCTCTCAAATTCAAAAAGATGGATTCAAAACTCTTAACGAGGGAGAAGAAGTAACTTTTGATGTAACTGAGGGAGCAAAAGGACCTCAAGCTACAAATATCGTAGTAGCAAAGTAATTTTAAGGAGTCAATGACTCCTTTTTTTTTATAAAAAATAATAGTAATTTAAAAAATATATTTTTCATTTTTCGTTCTTTATGATAAAATTGTTTCATAAAAATCGAAATAAAGGGGGAAAAATGGAGATATTAAATTCATTAATAAATTTTTTTAATGATATTTTATGGGGTTATGTTCTTATTGTAATGTTATTATTTGTAGGAACATATTTTACATTAAAAACAAAATTTGTTCAAATAAGATATTTTGGACAAATGATAAAAATTTTAGGTGATAGCGTAGGTCATAAAGGTGGAGTTTCATCATTTAAAGCATTTTGCATAAGTACTGCCTCTAGAGTTGGAACTGGGAATTTAGCTGGAGTTGCAATAGCGATAGCTTCAGGAGGTCCAGGTGCTATATTTTGGATGTGGTTAATAGCCATTATAGGTGGAGCATCTAGTTTTGTAGAAAGTACTTTAGCACAAATTTATAAAGTAAAAGATGGAGAAGCTTTTAGAGGTGGACCAGCTTATTATATGGAGAAAGCTCTTAATAAAAGATGGATGGGTGTTGCATTTTCAATATTAATATCAATAACTTTTGGACTAATATTTAATTCAGTTCAATCAAACACAATATCTTTAGCTTTTCATGAAGCTTTTAAATTGGATAGAACAATAATTGGTATTGTATTAGCTGTTGGAACGGGAGCTATAATTTTTGGTGGAGTTCAAAGGATAGCAAACTTTAGTGCTGCAGTAGTACCTGTTATGGCGATTCTTTACATATTAGTTTCGTTGTATGTAATTATAAGCAATATAAGTATGGTTCCAGAAATATTTAGAGATATAATTGAAAATGCTTTTGGTATTAGACAGGCAGTTGGTGGAGGAATAGGAGCTGCTATTATGACTGGAGTAAAAAGAGGTTTATTTTCTAATGAAGCAGGCATGGGATCAGCACCAAATGCAGCGGCAGCAGCAGAAACTTCTCATCCTGTAAAGCAAGGATTTGTACAAACTTTAGGAGTATTTACAGATACAATTTTGATTTGTTCATGTACAGCTTTTATGGTTTTAATATCAGGAGCACATAAAACTGAAGGATTAACAGGAATTCAATTAACTCAAAATGCCTTAAGTTCTCAAGTTGGAGGATGGGGAAATGTTTTCATTGCATTATGTATATTATTATTTGCTTTTAGCTCAATAATTGGAAATTATTATTATGGAGAAACGAATATAGAATTTTTAACTCCAAATAAAACTTGGTTAAACTTGTATAGAGTTGGAGTTATTGGAATGGTAATGTTTGGTTCTATTGGAGAGTTAGCACTTGTTTGGAATATGGCTGATTTATTTATGGGATTAATGGCAGTATTGAATCTTATAGCTATATTCTTACTAGGTAAAGTTGCTTTTGAAGCTTTAGGTGATTATAGCAATCAAAAAGAGAGTGGATTAGATCCTAGTTTTAATAAAAATGATATAGATATGCCATACGGTGAAAGAGTTGAGTGTTGGGATTAAGAAAAGTTGTTGACTTAAATCTTAAAATGCTGTAAAATCTCTTATAGTGAGCCTCCATAGCTCAATTGGATAGAGCATCTGACTTCGGATCAGAGGGTTATGGGTTCGATCCCTGTTGGGGGCGCCATAAGATATTTAATAGTATAAAAAATAAAGGTCATTAAATCAAAATTGATTTAATGACCTTTTTGTATATTATAAATTTTTACTATTTATAATTTCTAATTGCTTTTTAAATTTTTTTAATATATTTAAAAAAATTTTAATCTCATTTTCTGAAAATAAATTTTTAAATTTATCTTGTATATTTGGAAGAAAAGAATCAATATAATTAATGGCTAAAATTCCATCTTTTAAAAGATATAAACCTTTTTTTCTTGAATCAATTTTTCTTTTTTCAATTAATCCTTTATCCTCTAAATTTGTAATGTATTTAGTAACAAGAGATCTTTCTATTTTAGTTTCCTTAGAGATTTCGTATTGGCTAATTCCAGGATTATGATAGATAAGCTTTAAATAAACACTTTCCATTTTGGTTATTTCTAGATTTGATAAAAGATAACTAAATAAAAAATCTATTTCTTTGTTAATTGAAGAAATTAAATAAATAGCCCCTTCATGTGTTTTCATGATATACCCCTTTTAGTAATTTATACATATATAATAAACTATTTAAAATAAAAATGAAAGGGTGAATAGTTCACGGTTATCCATTCTAACTATTATTTTAAGATAAAAAGTTTTAAAATAACAACAGGTGGATTAAAAAAATATAAATGGAGGGGAATTATGAAAAAAAATCTGATTTATTTAAGTGCAATTTTTGCTATAACTACAATGGCTCAAGGAAAAGAATTAGTTAATTATCCTAAAGTGGAAATAGTAGAAGTAGAAGATGTAAATATTATAAAGGAAAAAACTACTTTTAGACCAAGTGGTTATTTAAGAATAGAGTATAAAGGTTATGGTGAAACTGAAGGACATGGTGATGGTTTGGAAAATAGCTTTTCAGATACATCAGTAGACCCAAGTATAGCTCAAGATGAATGGAATAGAGGAGCTAATAACTATTCTAGATTGCAAACAACTTTTGGTGTTCAAGCAACTGAAAAAATTCTTTTAGAAGGAAGAATAAGAGACTATAATAATTTAGAAAGAGATGATGAATCTAAAGATAATAGTGCTAAAGATGGAACAGAAACAAGAATGAGATTATATTATGCTCATAATAATTGGCTAACTTCTAGAATTGAATATTATAATCAAGAAAATGATGATCAAGAGTTAGAATATCAATTAAGAATGGATTTATATAAAAATAAGGGAGCTTTTGTAGAGAAATTAGTTTTAGCTCCTAAGTATTATCACCTATTCCCAAATTCTAATGGTGGAAACTATGTTAATGCTATTGGAGCAGATTTAGAATATGCAGGAAATTTACCATTAGGGATAAAATGGGATGGTACACTTTATTTGGATTATTATTTCTATAACCAAGATATCATAACAGGAAGTAATGGAAATGATAGAGAGGATAAGGAACTTGTAGTAGAATGGGAATTTTATTTACGTAGACATTTTGAATTATATACAGGAAATAATTATGGAATTAATCTAAATTTTGAAGGAGGATATGATCCATATGTATTTAGACAGTATGATAGATATGGATTTGATAGTAATAAAAATTCATATGTAATGAAAAAATCAAAAAATACTTATGAATTATATGGGCAACTAGCTGTGTCGGCAGATTATAGAGTAACAGAAAATTTTGTAACTACTGTAGGGGTTGGAGCAGAATATAGAAACTGGGATAATGTAAACCAAGATTCGGCTTCAGATTGGAGATGGCAACCATTTGCTTATGTAGCGATGAAAACAACATTTTAAAAGCTTATAATCTTAAAATCTGAATAAAGATTTTAATTTTTATAGAAAGTGCTAATTTGAAAGGAGCTTAACTTTTGTTAGGCTCCTTTTGAATTAATAAAATATTTTTTAAACTATAATATATAATAGCAAGAGCTTCTCTACTAAATAGACTAACTTTGCTTTTTAAAGGAGTTTTAGCATATATAGGATTTATTTTATAATTTAATGAATTTGCAAAAAATTTAACTCTATACATATGGAAATCATTGCTTATAACACCAATATTTTTTATATTATTTGGAATAAGTTTACGAGAAAAAATTAGATTTTCTAAGGTTGTTGTAGATTTATTTTCCTCAATGATATTATTTTTAGGAACAGAATGTGAGACAAGATAATTTTTCATAGCTTTACTTTCACTAATAATTTCATCTTTTCCTTGACCGCCAGAAACAATAAATATAGTATTAGGATATTTTTTGTAATAATCAATAGCTTTATCTAATCTATATTTTAAAACATTTTTAGGTTTATCTCCTCGTAATCCAGCTCCCAAAATAACGATATAATCATTTTTAAATTCTAAATTTTTTGAATTATGTATATCTGTGATAATAGTTCCGAAGCTAATAATAAAAAGAGTAACTCCAATAGCAAAACAAGTTTCAATAATAGCTTTAAAAATTTTATTACCATTTAGAATAAAAAAATGATAGATAATAAAAAAGAGATAGATAAAAAATAAGATATTAATAAAAAAAGACGAAGGGAAAATATATTTATAAATTCCTAAACTTATTACAATAATTAGATTAAATAAAACTTTAAAAATCATTTAAATTCCTCCTAATAATATATATACAAATTCTACCATTATTTTACTATTTTTTACAACATAAGTGGACAAAATTTAAAATAGTATTGACTTTTAAAAAAATATAGGATAATAGATAAAATAAAGAGGAGAAATAAAATGATACATACAATCTTTATTATAATAGCAATATTATATTCTTTTAAAGTTCAATCAATTTTATTAATTATTTTATCTCTAATTTTTTTAGGAATTTTTATTTTTTCAATAAAAAAATTTAAAACTCTAAAAAACACTTTAGATATAGCAATAGCCGGAACTAAAAAATCTTATTTACTAGTTTTTATATTTGTTCTTTTAGGAGCTCTTTCAGCAAGTTGGTTTATATCAGGAACAATTCCAGCTTTAATATACTATGGGATAAAAATTATAAATCCCAATTATTTTTATGTATTTTCATTTTTAATAACTTCTTTATTTTCATTTTTAATAGGAAGCTCTTTTGGAACTGTAGGAACTATAGGATTAGTTATGGTATCTTTAGCTAGAGGTATTGGGTTAGATATTTATATAGTTGCAGGGAGCATAATATCTGGAGCTTATTTTGGTGATAGAGGATCTCCAATGTCATCTAGTGCTAACTTTGTAGCTATTTTGACAGAAACCGAGATATATAGCAATGTTAAAGGAATATTTAAAGCTTCGATTCTTCCATATTTAATAACATTAAGTTTATATTTTTATTTAGGTAAGAATATTGAACCAAAATTTATAGAAAATAATATTTTAACTTTGTTGAATCAAAATTTTTATTTAGATTTTTTGGTATTTATTCCTATGATTTACTTAGTAATAATGTGTCTTTTGAAAAAGAATATTAGGCATACAATATTAGTAAGTATTTTTTTAAGTTTAATTATAGGATGGTTTTTACAAAACTATGAAGATAGAAATTTTATTAAAATATTAATTTATGGATTTAGGCTTCCAATTGAGAATGAATTATATAATGTAATAAGAGGAGGAGGAATATTTTCAATGGGAACAGCTATGGTTATGGCTTTACTTTCTTGTGGGCTAGTTAATATAGTTGATAAACTAGGAGTATTAAAATTGATATCTGAAAAAATAGGATTTATAAAAAGTGAATGGAAAATATATTTATATACAATAGTAGTGGCAATTTTAACAGCTGCTATTAGTTGTAGTCAATCTACTTCTATACTATTAACTTCTCAAATTATGAAAAAGATTTATAAAAAAAATGGATTTACAAAGGAATTATTGGCTTTAGATATAGAAAATAGTAGTGTTGTATTAAGTTCGTTAATACCATGGAATATAGCAATTACTGTACCAGCTTTGATGTTGGATATTTCTGCAGTAAAAATAATACCGTATTCGCTATATCTATTTATTTTACCACTGATAGTAATGATATTAAAAATAAAAAAACTGAGTCATTGACTCAGTTAAAATTTAAAAATTTGTAAAAAAGCTATTAAAATGGGTATTGTAATCAAGCTAAAAATAGTTGATAAAAGAGAACAGCTTGATGTTATTAAAGGCTCTTTATTATACTTTAAAGAATAAGCAATAACAACAGATGCTGTTGGAGTAGCCATCATAATAGTTATAACTCCTAAACTAACACTAGATAATTGAAGAATACCAAAGAAATTAGCTCCTAAAATAATAACTAACACTAGAAAAGGAATTAAAAGTGTTTTTATAATAGAAAATTGCCAAGCTATAGAATTTTTTAAAGATTCTTTAATAGGTAATTCAGATAATTTTAATCCAGCAGCTAACCATGCTAATGGTGAACATAAACCTGCTAAAAAAGCCAGAGGTTTATATATCCAAAAGGCTGTTTTATCAATTCTTAAAATAGGAAATTTTTGTCCACTTATGCTTACTTGGGGAAGATATTCTTGAAATATCCAAATAAAAAGACCTATGAAAGTTGCTAAAATAACTGGATTTAAAAACATAGATTTAAGATTTTTTTTATCCATTTTAATACTAGACATTTTAATAAAACCATAAGAATAAAGTAAAACTCTGTACGGTATGGAAAAAATTGAAGAGTATATAACTCCAAGGTCGCCATATAAAGCTTGAGCTATTGGGATTCCAAAAACAGTAATTCCACCAAAAACAGACATAATTTTTAAAGTTAACTGTTTTTCTAAATCTAAATTTTTGTAGAAGATATTACCAATGGCCATTAAAAAAAGATGAATTAAAAAACTCCAGATTAATATGTTTATCCCGTTAACAAAAGTTTCTTTGTCAAAATCTTTCATAAAAGCATTAAAAGACAAAGCTGGAATAGAAATTGTTAATATAATTTCTCCTAACGGTATAGAGAAAGAGCTTTTTAGTTTATTGCTCTTTCCTAGATAGAAACCTAAAATCATAATAGAAATTGATGATGACATAACCCCAATAATATTTTTATCGGATAGTACAGAAATAATAGTATTTGTTGTATTCATTAATTACACTCCCAGAAAAATTATTCAATAATAAGATTTTTAACTTTCATATTAAGAAAATTAATTAAATCATTAGGACTAATTTTAATTTGCAGTCCTCTTTGTCCCCCGCTTATAAATATAAAATCTTTTTTTAGACAGCTTTCATGTATTAATGACAGATGTCTTTTTTTTATTCCAATCGGAGAGCAACCTCCTCTTATGTAACCTGTTTTTTCTTTTAATTTACTAAGTTCAAGCATATCTACTTTTTTAGATTGAACAATTGAAGCAACTTTTTTTAAATCTACTTCATCACTTCCAGGAATACACACAATAAAAAGTTCATCTTTGTCATTTGTGAGAGCTAATGTTTTGAAAACCTTAGTTATATCAGCTCCAGTTTTTAAAGCAACACTGACAGCACCTAAATAATTTTCATCAACATCATATTCAAAGATCTCATATTTAATTTTAGCTTTATCGAGTTCTCTCATTGCATTAGTTTTTTTTATAGCCATATTATAAACTCCTTATAATTTATATCCACATATGTTGTATAAAAAAATAAGAGAAACTTCTTAAATTGAAAAAAATTATTACATACAACATATATGGCAATTTTATGAATTAGTTCTAAAAATAGACTGTGGTGTTGTAATCATTTTATTAGATTCATCACTATCGAATTTTTATACATTGAATTATATCATATATATATAACTAAAATAAGTAAAAAATATACAAAAGTTGCTTTTTGTTGTAAAACCATTTATAATATATTATCAAAATTTAAGGAGTGATATATAAATGAAAAAAGGGATACTAATGTTATTACTTCTGTTATCTTCACTAAGCTATGCAAGTTGGTGGGGAGGATTAAATGGAGGAACAAGGGCTGCTATAGTAACAGGATCTGCCTTAATTCTAGGATCGCAATACAACCAAAGTGAATATAGACATCAACAAGATTTAAGAAGATTAGATACTCAAATACGTAGAGGATACGAGAGACAAGCTGTAATAGAGAATGCCAATAGAAAATATGGAAATATAGGGGCACCTCAAAATTTTTATGGAAATCCAAGTCCAAATTATCAACAATATAATCAGGGCACAAGACAAGGTGCTAGAGTTATATATTCTGATCAAAGAAGTCAAATTTTAGAAATGGCTGATGGAACAAGAATAATATTAAATCAGTAAAAATAAGTAAAAGGAGAGTTGAAAAACTCTCCTTTTATTATTAAGAAAACATATTAACAAAGACTGTTATAACTGATGCATTAACAAAATCTATGAAAAGAGATCCAACTAATGGTAGGGCAAAGAATGCTGTGGGAGAAGGACCGTTTGCTGCTGTAAAAGATTCCATATTAGCCATAGCATTTGGAGTAGCTCCCATTCCGAATCCACAATGTCCAACAGCCATAACCGCAGCATCATAATCTTTTCCCATAACTCTAAATGTTACAAAATATGCATATAAAGCCATAACGACTTTTTGTGCTAAAAGAATCGCTACAAGTGGAATAGCTAGTGCAGCTAATTCCCAAAGTCTCATAGACATCAATGCCATAGCTAAGAAAAGTTGTAATGCAATATTACCAACAACATTAATTGCATTCAATGGAATCTCTATCTTAGCTCCATCAGCGATATTTCTTATAATTGCAGCAACAATCATGGGACCGATATATACAGGAAGAACAATTCCTAGATTTTTAGCTAACGGTGTTATAAAACCACCAATTCCCATAGCTAGAACAATATAAACAATAGCTCTAAATAATAAATCTTCATTTAAAAGTAATTTTGTATCAGAAGGGTCTTCATTACCATCAAGAAACATCTCTACTTCTCTAGGAGATTTTAAATTATGTTTTGCCATAAGTCTTTTTCCAACTGGGCCTCCAATTAGACATCCAGCAACTAATCCAAAAGTTGCTGAAGCGATTGCAACAGACATAGCACCAGTAGCACCAGCAGCTTCAAGAACAGGACCAAAAGCTCCAGAGGTTCCGTGACCTCCAGTAAGAGGAACAGAGCCAGCAGCGATTCCAATTAAAGGATTTAAACTAAATACTTTTGCTAAAGAAACACCAACAACGTTTTGGATAACAACAAGTATAACGGCTACAAGTAAAAAAGTAAAAACTTGAACACCACCCTTTTTTAGCATTTTTAAACTTGCTAAAAATCCAATTGTGGTAAAAAAAGCTACCATTAGAAGATTTTTTAATGAACCATCAAAATCAAAAACAAAAAGTTGCATATTATAACCAATTAGAGAAACAATAGAAAATATAACTCCTCCAATAACGGGAGCCGGTATAAAGAATTTTTCAAAGAAATATACTTTTCCTTTAATCCATCTTCCAATTAATAACAAACAAACTGCTATTGCTAAAGTTTCTGCCATATTAAATGTGTGTGTGAACATAATTTTCCTCCTAAAAAATGATTTTTTTACTTACTTTTATATTAATAATTGTACACATGGTATATAAAATATACAAATATAAAA
Source organism: Cetobacterium somerae (assembly GCF_022430525.1). Taxonomy (NCBI): domain Bacteria; kingdom Fusobacteriati; phylum Fusobacteriota; class Fusobacteriia; order Fusobacteriales; family Fusobacteriaceae; genus Cetobacterium; species Cetobacterium somerae. Next base: position 581,213 of record NZ_CP092520.1, on the reverse strand, counting down.
AAAATATACAGCATATTCATGCTGTATATTAATTATTTATTATATGTATAATCGATTCATTTTATATATACAAGTCTAATAAGTACTCAATAATAGAGTGTTTTCGTTAATAATATTTTTTGTATTTTGTAATAAAACCTCTTTAGAAAAAATTGGGCCATCGTATACAAAAGTATGATATTCACCATTTTCTCCACAAACATCAGAACCAGTTTTTTCTATTTCTTTTAAAAGTTCATGAGTTAAAGTTTTTCCTAAAAAATCAGCACTCATATTGTTTAAATTAACTTTTTTAATAATAGCTTTATATCCTAATTCTATAAATTCCTTAACTAAAGCTTCACGATTTCCTTGCCATAAAGGGAAAATAGCTTCAAGATTGGTATTTTGGCATCTAGTTTCTCCCCATTCTCTATGATGAGCAATATCAATATCACCAAAAATACATGCCTCGGCTCCTAAATTTTTCATATTTTTTAAAGCTATTTCAAAAGTATTTTCATAATTTTCACCATCACACTCGACTAATAGTAAAGGTATATTAATAGCTAATGAAACTTGTTTTAAAAGATCGGATGAGATATCATGAAACCAAGAATCTCCCTTATTTTTATTTATTGTTGTCATAATAGCAATTGGTTCATAACCTAATGAAATTGCTTTATGTAAAGATAACATACTATCTTTTCCCCCGCTGAAAGAAACGACAACTTTTATTCCCATAATAATCCTCCAAAAAATATTTTATCCGTTATATAAATATTATAAAAAAATAAATTGATAAAAACAAGATAAATTTATTTTGAAATTACAATATCTTGGTATTTATTATTATATCTTTTAAAATAAGTTTTTCCAAAAGAACAAATAGGAATGATTTTTAAATTATTTAGTTTAGCAAATTCTATAAATTTTTCTATTAAAGTAGTTGCTAAATTTTGATTACGATATTCTTCTTCTACCCAAGTAGAATTCAATTTAAGAGTTTTATTAACACCATCAATAGAATATATTAATTCTGCAATTTCTATATTTTCACTATTAGTGATATAAAACTTTGAATTTTTTTCATCATGTATAATTTTCATAAAAACCTCCTTAAAATTATTATAATTTGATTTTACTCAAAAAATGTTTATATCTTTTAAAATAAAAGGAAAAATCTAGAAAAATAGTAGAAAAATAAAAAGAGAAAAGGAGTAAAGATGGATTTAGTAAATGAAAATTTAAACACATGCATAAGGAAAATTGCAATACCTTCCAGTATTGGTTTTTTATTTAATACATTATTCAATATTACTGATACGTATTTTACAGGATTTATAAGTGTTAAAGCTTTAGCTGGTTTATCATTATCTTTTCCTGTTTTTTTTATTTTGATTTCTTTAGGCTCTGGAATGGGAATGGGATTAAGTGCCTTAATTTCAAATGCTATTGGTGAAAAAGATAAGGATAAAGGAATAGAATTAGCAAAAGATGGAATCTTAGTAGGAATCCTAACAGGGCTCTTTATTAGTATAGTAGGTCTTAAATTTAATAGACAACTTTTTTTATTGATGGGAGCTGGAGAAAAAGAGTTGTTATTAGGAATGGAATATACAAAATGGATATTTATAGGAGCTGTGTTCTTTTGTTTAAATTCTATATTTAATGGAATCTTAGTGGCTCAAGGTAATACAAAAATTTATAGAAATTTTTTAATTGTAGGATTTGTAGCTAATGTAATATTGGATCCGTTTTTTATATTTATTTTAAAAACAACAACAGATGGTGTAGCAATAGCTACAGTATTAATACAGTTAGTAGGAAGTATCTATTTATATTTTAAGGTAAAAAAATCTCCCTTAATTTCAAAACAAAATTATAACATAAAAACTCCAAGTGTAAAAAATATTAAAGACATTTTAAATCAAGGATTACCAGCAAGTTTTAATATGATGACGATAGCTGTAGGAGTTTTTGTGATAAATCATTATATACAAAAAGTAGGTGGGAGCTCAGCTATTGCATCATATGGAATATCAACTCGTATAGAGCAATTAATATTATTGCCAGCGATTGGTTTAAATAGTGCCGCTTTGAGTATAACTGGTCAAAATTTTGGGGCAAAAAAATTTGATAGAATAAGAGAGATTTTTATTAAAACAATGCTTTATGGGATTATAATAATGACTATTGGAATGCTAAGTATAAGCTATTTATTACCTTATTTATTTAGTATATTTACTAAGGATTTAGAAGTTATAGAATATGGGATAAATTATTTTTCAATAGAGAAATTTACTTTTAATTCATATATTTTAATAAATATATGTGATGCTGTTTTGAGAGGCTTAAAATATCCTAAATTTTCAGTTTTAATTGGAATATATAGACAGTTCTTAATGCCTATATTATGTTTTCCTATATTAATAAAATTTTTTCAAGGTATTCAGGGGATTTGGATAGGAATTTTAATCATAAATTGGAGTGCAGGTTTTTTATTTTTGGGATACTTTGTATTTATATATAAAAAAATAAAAGAAAAAAGGAAGAGTTAATATGTTAGCGTAGATAAAAATATAAACCTGTAAAAACAAGAGTTGAGGAGGTAAAAAAATGGCATACAAAAAATCATTTTCAGAGGTAGAAAATAAATATTGGGGAGACTATAAGGTAAGAATGTCTAAGGCCCAAGGAACTGAAGATGTTAAGAAAATATTTTCAATGATAGTGGCTGATATGGTAAAAGAAATTGAACCTAATTTAGATCCTATTTATGGTGAATTTAATGGTGATTTTGAAATAGAAATGATTGGTGATAAAAAATATAGAGTAGCTCCTAAAATCAAAGAGGACCCTACATATATAGGGCTAATTGAGAATTCTGATTTACCTGCAATATTAGATAAATATGCAGAATTAGCAGTAAATAAAATAATTCATTTATCTGGAAAAGAGCCAGAAGAAAATGGTAAAAAAATAATTCATTAATAAAAAAAGACCTCTTAATAAAAGAGGTCTTTTTATTTTATTTTATTTTAAACTAGAATTAAAGAGAAACCTCTCCTTTATCATCCCAACATTCTACACCTGTAGAGTTAGAAAGAACATTTTTAGTAAAAACAGGATTTCTTTTAGCTTTTCTTTCTTGTAAATAGTGGTGAATACATTCAATAGCAGGAACTCTAAGTTTAGTAATAGCGTATATATTGAAAAGTGCCATGAATGCCATAAATAAATCAGCCATAGCCCAAACAGATGGAGCATCTTTGACAGAACCCCAGAAAACCATAGCAAGAGCAACAACTTTAAATGGGTTTTCTAACCACTTTTTTTCAGTATAGGCTATATTAACGATTCCGTAGAAGTAATTTCCAATAACTGATGAAAAAGCAAATAAAAATATACAAGCCATCAAGAAAATTCTACCAAAAATTCCAAGTTCATGTATCATAGCAGTTTGAGTTAATTCAATTCCTTTATGAGTAGTAGTTCCTAATACTCCAGAGAAAAGAATGATAAAAGCTGTAGCAGAACAAATAGCTAATGTAGTAACATAAACCCCTAAAGTTTGAACTAATCCCTGTTTGAAAGGATGATCTGTAGAAGCACTAGCTCCAGCGTTTGGAGTTGAACCCATACCAGCTTCGTTTGAGAAAAGACCTCTTTTAATACCTTCCATAACAATAACTCCAAGAGCACCTCCACCAGCAGCAGCAGGATCAAAAGCGTTTGTCATAATCAATGAAAGTACTCCAGGAAGAGCTGATATATTTTTTAAAACTATAAAAATAGCAACTACTAAATAAAATACACCCATAATTGGAACAATAATCTCTGAAACTTTTGCAATTCTATGAGCTCCTCCTAAAATAATTATAGCTGTTAATACAGTTAAAATAATAGCTCCATAAAATTGATTTATACCATAAGCATGTTGGAAAGCTACTGTAATTGTATTAGCTTGAACAGCATTAAAAATAAAACCATAAGTTACTGTAATTAAGATAGAGAAAGCTACACCAAGATATTTTTTATTCATACCTAATTCCATATAGTAAGCTGGTCCACCAACAAAGATTCCATCCTCTTTTTTCTTATAAATTTGAGCTAAAGTGTTTTCGACTAAACTCAAACTACCAGCTACTAAAGCTAAAATCCACATCCAAAATATAGATCCAGGTCCACCAACAGATATAGCAAGAGCAACTCCTGCTAAACTACCAGTTCCAACTTTAGAACCAGCACTAATACAGAATGCTTGGAATGGTGAAACTCCTTTTCCATTTCCTTTTTCAAGCATTACTTTGAACATTTCTTTAATTTCAGTTATATTTGCAAACTTTAGTTTAAAAGTAAAATATAATCCTGAAATAATAAGAACTGCGATTAAAACATAAGACCATAAAATGTTGTTAAGTGTGTTGATAATATTCATTGTTCCTCCTATATAACATATAATAAATTGTGTGTGTGTGTTTAAAATATTCTACATTTAAGTTCGTTGCATAGGTCTTCTAAAAGACATACTCCAGCTATAGGATTTCCTTTTTGATCAAGAGCAGGTGAGTAAATACCAATTCCCATTTTGTGTGGAACAACAGAAACAATTCCACCCCCGACTCCACTTTTTGATGGTAAACCAACTCTTACAGCAAATTCACCAGAATTATCATACATTCCACATGTAACCATAAGTGTTTTTACAATTCGGCTAACTCTATTGGAAACGATTTGTTCACCAGTACTAGTTTGTCCTTCATTAGCTAGGAATAAACCAAGTTTGGCAATAGTTTTAGCAGTTACATCAATAGAACATTGTTTAAAATAAACTTCTAAAGCTTCCTCTACATTTCCCATAATAATTCCTTCAGATTTTAGATAATATCCCATAGCTCTATTTTTATTTCCCGTTTCAGATTCGCTTAAGTAAACTTTAGGGTTTAATTCAAGTGAGGGATCTTCTGTTATCTTTTTAAAAAATTCAAGAAGCCGATTGAACTTATCTTTTGCATCATTACCTTTAATCATTGAAGATACAACGATAGCTCCAGCATTAATCATAGGATTATAAGGTTTTCTTCTACTAGATGTTTCTAATTTTCTAATAGAGTTAAAAGGATCACCACTTGGATCCATTCCAACCTTAGAAAATACATATTCTTCTCCATTGTCTAAGATAGCCAACATAAGAGCGACTACTTTAGAAATACTTTGAACTGTAAATTTATTATCATAATCTCCAGCAAAATATTCATTTCCCTCATTATCTAAAATATATATTCCAAGATTTCTGGGGTTTGTTTTTTCCAATTCAGGGATATAACTTGCGACTTTCCCTAATTCAGTTGTTTTTCTGTGTTTTTCAACTAATTCTTTTAGTAATTCTTGCATTTTTTACCTCCTGAAAGTACTATTACTAAACTTTATATATAATTATAATACTTTTTATATATGAACAAAGTAAAATATATTGTTTCAATGTGAAATTAGTTTCTGATTTTTTAATTATATAAATTTTTTTATTTTAATTGAAAGCCCTGAAAAATAAGGGGAAGTATAAAGTAATTATTTTAATAAAAAAATTTTTTTGTTCAAAAATTTGTGAAATTAATATTAAAAAAACAGAAAAAATAAATATAGAAAAAATGAATAGTCTATATTTATAAAATGAATTTATAAAAACAAAAAAATAAAAAAGGGTAGTAAAATATAGTTAATACTACCCAAAATATCTAACTATTCAATAATGAGAAGACTGCAATACTTTGAAAAATAATGTCATAAACTAAAGCTAAAGCTGGTATTTTACTATCTATGTGAGGAGCTAAAGAGACTTCAACTCTTTTTGGTTGTGCACTTAAATTTGAGTTTGCTTTCTTAGAAATAGCAGTACCAAATCCAAACTGTATACTTTGAACTTCAGGAATTAAAGAAAATGCTATTTCAGAAAAAATACCTTTAAATTTATTCATATCAGTATCTAGAGGTAAATTTATTTCTACTGAACTACCTAAAGCGTCATTAGTAATAATCATTTTTTGTATAGCTACTCTTATATAGGCTTCATTTTTTTCACCATGGAATATTCCTCCGATTTCAAGAGGAGTTACTGTAGGAACTTCTAATATAAGTTTCTTACATAAGGTACCAACTAAAATCATAGCAGAAGGTAAATCACCATCGGTATAGATAAATACAATATCATCTCCATTAGTTTTTTCATCTATAATTCCAGAAATTACATCAATTTCTTCTTTAGGATTAGGAGAGTAACCCTCCATAGTTCTTTTAGCTAAATCTTTTCCAAAATCTAAAGTAGTTATTGATATATTTTTAGGAAAGTTTATAATTGTTAATTTTATACCGTTATCTATATTTTCAAAATTTATTTTAATTTTTTTACCAAAAATCATAAAAACCTCCAAGATTAAATTTCACTTATTGTATATTATATAACAAAATTCATTTAATCTCTATAAAAAAGAGAAATTAATTTTTTAAAAGACATTTATCTAAACATAAATTAAGCAGTTCTTTTTGACACTGCTCCCAAGTTCCAACAATAAAAACTCCATTAGATTCAACTCTCCAAAAGTGATTAGAAACCCTTTTAAATCTCATTAATACTCCTCCTCAATTTTTCTACATAAATGTATAAGAAAAAAATAAAAAAATTTAAAATTCATCTATTAGAATTATACTTTAATGTAGAAAAAAAATCAAATATTTTTTTACATTTTTGTAGAAAAATAGTATAATAAATTAAAAATAAGAAGGGAGGATAATGTGAAGACTAAATTTGGTAATTATTTAGAAAAAATGATGATGAAAAATAATTATACATTAGAATATATAGCAAAGCAAACAGATTCTTCTCTATCTGTAGTAGGCCACTACAGAAAAGGAATTAGAATTCCTAAGGATGATTTTGTAGAAAGATTTATTGAAAAATTTATAAAAACAGATAAAGAAGCAGATGAAATTAGATATATAGTTGCTTATGATAGAACTCCAGACTTGATAAAAAGAAGATTAGAAGAAAATAATGAAGAGAAAAAAAATAAGCAAATGGCAGAGATAATATCTTTACCAGTATTAGGAAAAGCAGCAGCAGGATTAGGGCATATAAATTTTGAGGATAATACACGAATGGAGGTGCTAGCTTCTATTTCAACCACAGAGTTACCTAAAGATGCTTTTTTAGTTGAAGTTAGTGGAGATTCGATGTTTCCAACTTTATCAGATGGAGATTTAGTTATAATTAATCCAGTTCAAAAGCAAATGAGAATGGTAGAAGGAAAAGTTTGTGTGTTTAGTTATCATGACCAAACATATATAAAACGACTTAAAATTAATAAAAATGAAGTAAGGCTTGTATCTGATAATAGTGATAAAAAAAGATATTCAGATATTATTATATCTGACGAAGAATTAGAGTATTTAAAATGCTACGGAGCTGTTATAGAAAGCAGAAGAAAACACTAAAAATAATAAGAGAGGATTATACAAAACAAAAAACAGTTTTTTAAGAACTGTTTTTTTTATTTTGTATATTTTTATTTTATTGTGAAATTTTCACAAATTAATTGTCTAAAATTTCAATTATTGCATATAATTAGTGTTTATATAGAAAATAAATTCATAATATTGTATAATCATATATATAATTATATAAAAATAAAAAAATTATTTATAAAATTTATAATAAATATGTAATTGTTAGGGGGAGAGTATGAATTCTAATTTACAAGAATTTTTAGTAGCTTTGTCAGAGATAAATGCAATAGAAATTGAAGTGGTCAATACAGATAAAGTAAGAGTATTTTCTACTGGAGTTTATAAAGAACGAATAGGGGAAATTTCAGATGAGTGTTTATATGAAAAAGTAATAAGTGAAAAAAAAACTATTTTAATAGAAAGTCCAAAAAATAATAAAGAATGTAAAGTTTGTTTTAATAATCGTTGTTTAAAAAAAATTATATTAGCTACACCGCTTATATATAAAGAACAAACATTAGGAGCTATATCAATTTTTAGTTTTTCTCTTTCTAAAAGAGATGAAATTTTAGAAAAAATAACTTTATATACAGATATTCTGAAAAAGATTTCTAGACAAATAACAGATAATTTTTTTATAGAAAATTATTCAGAGTTATATCATGAAATTTTTTTAAAAATGAAAAAAGCTGTTTTTATATTAAATGAAAATGGACAAGTTATTGATTATAATAGAAGTGCAAATTTATATTTTAGTATGTTTAAAGAACTTAGAGGAAAAAAAATAATAATAAATTTTAAAGAAGACAATAATTATGTGCTATCTATTGGAAATATTTCGCTAGAAGTTAAAGCAGAAATAAAATCTTTTGAAAATAAAAGAAGTTTTATTATTTTTAAAAAATCAAATAAATTTGTTTTTGAAGATAATTTTGATCAGCTACTAATAGGAAAATCTAAAGCTATATTAGAATTAAATCGGAAAATAAAAATGGTTTCAAATTCAAAAATTCCAGTTATGATAAAAGGTGAAGTAGGTTCGGACGAGGAAATTATAGGGAAATTAATACATAATCTTTCAGAAAGAAAAAATAAAAAATATGTTTCAATAAATTGTAGGGATGAGGATGAAGAACATTTAGAGGAAAAAATTTTTGGAAATGACTTTAATAAAAATTTAAAAATTGGACTTTTAGAAAATTTAGATGGTGGAACATTATTTATAGAGGAAATTGAATATATGCCAATTCATATACAAAAAAAATTACTTTACTATTTAAGAACATCTATGATTATACCAGAAAATAGTGAGAAACAGATTATATCAGATGTGAGAATCATAGTTTCAACAAGAATTGATTTATTAGAAAAAGTAAAACAAAATAAATTTATAGAAAATTTATTTTATGCAATTGATTCTGTAAAGATAGAGATGCCTGGATTAAAATATAGAAAAGATGATATGGATGAAATTGTAGAATATCTAATAGAAAAACATTCTAAGATTCAAAATAAAAAAATAGATGGAATAAATGAAAAAGCTAAAAAACTTTTAATAGAAAGTGAGTGGAAAGGAAATTGGAAAGAGTTAGATAATGCTTTAAAAGTTATAGTGGAATTAACACCAAATGATAATGAAATTGGTATTGAAAATATTCCTGAAAGAATAAAAGAGTTACATATAACAAAAGATATGAAATTTAGAAAAATAAGAAAAATAGCTGAAGTTGAAAAAGAAGAGATTATAGCTGCCTTATCACAATTTGGTACTGATACTGATGCTAAACAAATTATAGCGAAAAAATTAGGAATTGGAGTAGCAACTTTGTATAGAAAGATAGAAAAATATCAAATTGATAAAAAAAGTTTAATTTAAATTGAAAATACCCATAAAATGAGAATTTCTAAAAAAATAAAAAAATATCAAAATGAAAAAAAGGTATATATATACCTTTTTTTTTATTGTTTAAGATTCGAAAAAAGAACTTAAAAACCTGAAAAAAAACATTTGAGAATTGAAACGTATATAGTATAAAAGTGTTAACAGATTAAAAAGAAGCAAATATTGATATGGAGGAATTATGGATAAAAAAATTAAATGGCAAAAAAATAATTTGCCAAAATCAAAAATAGAAAATTGTGAACAGATTTTGTCTTTAAAAGAAGTAAAAAAAGCAAAAGAATTTCATAAAAGTTTTCCAGAGTATGAAGTAACTCCACTTGTAAAATTAGAAAACTTTGCTCAAAAAATAGGTATTAAAAGTTTTTATCTAAAAGATGAATCTTATAGATTTGGACTTAATGCATTTAAAGTTTTAGGTGGATCATATTCTATGGGAAAATATATAGCTCAAAAATTAGAAAAAGATATATCCGAACTAAAATATGAAGATTTTATAAGTAAAGAAGCAAAAGAAAAGTTAGGAGAAATAACTTTCTATACAGCAACAGATGGAAATCATGGAAGAGGAGTTGCTTGGACAGCAAATAGACTTGGACAAAAATCAGTTGTATATATGCCTAAAGGATCTTCTGAATTTAGATTACAAGCAATTAAAAATGAGGGAGCAGAAGCTTCGATAACAGATATGAATTATGATGATGCAGTAAGGCTTGCAGCAAAAAATGCTAAAAATAGTAATGGAGTTATAATTCAGGATACAGCATGGGAAGGATATGAGGAGATTCCTACATGGATAATGCAAGGGTATGGAACAATGACTTTAGAAGCAATAGAACAACTAAAAAAAGATGGAATAAATAAACCTACTCATGTTTTTGTACAAGCTGGCGTAGGATCTTTAGCCGGTGCAGTTCAAGGGGTGGTTGTTAATAGTTTTGGATTAGATGTAAAAACTATAGTAGTAGAAGCAAACTTAGCAGATTGTTTATATAAATCATCAGTAATAGGAGATGGGGAAACATATAGCGTTGGTGGAGATATGCAAACAATAATGGCCGGACTAGCTTGTGGAGAAGCAAATATTATATCTTGGGAAATTTTAAAAACATATTCTGATACATTTATTTCGTGTCCAGACTGGGTAGCTGCAGAAGGAATGAGAATTTTAGGAAATCCACTGAAAGGAGATCAAAGAGTTATTTCAGGAGAGTCAGGTGCAGTTACAACAGGGCTTGTTTATGAAATTATGACAAATCCCCAATACCAGGATTTAAAAAATAATTTAGAGTTAGATGAAAATTCAATAGTTCTTGTTTTTTCAACAGAAGGAGATACAGATCCTAATAAATATAGAGAAATAGTTTGGAAGGGTGGATACTTAAGAGATTAAATATTTTATTAAAATTAAGAATAAAAAAGTAGTAAGGAGGTAAAAATGTTACATACAAAAACTATACTAACAAAAAAAAGGGAAGAGTTTGTAATAAAATTTCTTCAAGAAATGATTCAACAACCATCTAATTCAGGAAAAGAGTCAGGAGTTGTAGAGGTTATAAGGAAAAATTTGTTAGATATGGGATATGATTCAGTACATATTGATAAATTTGGAAATGTTATTGGATGTATAAAAGGAAATAAACCAGGAAAAAAGATTTTGTTTGATGGACACATTGATACTGTTCCAGTTCAAGGAAGAGAAAAATGGAAGTATGATCCATATGGTGGAACAATCTCTGATGGAAAGCTTTATGGAAGAGGAACTTCAGATATGAAGGGACAAACAGCTGCTTTTATGGTTGCAAGTGCTTATTTTGCAGAGGATTGTAAAAAAGATTTTGCAGGAGAAATTTATGTAGCTGGAGTTGTACATGAAGAAATTTTCGAAGGAATTGCAGCTAGAGAAATATCAAAATATGTAAAACCTGATTATGTAGTTATTGGTGAATCATCGGAATTGAATCTAAAAATTGGCCAAAGAGGACGAGGAGAAATAGTATTAGAGACATTTGGAAAACCTGCTCATTCAGCAAATCCAGATAAAGGAATTAATGCGGTATATAAAATGAGTAAAATAATTGAAGAGATTAGAAAAATAGTTCCTCCAGAAACGGAATTAGGAAAAGGGATTTTAGAATTAACAGATATAAAATCTTCACCATATCCTGGAGCTTCTGTAGTTCCTGATTATTGTAGAGCAACTTATGATAGAAGATTACTAGTAGGGGAGACTAAGGAGGAAGTTCTAGCTCCAATAGAGGCTGTTTTAAATAAATTAATGAAAGAAGATTCTGAGTTAAAAGCTAAAGTTTCCTTTGCAATAGGAAAAGAAACTTGTTATACAGGAGAGATAATAGAAGGAGAAAGATTTTTTCCAGGTTGGCTATATAGTGAAGATGATGAATTTGTACAAAAAGCATATAGAGGATTAAAAGATGTCGGAATTGAGCCTGAAATTACACAATATTCGTTTTGTACAAATGGATCTCACTATGCAGGAGAAGCAAAAATAAAAACAATAGGATTTGGGCCATCTAAAGAAAATTTAGCTCATACAATCGATGAGTATATAGAATTAGATCAATTATTTAAAGGTATAAAAGGGTACTATGGAATTTTAAAGTCAATTTATGATAAATAAAATTAAGGAGAAAATACAATGAAAACTTTAATAAAAAATGGTCTCATAGTAGATGGTAGTGGAGATCAACCATATATTGGTGATATTCTCATAGAGAAAGAGAAAATAGTGGCTATTGAAAAAAGTATTGATTGTAAAGATATAGATAGAATAATTGATGCTAAAGATCTTGTTGTAGCTCCAGGGTTTATAGATACGCATTCTCACTCTGATTTAGTAATTTTAGAAAGTCCTTACAATGAAGTAAAGGCTAGACAAGGAATAACTACAGAGATTTTAGGACAAGATGGAATTTCTATGGCACCTTTACCTAAAGAGTTTATATCTTCTTGGAAAAAAAATCTAGCTGGTTTAGATGGAACTTCAGAAAGCATTAATTGGACATATGAAACAACTGACGGATATTTAAAACAGATGGAGAAAAGTAAAGTTAGTCTTAATTATGCATATCTTGTTCCTCATGGAAATATACGTATGGAAGCTATGGGGTTAGAAGGAAGAGCAGCTACAGAAGAAGAAATTAAAAAAATGTGTGAAATAACTCGACGAGAAATGGAAGCAGGAGCTTTTGGCTTATCAACAGGTTTAATCTATATTCCTTGCACTTATTCAGAAACAAAAGAGTTAATAGAAATGTGCAAAGTTGTAGCGGAGTTTAATGGAGAATTAGTTATACATCAAAGATCAGAGGCGGGAACAATACTTGAATCGATGGAAGAGGTTATAAGAATCGGAAAAGAATCTGGAGTAAAAGTACATTTTTCTCATTTTAAAGTTTGTGGAAAACAAAATTGGAAATATATTGATGAAGTTGTAAACCTTTTGGAAAAAGGCGAAAAAGAAGGCGTAAAAATTAGTTATGATCAGTATCCTTATGCTGCTGGATCTACTATGTTAGGAGTAGTTCTTCCACCTTGGGCACATGCAGGAGGAACTGATAAATTGATGGAAAGATTAAAAAATGAAGAAGACAGAAAAAAAATGAAATTTGACATTGAAAATGGAATTCCAGGTTGGGATAACTTTATTGAATTTGCTGGATTTGATCAAATATTTATAACTTCAGTTGTTAGCAAGAAAAACCAAGATTTAGTTGGAAAAAATTTAATTGAAGTGGGAGAAATAAGAAAAAAAGACCAATACAATGCTACATTTGATTTACTTTTAGAGGAAGAAAATGCAGTTGGAATGGTTGATTTTTATGGACTTGAAGAACATATTATAAAGTTTTTAAAAAGACCTGAACAAAATGTCTGTACAGACGCTCTTTTAGCTAAAGGAAAGCCTCATCCAAGAGCATATGGAGCATTTCCAAGAGTTTTAGGAAGATATGTGAGAGAAAAACAAGTTTTAAAGCTCCAAGAGGCAATTTATAAGATGACTAAAAAAGCAGCAGAAGCAATAGGAATTTCTGAAAGAGGAGAGTTAAAACCTGGAATGTTTGCTGATATAACAATTTTTAATCCTAAAACAATAATAGATAAAGGTGACTATATAAATCCAGCTCAATTTCCAGAAGGAATACAATATGTTATTGTAAATGGAACTCCAATTATAGATGATGGTATTTTTAAAAAAGTATCACCAGGAAAGGTTATTAGAAGAAAATAAGAGGAGGTAACTATGTATATTGTTGGAAATGGAAGAGTTATAACTCAAGATGATAAAAATCCATATATAGAAAATGGAGCTGTAGTAATAAAAGAAGATGAAATAATAGAAGTTGGAAATTTTAGTGATTTAAGAAAGAAGTATAATGAAGCTGAAATTATAGATGCAGATGATGGAATAATAATGCCAGGTCTCATAAATACTCATATGCATATATATTCAAGCTTTGCAAGAGGAATGGACATAAAGGGAAGTACAAGAAATTTTGATGAAATTCTTAAAAATCTTTGGTGGAAAGTAGATAAAAGTTTATCTCTAGATGATATTGAATATTCGGCATATGCAACATATATGGAAAGTATAAAAAATGGAGTAACAACGGTAATAGATCATCATGCTTCACCGATGGCAATAACGGGAAGTCTAGAGAGAATTGCTAAAGTTGCAGATCATTTAGGAATAAGAACTTCTTTATGTTATGAAGTTTCTGATAGGGATGGAATTGAGAAAGCAGAAGAGGGATTAAGAGAAAATATAGAGTTTATAAAATATGTTGATAGAAAAAATTCAGATATGATAAAGGGAATGTTTGGAATTCATGCTTCTTTTACAGTATCAAACGAAACTTTAGAAAAATGTAAGAAGGCTATGGAAAATATAGATGTTGGATATCATATTCATGTTGCTGAAGGAATAACAGATTTAAATGACGCTCAAGAAAAATATGGGAAAAGAGTTGTGGAAAGACTTAATGAATATGGAATATTTAAAGAAAATACAATAGCAGTTCATTGTATACATATTAATGATTATGAATTAGATATTTTAAAAAATTCAGGATGTAATATTATCCATAATCCAGAATCAAATATGGGGAATGCAGTCGGTTGTTCTCCAGCAATAAAAATGTTAGAAGAAGGATTAATTGTAGGTCTTGGAACAGATGGGTATACAGCAGATATGATTGAATCTCTAAAAGTAGCTAATATTTTACATAAGCATGAATTAAAGGATCCAACAGTAGGATGGAAAGAAGCTCCTTTAATGCTTTTTAGAAACAATCGAGAAATAATAAAAAAACAATTTGGATGTAATACGGGGATTTTAAAAAAGGGAGCAAAGGCAGACATAGCAATATTTGACTATATACCTCATACTGAGCTTAATGAAAATAACTATAATAGTCACATAATATTTGGAATTTCAGGAAGAGGAGCTACTACTACTATTTGTAATGGAAAAATTCTTATGAAAAAAAGAAAGCTTATTAATGTAGATGAGAAATCAATCTTAGAGAAAGCTAGAACAATTTCGAAACAAATGTGGAAAAGTGTAGAAAAATAAAAAATAAATATAGGAGGGTTGTTATGGAAGAAGATTTAGAATTAGTAAGAGATGAGGGGTTAGGAAGTAAATCAAAATTAGATCGATACTTTAAAATTAGTGAAAGGGGATCTGATGTAAAGACAGAATTATTTGCAGGGTTAACAACATTTATGACAATGGCTTATATTTTGGCAGTTATACCAGGAACACTTTCAAAAACTGGAATACCATTTTCAGGAGCATTTGCAGCGACAGCATTATCATCAGCAATAGCAACATCTTTAGCTGCATTATTTAATTTTCCATTTGGATTAGGACCATCTTTAGGTATGAATGCATTCTTTGTATTTTCAGTTGTTTTAGGTCAAGGACATAGTTGGCAGTATGCTTTAACAGCAGTTGCAATATCTGGAGTTTGTTTACTAATATTAACTGTAACAAGAGTGAGAGAAAAATTGTTTGATGTAATTCCATTTAATATTAAAATGGCAATGATTGCAGGAATTGGATTGTTTATAGCTTTAATAGGTCTTGTAAGTGGTGGAATAGTTGTAGCAGGACAAGGAACTGTTGTAACTCTAGGAAACCTAAAGGAACCAAGAGCAGTATTAACACTTGTTGGAGTTTTTTTAACAGGATCATTAATGTATAAAAATATAAAAGGTTCCATGTTTTGGGGAATAATTGGAACTGCTATAATAGGATTTTTTATGGGTGTAACAAAATTACCAACAAGTTGGCAAGTAATTCCAGATTTGAAATCTACGGTTTTTCAATTTGTAGGAATGGATGAAATTTTGACACCAAACATGGCTTTAGTAGTATTTACATTTCTTTTTGTTGCAATATTTGATACTGTTGGAACTCTTATAGGACTTGGAGGAAAGGCAAATTTATTAGATGAAAATGACAACCTACCAGGAGTAACAAAAGCTTGTCTTTGTGACTCTATTGGGACTATAATGGCAGGATTTTTAGGAACATCTCTTGTTGGAACATTTGTTGAATCAGCTTCAGGAATAGCAGAAGGTGGAAAAACAGGATTAACAGCATTAACAACATCAATACTTTTTGTAATAGCATTATTTCTATCACCATTATTTATTATGATACCAGCATCAGCTACAGCACCTGTATTAATTATAGTAGGACTTTTAATGGTAACTGCTATAAAAGCGATAAATTTTGATGATATAACAGAGGGAATACCAGCATTTTTAACAATTATTTTAATGCCATTAACATATAGTATAGCAGATGGAATTGTTATTGGAATTTTATCATATGTGGCTTTAAAAGTTTTAACTGGAAAATTTAAAGATGTGACGAAGGTAATGGCTATTTTGGCAATTCTGTTTGTAGTAAAAATTATGTTTATTTAGTTAATACAAGGGAGGATGAGAGAAGTGTTAAAGTTATTTAAAGGAGATATATATCACACACCAGAATTTGGGAGACATGAAATTATTGAAAATGGATATATTGCAGTAAAAAATGGTCAAGTATTAGGAGTTTATAAAGAAGTTCCAAAGGAACATAATATGGCTGAATTAATTGATCATAGTGGAAAATTAATAATACCTGGATTTATAGATACTCACTTTCATGCACCACAATTTACAAATAGAGGTTTGGGATTAGATAAAGAATTACTTCCTTGGTTAGAAACATACACTTTTCCAGAAGAAGCTAAATATGAAAATATAAAATATGCTAAAAAAGCATATGAAAAAGTAATAACAGAATTATGGAGACAAGGAACTACTAGATCAGTTTTATTTGGAACAATCCATAGAGAAGCTACGGAGCTTTTAATGGAGATGTTAGATAAATCAGGATTAGGGGCTATGGTAGGAAAAGTTAATATGGATAGAAATGCACCAGAATTTTATCATGAAACAACACAAGAGTCTTTAAATGAAACTAGAAAATGGTTAGAAAATACAAAAGATAGATATGAGAGGGTTAAACCAATTATAACTCCAAGATTTGTACCAACGTGTACACCAGAATTATTATCAGGATTAGGAGCTATGGCTAAAGAGTTTAATGTTAAAATCCAATCTCATTTATCTGAAAATAAAGGAGAAATTGCTTGGGTATCAGAATTAGAACCAACAGCAAAACATTATGCAGATGTATATAATACTCATGGATTATTTGGTGATCAACCAACTATTCAAGCTCACTGCATTTGGAATACCAAAGAAGAACTAGAATTAATGAAAGAGAAAAAAATAATGGTAGCTCATTCACCACATTCAAATAACAATTTATCATCAGGAATAGCTCCAATAAGAAAATTAGTTGATATGGGAATACCGGTAGGATTAGCATCTGATATATCAGGAGGACATGATGTATCTATAGCCAAAGCAATTGTAAGCGCTTCACAAGTTGCAAAGTTAAGATGGGTTTATTTAGATGATAGTAATAAGCCATTATCTACTTCTGAATGGTTTTATATAGCTACTAAAGGAGGAGGACAATTCTTTGGAGATAATATAGGTTCTTTTGAAAAAGGAAACGAATTTGATGCTTTGATTATAGATGACTCTAATATAGCCGATATAAACCCAAGAGATGTGATGGAGAGAGTAGAAAGATATATCTATGTAGGTGATGATAGAAATATAGTGGAGAGATATGTATCAGGAAATAAATTGGATAAACCAAATTTTAATTAAAAGATTACGGAGGATAAGAATGGCAGATTTAAGAGTAACATTAGCAGGATTAAAATATGCAAATCCAGTTATAGTAGGGGCAGGACCAACATCAAAAGATGCTGATATATGTAGAGAAGCAGTAGAAAATGGAGCAGCAGGAGTAGTGGCAAAAACTGTTTCATCAGAACCAGCAAAAGTACCAAAACCATGTATGCAGGATTTTAAAGGAAAATATTTTTTAAATACAGAACTATGGTCAGAACATTCAGTTGAGTATTGGGTAGAAAAAGAGTACAAAAAATGTAAATTTAAAGATGAACCTTTAATAATTGGAATGGGTTATGTAGCAGCTGATATTGAAAAAGTAGTACCGTTGGTAGATAAATTTGCAGATGCATATGAAATCTCTGCTCATTATGTAGGAAGAGATATTACGCCAATGTTGGAAACTTTAGCAGCAGCAAAAAAACATACTAAAAAACCTGTATTTATGAAAATTTCACCAGGTATTCCAGATATTTCAGAAACAGCTAGAATTTTAGAAGAACATGGAGCAGATGGGTTAGTAGCGATGAATTCTTATGGACCATGTCTATCAATAGATATAGAAACAGGTATGCCATATATGGGTTCTAATACAGGATATGGATGGCTATCTGGACCTGCAATAAAGCCAATTATGCTAAGACATGTATTTGAGCTTGCAAAAGGAGTAAAAAATATACCAGTATTTGCAGTTGGTGGTATTTCAACAGGAAAAGATGTTGTTGAAGCATTTATGGCAGGAGCATCAGCAGTTCAGGTTTGTACTCAAGGAATTATAGAGGGACCAAAAGCTTATGGAAGAATAGTAAAAGAGTTAAATGAGTGGATGGATTCTCATGGGTATGAGAATTTAGATCAAATAAAAGGTTTAACTATTAAAAAGACAAAAGAGAGAGTAAAAGCAAATTATGAAACTAATATTCCAGAATTAAAAGATGGATGTATAGGCTGTGGAATTTGTATTAAAGTTTGTCCTTATCATGCGATAAAATTAGAAGATAAAAAACCTATATTTAATAAAGAACTTTGTTTTGGATGTGGTGTATGTACCTCTCAATGTCCTAAAAATGTTTTAGATATTATAAGATACTAGAAAATTAAAAAATAAGTTTAAAGGGATTAATCTCTTTAAACTTATTTTATAAATATATGGAGGAAAAATGATAAAAAAATATTTTATACCAGAGACAATTGAAGAAGCCATTTCATTAAAAAATCAACATAAAGAAACTGGAAAATATCTTGCAGGTGGAACAATATTAAATCTTTTATTTAATAAAAAAAAATATGAAGTATATATAGATCTTAGAAAATTAAGTTTAGATAAAATAAAGAAAAATGAAAAAGGAAACTTAGAAATTGGAGCATGTGTAACATTTCAAAAATTAATAAGTAGTAAGATTATACCTGAACAACTAAAAAAAGCAGCGATGTTAATGGAAAATAGAAATATAAGAAATATGGCTACAATTGGTGGAAATATTGTAGGTGGAAAAACGGTAGGAGACCTTATTCCAACTTTAATTGTTTTAGAAGCAATGGTTAAAGTTTATGAAGAAGAAAAGTTGGTTTTAGTTGAAGAGTATATACTAAGAAAAGATGAGCGATTTATTGAAAAAATAATAATTGAAGAGAAGAAGCTTGAAAAACTTTACGGAGTAAGAGCTCATTCAAGAACTTCTGATGATTTATCATTAATTGGAGCAGCTGTTACTTATAATAAAGATCAAGAAAAAATAAAGGATATAAGAATAGCCGTAGGTGGCGTAGCTTCAACAGTTATAAGATTAAAAGATATAGAAAAAGAGTTAGAAGGAACGATATTAGAAAAACAATTGTTGATACACCTAATTAGAAATCATGTAGAACCATTAACAGATTTTCGTGGTTCAAAAGAGTTTAAAGCTTATTTAGCTGGAGAGTTAGTAGCTGAATGTTTTGAAATTGCTTAGAAAAAATTGAAAGGAGGATGTATGGTAAATATTTTCAACATTTATCATATAGATAAAAGATGGATAAAATAAAATTTAAATTAAATGGTGTAGAAAAAGAGTTTTTTGGAGATAAATGTCAATCAGCAAAGGTATTTTTGAGAAATCAAGGAATTCTTTCAATAAGAGAAGGATGTGATGGAGATGGAAACTGTGGTTTATGCAATATAATATTAGATGGACAAACTGTTAATTCATGTCTATTATTGGTTGGACAAATTGAAGGAAGAGAGATATATACTGTAGAATTTTTTTCTGATAAAAAGAAAATAGATACACTTCAAGAAGCAATGATTTTAGCAGGAGTTATTCAATGTGGATACTGTTCTCCATCAATTTATCTTGCACTAAAAATACTTTTAGATAATGTTGAGAAACCGACAAGGGAAGATATTTCAGATGCATTATCATCAATTTTATGTCGATGTACAGGTTATGAGCAGATGTATGATGTAATTGATATTTATAAAAAACTTTTAGCTGGAGAAAAAATAGAGAGAGCAAATTCTGAAAAAGAGATGAGAGTAATAGGAAAATCTGTTTGTAAAATTGATTCTCCAAAGCTTGTAAAAGGAGAAAAAGCTTTTGTTGAAGATTTTGTAGCCTCAGATGCTTGTTTTTTAAAAGTTTTAGGATCACCTCATGCAAGTGCTTATGTAACAAAAATTGATGTATCAAAAGCAGAAAAATTACCTGGAGTAGTTTATATATTAACACATGAAAACTCTCCTAAAACTGTTTATGGAAGATCAGGACAGAGTTATCCAGAGCCATCGCCTTATGATAGAAGATTGATAGGACAAAAAGTTTATCATGAAGGAGACAGGGTAGCGGCAGTGGTTGCAGAGAGTCTAGAAATAGCAGAAAAAGCTATAGAACTTATAGAGGTAGAATATGAAGTTTTAAAACCAGTAGTAACATTAGAAGATGCTATGAGTGGAGAGATTTTAGTTCATGGTGGACCTGTATATTTTAAAGATGGAAATTTAAGAGGATACGAAGAGCATAATGCAAAAGCTGATCCAAGAGAAACACCAATATTTTGGAATTTTCCAATAGGTGGAGATCAAAGAACAAACATGGTAGCTAAAACTGGCGGAAAAATGGGAGATGTAGAATTAGCGTTTTCAAAATCTGATGCAATAATAGAGCGAGAATATAGAACAAAAAAAGTTCATTGTTGCCCTTCAGAGCCACATGTATGTTATACAGAGATTGTAGATGGAAGATTAGTTGTTCATGCTTCAACACAAGTTCCAGGACATGCTAGAAGAATAATCTCAAGTATTTTAGGAATTTCAGAAAATAAGATAAGAGTTATAAAAGAGGCTGTTGGAGGAGGATTTGGAGTTAAACAAGACGTATTGATGGAAGATTTAGCTTCATATTTAACTTGGATAACAGGAAAATCTATCTATTATAGATATTCAAGAGAAGAGGAATTTATAGCAGCAACTTCGAGACATGATATGAAAATAAAAGTTAAATTAGGAGCTAATAAGGATGGAAAGCTAAATGCTATTCAAATGGATGTTTACTCTAATACAGGAGCTTTTGGAAATCATTGTATGACTGTATCAAAAAATAGTTGTGCAGTACCACTGCCTTTATTTAACGTAGAAAATATAAAATTTGATATAGATATATTCTACTCTAACCTTCCTAATGCTGGAGCTTATAGAGGTTATGGAGCACCGCAAGGAACCTATGCATTAATGACATGTATAGCTGAGTTAGCGAAAGAGATTGGTGTAGATTATTTAGATATCCTAAGAAAAAATACTGTTAGATCAGGGGATGCAATGGAACTTTTAGCTCAAATGGCTGAAGTTGGAAAAGGAAGTGCTGAAATTATTGAGAGTTGTGGATTGATAGATACTATTGAGAAAGCTGCAAAAATGATAGATTGGAGAAATAAAAAAGAAAGTGAAAAACCTCATATAAAAGTGGGGCAAGGAGTTGCTATAGTTCAACAAAAGTCAGGAATTCCAAATGTTGATACTGGAAATGCGATTATAAAGCAATTAAACGATGGAACATTTATAGTGCATATGGGAGGTACAGATTTAGGAACAGGGATGAATACAATAGCTGTGCAGGCTGTGTCAGAGCATCTAAAGTTAGACATGGATAAAATACATATAATAGCTGCCGATACAGATAATACTCCTTTTGATGTGGGAGCATATGCATCATCAGGAACACACTTTTCTATAGGAGCAGTTTTAAATGCCAGTAAAGAAATGGAAAATAAGATGTTAGAGTCAGCTTCGTTCTATATGAATGAACCAAAAGAAGATTTAAAACTTGTTTATCCAATGAAAATAGTTGGAAAAAATAGTGAGATGAGCTATGCTGATTTAGCTTTTAAAACACAGAGTGGTAAAGGTTGTGGACAATTAATAGCAAATGCAAACTTTACAACACACTTACATGCATTTCCATATGCTACTCATATTTGTGAAGTAGAAGTTAATACAAATACTGGAGAGGTTAATGTAACTAAATATTATGCAATTCATGATTGTGGAGTGCCTATGAATCCAGTTTTAGCAAAAGGACAAATATTTGGAGCTGTTATTCAGTCAATTGGTCATTCGTTATATGAAGAGATGATTTTTGATAAAGATGGCCATATGTTAAATGCAAACTTTATGGATTATAAGGTAGCTAAAATAAAAGATATACCAAAAGATTTCAGAGTAGAATTTGTAGAAACTTATGAAGATAAAGAGGAGTATGGACCTAGAAAATCAGTAGGAGAGTTATCAATAAATGGGGCATCTCCAGCTATAGCAACTGCAATTCATGATGCGGTAGGAGTGTGGATAAGAGAATGGCCATTCACTCCAGAAAAAATATTAAAAGAACTTGGAAAAATTTAATTAATTTATCTTAATACTCAAAATACTTACATAAAAACTTAAATTTTAATAGGAGGAGTAATGGCTTTAGTATTGAGAGTAGATGAAAAACCTAAAAGTATAGGAGAGTGGCTATTGCTCTCCTTTCAACATATATTCGCTTCATTTAGTGGAATTGTTACAGTGCCAATTATTTTTGCATCAGCATTAGGATTTGATAAAATTCAGACGGGAGAAATGATAGCAGATATACTTATTGTATCTGGAATAGTTACTATTTTTCAAAGTAAAGGAGTAGGATTTTTAGGAAGTCGGTTACCTCAAGTCATGGGATCAAATTTTACATTTATTGGACCGGGGCTTTCTATTGGATTAGCAGCATCTGCTATAGCAGGAGGATCACCAGAAGCTGGTTATGCAGCAATATTAGGAGCATCAATGTTGGGATCGCTAGTACAAATTTTTTTAGGAGGATTTACAGGAAAAATTAGAAGAATATTTCCTCCGATAGTTCAAGGAATAGTAGTATCTTTAATAGGACTTACAATTTTAGGAGTAGCTGTAGATTGGTTTGCAGGAGGTCACGGAGCAGAAGATTATGGTAGTATTACAAATATAGTTTTGGGATTGACAGTTATGTTTATAACAATTGGTCTTAATCAATATGGAAAAGGAATTTTATCCTCAGGATCAATTTTTTTTGGGATAGTTGTAGGATATTTATTAGCTTTTTTTATGGGAAAATTAGATCTTTCAATTCTCACTCAAACTCAAAGTAT
This sequence comes from Cetobacterium somerae, assembly GCF_022430525.1. Classification (NCBI taxonomy): domain Bacteria; kingdom Fusobacteriati; phylum Fusobacteriota; class Fusobacteriia; order Fusobacteriales; family Fusobacteriaceae; genus Cetobacterium; species Cetobacterium somerae. The sequence goes on along the minus strand of NZ_CP092520.1, from coordinate 557,905 downwards.
ATATTTTCCAACTCTCTTAAAGTATGGAATGACTTTTAAAATCGAGTACGTTTTTCCTTTTGCTATAGCATACTTAGTTGCCATGGTAGAGGCAACTGGAGATACTTTGGCATGTGCGAAAGTATCTGAAGTTGATATGAAAGATAATAAAAGATTGTCAGGATCAATTTTATTAGGAGGAGTTGGGAGTTTTGTTGGAGCATTGTTCAATGCTACACCAACGACAACATTTAGTCAAAATACAGGAGTCGTTTCTATAACAGGAGTAGCAAGTAGATATGTTGTTATGGGATCAGGAGCGTTATTAATAGTGATGGGACTTATTCCAAAAATAGGAGCGTTAGTTTCTGTAATGCCACAGCCAGTTTTAGGAGGAGCAGCAATAGTTATGTTTGGAACAATAGCAGCTGTAGGAATAGGAGTTTTTCAAGAGGTAGAATTTAATAATGGAAACATGCTAATAGTAGGAATATCTATAAGTGCTGGATTAGCAGTAACATTGAGACCACAATTATTACAAAATTTACCTACTTTTATATCTACTATTTTATCTTCAGGAATAACAACTGGAACTTTAGTTGGAGTTACTATGAATTTGTTATTTAATGGAGTTGAAAAGCAAAGTGATGTAGAAAAAGATAATATAGAAATAGAAACAGAGGGTATATAAAAATAGGGAGGAGAATTCTCCTCTTTATTTAAAAAAATTAAAAAATTTATAAAAAGTAGTAACTAGATTGACTTTTTTTTATAAAATTTTTAATAATAATACTTAGGAGGATGCCTAATATGCTTTTAAAAAATGGGAAAGTTTTGATAAAAGATAAAATTGAACAAGTGGATATAAAAATAGAAAAAGAAAAAATAATAGAAATTGGAGAGAATTTAAAAGAAGATGGAAGTTTTATAGATTTAAAAGGAGCTTACGTGGTTCCTGGAGGAATAGACGTTCATACTCATTTTAATATAGATGTAGGGATTATATCGGCTGATGATTTTCAAAGTGGTTCTATGGCTGCTCTAGCAGGAGGGACTACTACAATAATAGATCATCCAGGGTTTGGACCAAAAGGGTGTAATTTAGAATATATGATAGATAAATATATGGATTATGCAAAAAATTCACTTTGTGATTATTCTTTTCATGGTGTTTTTCAAGAGGTAGATAAAAATAGTTTTAAAGAACTTGAGAAACTAAAAAAAAGAGGAATAAATAGTTTTAAAATATATTTAACATACGCTTTCAAACAAGAAGATGAAGATATAATTAAAGTTTTTCAATATGCTAAAAATCTTGATATGGTTGTAGCAGTTCATGCAGAAAATGATTCTATTATAAGTTTTTTTAAAAAGAAATATATGGAAGAGAGAAAAGGAAAGGCAATATATCACGCGTATTCTCGCCCAAGTTACTCAGAAGCAGAAGCAGTTTCAAGATTAATAAGATTGGCAGAAACAGTGGAGTTTGAAAAATTATATTTTGTTCATATCTCATCAAAAGAATCTTTAGATGAAATTATTCAAGCAAAATTAAGAGGAAGAAAGTTTTGGGTGGAAACATGTACTCAATATCTTTATTTAAATGAGTTAAATTATCTTGAAGATGATGGTGAGAAATATATTCTTTCACCTCCTCTTAGAAAAGAAGAGGATATAAAAGCTTTGTGGAAAGGTATAGATAAAAATTATATCGATATTATAGCAACAGATCATTGCTCTTTTAGTTTAGAACAAAAAAGAAATGGAATAAATGAATTTTGGAAATGTCCAAATGGAATTCCAGGTGTTCAAGAAAGAGTTTTATTACTATTTAGTGAATTTTTAAAAGGAAAGTTAAGTGTTGAAAAATATTTAAATTTAACCTCAAAAAAACCAGCTGAAATTTTTGGAATGAGTTCTAGAAAAGGAAGTATAGAAATAGGAAAAGATGCCGATTTAGTAATATTTAAAGAAAAAAAATTAGTTCTAAATTCAAAAATGATTTTTTCTAAAGCTAACTATAGTTGTTTTGATGGCTTTAAGTTATTAGCAGATATAGATATGGTTTTTTTAAGAGGAGAGTTAGTTCATAGTCCCAATTTAGAAGAAGTAAAATTAAATAAAATAGGTAAATTTATACCTCGTTATTAGAATAAAATGATAACTTTAAAGGAGAAAATATGGATAAAGATATTATTTTTAATATATCAAAGAAGCTAGAAAATGGTATGGGAGTAGCCCTTGTAACTTTAATTGAAATTGATGGTTCAAGTCCTGGAAGAAAGGGGAACCTTATGGGAGTTTTTCAAACTGGAGAAATTTGTGGAACAGTAGGAGGCGGAAACTTAGAGTTTAAATTAATTAAAGAGGCATTAAAAGCAATAGAAGAAAATAAGTCTAAAAGTTTAGAGTTCGATCTTATAGAGGAAGCTGCTCTACATATGGCGTGTGGAGGAAAAGTTAAGGCTTTTATAAAAGTCTTCGAAAAAAAAGAAAAATTGATAATTATTGGTGGAGGTCATATAGGATCTGAACTATATAAATTAGGAGATTACTTAGGATTTGAAATAGTAATGGTTGATGATCGAGAAGAATTTTGTAATTCAGAAAAATATCCAAATGCAAAAAATATAGTTGGAAATCTAGAGGAAATAACGAAATATTTAAAGTTAGATAAGTATTCTTTTGTGGTTATAGTTTCAAGGGGACATTTAGGAGATAAAGTGGCTTTAAAAGGTGTTTTAGGAAGAGATGCTAAATATATAGGAATGATTGGGAGTAGAAGTAAAGTGAAAAAAACTTTTGATGAACTTGAAAAAGAGGGGATATCTGTAGTGGAATTAGAAAAAGTTTATTCTCCAATAGGACTTGATATTTCCTCAGGAAGCCCTAAAGAGATTGGAATTTCTATAGTTTCAGAAATTCTGAAAATAAAAAATAATCTTTCGGGATACTCTTTAAAAGAAAAAAATAAAATATGAGCAGATATAATTGTTATTAAGTCAGAAGAGTGGTCAATTATAAAAACTTAATATAAAAGAGCTTCAGGAATTTATCTTTGTATAAAAAAATTGCTTACTATAATTAATAAGCAATTTTTATTCCAAACTATGTAACTGGTTTTGTTGATTTGGCGAGAAAAAGAAATGGTATCAATAAAAGAGATATAACTCCACTTCCAATTAAAACATCATTAATCCCCATAATCGAAGATTGAACAACAACTTGCTGATTTATTAATGCTAGTGATTGAGCAGAAGTACTTATAGCAGTATTAATATTAGGGTTTGCTGTTGTTATACCAGAAGCCATCATAGTATGATGAAAGGCCATTGTATGATTCCACGCAGGAATAACTAACGAGGTTCCTAAACTACTTCCAATATTTCTCATAAAATTATAAATTCCAGATGCACTAGCTAAGTTTTCGTTACTAATATTTGAAAGAGTTAACGTATTTAAAGCTATGAAGAAAATTCCAACACCAAAACCATTGAAAAATCTGGTTAATCCAACATAAGTTGGAGTTATTTGTGGAGAATAATTAGATGTTAAAAATGTTGATATACCTAATAGAAAAAATCCAAGGGCAGCAACCTTTCTGGAATCTAAATGATCTATTTTTTTACCTAATATTGGAGCTACCATTAAGATAGCAAGACCTAAAGTACAAGTTGATTTTCCACTAATAAAAGCAGTATAACCCATATAGTTTTGTAACCAAAGAGGTATAGCAACGACTCCACTGAAGTAAGCTAAGACAGAAAACATTAAAGAGAAAGATCCAACACAGAAATTTCTATTTAAAAATAATCTTACGTTGACTACAGGAGATTCGTGATGCCATTCCCAAATGACCAGGAGGACTAAAAAAACAAAAGCGGATATACTAAGACCAATAATAGTATTATTAGAAAACCAATCTAAATCGTTTCCTTTATCTAACATAAGTTGTAAAGAACCAACACCAATAGCTAAAAAGATAAATCCAATGATATCAACAGGTTCTTTAACAGTTTTTTCTTTAGCAATATCTTTTTTAAAGATATAATAAACGATTAAACTAGATATGATACCAAAAGGAAGGTTGATATAAAAACACCATCTCCAAGAAGCTGTATCAGTAACCCATCCTCCAAGAACAGGACCAACAACTGGTGCTATAACGATAGTCATAGACCAAATTCCTAAAGCTATTCCTTTTTTTTCTTTAGGATATAGTTGTAACATAAGTGTTTGAGATAAAGGAATCATACTAGCTCCGACAACACCCTGTAAAATTCTCATAGTAAGAAGAAAACTATAAGAGGGACTAATACCACAAAGCATACTAGCTAAAGTAAAAAGTAGTGTTGCACCTAAATACTGTTTAATAATTCCTAAACGTTTAGTTAACCACCCGATAAGAGGTAAAAATATAGCTTCAGCTACAGCGTAAGAAGTTATAACCCATGTACCTTGATCAGGAGCTACAGCAAAGTCTCCCGCAATATGACTTAGAGAAACATTAACAATGGTCATATCGAGGACGTTCATAAAAGAACCAATAGCTAGAGCAATTGTAGCAAAAATAATTGATGAGTTCATGATATAGAACCTCCTTAAAAGCTATTATCTTTAACTATTTTTTCAATTAATACATTTAATTTATTTTCGTCAATTTTATAAAGGTCTGATTTTTGCTCTTTAAATTGATTTGGAATATCAACATTTTTATTTGTATTAACTGTGACAGTTAAGCTTGTCCCAATTGGTAAAACTCCATTCTTCTCTAAACTTTCATGATCAAAGTCAATTCTAACAGGAACCCTCTGAACAATTTTAATCCAGTTTCCAGTAGCATTTTGTGTTGGTATTAAAGCAAAAGCACTACCAGATCCAGCAGATATTCCAGAAACAACTCCTTTATAAGTTTTACCATTTAAATCACTAACAATTTCAACATAATTTCCAGGTTTTATATCTCCAAGTTGAGTTTCTTTAAAGTTTGCATTAACCCAAGTTTTATTTAAGTCAACAACAGTAAAAAGTGTTTGTCCAGCTTTTACTTGTTGTCCTAATTCAACTTGCTTTTGAGCAATAGTTCCAGAAATTGGAGAGAAAATTTTAGTTTTTTCTAAATTATAATAAGCATTTTTTAAATTTTCAACAGCAGCAGCAACAAGAGGATGAGAATATATATTGCTACTAAAAGCTTGAATTTTACTATTTTCTAAATTAGTTAAACTTTGTTCATAACTATTTTTACTATCTATATATTTAAAATTAGTTGTATCAAAGTTCTCTTTGCTTGTTATGCCACTACTACTAGATATAGTTTGTCTTTTTAATGTTTTATCAGCAAGAGTTAAGTTAGCTTTAGCAATTGCAACACTATCTTCACTAAGTTTTACACTATTTTGTAGTGTATAGTATTTTCTGACAGCATCTGCTAATTTTGTTTCAGCGTTTTTTAAAGCAATTTCATAATCAATAGTATCTAATTTTATAACAGGGGTACCAACGACTATAGATTGAGTATCCTCTACGTTAATTTCATTGATAACACCACTTACTTGTGTTGTGATAGAAACTTGGTTTCCATGAATGTAAGCATTTTCAGTTTCCTCATATCCTTTTAAGAAAAAGAAATAATAAAGCAGATATAAAATTCCAATAGCAAGTATAATTAAAAGAAAAATACCCATCTTTTTTTTAGCATCTTTTCTATTTTTAGTTTTAGTTTCATCCGTCACAATATTTTGATTTGTAGTTTGATTCTCCAATTTATTTCACCTCATTTTTATAGTAACCACCAAGGGATCCGATTAAATTAATTTGATTTGTATATAATGTAAAGTTATTTTCAATATAACTTAATTTAGTATCAAGTAAATTATTTTTTTGATTTAATAACTCAAGTTTAGATATGCTACCAATTTGATATAAGGTATCATTATCATTATAAGTAGATTTTACATTATTGTAATTTTTTTCTTCTAATTCGTTATTTGTTTTTGATGTTTTTAAAGCATTAAGATTATTATTAATATCTTGGTAGGCTTTAATTAAATTATTATTATAGTTTTCTATAAAAATATTTAAATTAACTCCGGCGATATTATAGTTTTGAGTGAGTGTATTCCTATTAAATAAAGGCAAATATAAGCTTGGTCCGAATTCCCATAATGTACTATGAGCTTTTAATAAATCTTGAATATTCAAATTTTGATACTCATATTTTCCAGTAATAGAAAATCTAGGATAAAAATCAGCCTTTAAAGACTTTAAATTTTCTTTCTGTGAATTAATTAAAGCTAAATAATATTTTACATCAGGTCTATTAACTACTATATCTGAATCAATATATTGGGGAATATTTAAAAAGTAGTCAAACTCAGGGGTGTTATAATCTATATTTGATAAAATTTCATCAATATTTTTAGATTTTACATTTCCAACAAGAGAATAAAAGCTATTTTTTAAAGTGATTTTTTGAGTGGCAATCTCAGCAATTTTTTGATTTAAAGAGTTAACATTATTATCAGCAGTTAAAATGTTTTCTTTATTTCCAAGGCCAGTTTTATAAAGAATATTTTGATAATTTAAAACCTCTTTTGCAATATTTAGTTTTTCGTTTAGTATATTCTCCTCTTTTGTTAGTAAAATATATTTTCCATAGAGATTTGCAACTGTTGTTGAAAGAGTTAGAGTGCTCCATTCACTTTGAAGTTCTGTAGCTAATTTTGAATATTGAGCTTGATTTTGTAAAGCATCAAATTTTCCCCAAATATCAAAGATATATTGACCTTGAATAGCTAAAGATCCCATATCAATAGTATCGCTATTTTTTATATCTTTTATAGGAAGATCTGTTTTTACATGAGATGTTAAAACATGATTTCTATTCCAACTTCCTCCTAAATCTATGCTAGAAAGATTAGAGTTTTTTGTAGAATTTAAGGTATACATTGCTTTTTCAATGTTTAGTTTAGCTATTTTAATTTCACTATTTGTTTTTAAAACCTCATCAATTAGAGAAATCAATTGCTGATTATTTGTGCTAAGCCACCATTGTTGTGACTTAAAAAAAATGTTGCTATTTTGTGGTTTATTTTCTGTAATTAATGTTTTAATAGGAGTTTCAGTAACCTTAGGAGTACCAAAACAACCTGTTAATAAAAAAGGCAAAATAACAAAAAAAATATAAGATTTCATAATCCCTCACTCCTGATAAAAATCTACTAAATTAAAAAATAAAAATTAATTTAGTAGGATTTTATAGATTTATATTGTATTTATATTAATACTACTTTATAATTGTTCTTAAAATATTTAAAACTTCCTACAAAAATTTATTAGAAAATGAAAAACAGGTAATTTTTTACCTGTTTTTTTGATTACATTTTGACTTCTTTTAAAATTTCATTAAAAATATGTTTTGCAATTTCAGATTTTGGTTGTTCTTTATAAATAATATTTTCGCCAGATTTTTTTATAATCTGTATGCTGTTAGTTGATTTTTGCATATTTTCAGCATTATTAGCAACAATAAAATCTAAATTCTTCTTAACTAGTTTTTTCTTTGCATTTTCAATTATATTTTCAGTTTCGGCTGCAAATCCAACTAAAATTTGATTTTTCTTTTTTTCACCCATATTTAATAAAATATCAGGATTTCTCTCCAATACTATTGTTAGTTCTCCATCTGCTTTTTTTATTTTTTCAGTAGAATAGTTTTTAGGTCTATAATCCGCAACAGCAGCACAAGCTATACCAATGTCTTGAGAATCGAACCTTTCCATAACAGCGTCAAACATATCAACAGCACTTCTTATTCTAATAAATTCTTTTAGTCCATGAGGAATTTCAAGATTTGTAGGTCCAGAAACTAAAGTTACATCAGCTCCTAAATCAACAGCAACCTTAGCTAAAGAATACCCCATTTGTCCACTAGATCTATTTGAAAAATATCTGATAGGATCTAAAGGTTCTTCTGTTCTACCTGCTGTAATGATAACTTTTTTTCCTTTTAGCAATTTAGGAATAGGAGTTGTTAAATCCTTCTCTATAATTTCAACTATTTCACTTTCGTTTTTTAATCTTCCTTTAGCATTAACATTACAAGCTAAAAAACCTTCGTCAGACTCTATGAACTTATAACCTAATTTTTCCAATTTCTGTATATTTTCTTTTAATATTGGATTTTCATACATATTTACATTCATTGCTAAAGCAAAGTATGTAGGCTTTTTACATGCTGAAATAACAGTAGACAACATATCATCAGCAATTCCATTAGCTACTTTTCCTACGATATTGTAAGTTGCTGGAGCAATTAAAAAAGCATCAGCCCACTCTGCTAAAGAGATATGTTCTACTTCAATTTGATGATTTCTTTCCCACATATCTGTAATAACTCTATTTCTAGAAAGAGTTTCTAAAGTTTGAGGAGTAATTATTTTAGTGGCACTTTCAGTCATTATAACTTTAACGTTATATCCTTTTTTTCTTAATATAGATATTATATTAGCAGACTTATAAGCAGCAATTCCACCAGTAACTCCAATTAAAATATTTTTCATCTTTATCCTCCTAAGTAAAGAAAATTAGAATCTTTTTTATATATTATACTATTTTAAGCTGAAAAAAAACAGAATTTGTTATATAATTAAAATTATAATTAAATTTAAGGAGGTTTTTATGAAGGTTGTTGCATTTAATGGAAGCCCGAGAGAAAAAGGTAATACATATTTAGCATTAAGGATGGTAGGAGAAGAGTTAGAAAAAGAAGGGATTGAATTAGAGATAATTCATGTAGGAAATAAAGCTATTAGAGGTTGCATAGGTTGTAATGGATGTGCTAAAAATAGAGATGAAAAGTGTGTTATGAGTGAAGAAAATTTTGTAAATGAGTGGATACAAAAGATTAAAGAAGCAGATGGTGTTTTATTGGGGTCGCCAGTTCATTTTGCTTCTTTAGGAGCTACTATGAAAGCTTTTTTAGATAGAGCATTTTATGTAGCATCAGTTAATGGAGGACTTTTTAGACATAAAGTTGGTGCATCAGTTGTTGCAGTAAGAAGATCAGGAGGAGTTCCAACATTTGATCAGTTAAATAATTATTTAAATTATTCAGAAATGTTGATGCCTTCAACAAATTATTGGAGTGTAATACATGGATTAAGACCTGGAGAAGTTGAGCAAGATGAAGAAGGAAAACAAATAATGAGAATTTTGGGAAAAAATATGGCTTGGCTTTTAAAGATGGTTGATTATACAAAAGATACAATTGTTCCACCAGAAAAAGAAAATAAAAAATACACTCACTTTATAAGATAAAATAAAAAACTCAGAGGATATTCTCTGAGTTTTTCTATATACTTGAGGCTTTTAAATTTTTATTAATACCTAGAACTTTAAAGATTATAAGAGTTAAAATAAATGTTAATACATCTGCAAATGGAAGTGTTAACCAGATTCCATCAACTCCAAGAAGTTTTGGTAAAATAACAATTCCGATTCCCATAAATACCACACCTCTACAAACTGATATTATATTAGCTAAAAAAGCTTTGTCCATAGCTTGTAAGTAAGAGATATTCATAAAGTTAGCTCCTACAAAAATAATGGCACTAGAGTATAAAAATAAACCTTTAGCTGTATACTCAAATAGATGAGATTCGTGTGTAAAAACTTTAACAACATCTAAAGCAAAGAATTTTATTAAAATTAAAGCTATTGTAGTGGCTATAAAACAGAATTTATGTGCATATCTAAAAATTTCTAGAACTCTTCTATAATTTCGACGTCCATAGTTAAAGCTAACTAATGGTTGGATTCCTTGGGCTAAACCTGTAAATAACATTCTATAGATAACAAATGAATAAGAGATTATTCCGTAAGCGGCAACTCCTATTTGTCCTTCTGTTCTAGAAAGAGTTATATTTAAAAGAATTGTTATTACCATAACTGCAAATTCTAAAATAAAAGATGAAAATCCTAAAGAACAAATTTTTCCCATTAAATTCCACTGGATATCTTTTATATCAAAAGATAATCTAAAAGTTGATTTAGGAAAGTGCATACATAAATATACTGCTGATAAAACTTGTCCAATAGCTGTAGCATAAGCTCCACCCTCAATCCCCATTTTCAATTTAAATATGAAGATATAGTCTAGAACAATATTTGTAATAGCTCCAATAAAAAGTGAATTCATGGCTTTTCTAGGAGCATTATCATTTCTAACAATAGCATTTAAAGATATCGATAACATTAAAAAGAAAGTAGCTACAATACATGGATACATATAATCTTTAACCATGGGAAGCAAAAGTTCTGTTGCTCCTAGAGATTTCATTATTTTATTAGGAAACATGAAAACAACAGAAGCTATTAAAATATAAAAAATAAGATTTAAAATAATTGTATATGTAAAACTTTTATTTTTAAAATCTTGGTCATCACTTTTTAAAGAGATTAAAGTAGCTCCTCCAGCTCCAAACATAAGACTTAGAGCAGCTGTTAAGTTAATTATAGGGTATCCAATATTAACAGCGGCAATTCCAATACTTCCGATACCTCTTGATATAAAAACTCCGTCAGCAACGACATAAAGGGAGTTAACAAGCATCCCGATTGAAGCTGGGATAGCAAATTTATAAAATAGTTTATTAATTGGTTGATTCTCTAGTTGATTGATTTTCGTTGACATTTTTTCTCAAGTCCTCTTCGTTTTCTAAAAATTTAAGATTTTTCATCTCTTTTTTTGTCATAATAAAAGTAACAATAACAGATAATATATCTGCAGATGGCACGGCCATCCATATACCACGAACTCCCCAGATTCTAGAAAAAATCAAAACAATGGGGATTAAAAATAAAACTTGTCTTGATAAGCTTAAAAACATAGTAGTTTTTGGTTTTCCAATAGCTTGAAAATAAACTGCTGCTATAATTTGGAAACCTATAAAAGGAAACATTAAAGTAAAAATTTTAAGACCTTTTGATGCAGCATCTAAAAGTTCAGGATTGCTAGTAAAGATAACTATAAAATATTTAGATAAAAATTGAATAGCTAAAAATCCAATAGTAGAAATAGTAACAGCGCCTTTCACAGCTAGTATAAAGGCTTGTCTAACTCTGTGAAAAAATCTTGCTCCATAGTTAAATCCAAGAATAGGTTGAACTCCTTGATTTATACCAAAAATAGGCATAAGAATAAAAGTGTTTACTGCATTAACAATTGTCATTGCTCCAACAGCAGTATCCCCACCATATTTCATAAGACTACTATTTAATATAAAGTTTACAGCACTAGAACCTAATTGTAAAACAAATGGTCCAGCACCAATAATAAAAATTTCTTTAACTTTTTCCCATTCAAGAAGTAAGTTTTTTAAATGGAGTTTAATCCCACTAAATTTTGATGTGAAGTAACCAACAGTCCAAATTGCAGAAACAATTTGAGAAATAATAGTTGCAAGTGCAGCACCTTTAACTCCTAAATTCAATCCAAAGATAAAGATAGGATCTAAAATGATATTTGTGATTGCTCCAAGTAAAAGAGTAATCATAGAAATTTTAGGATTTCCGTCAGATCTAACGGCTGCATTAGTAGCGTATCCAACCATTAAAAAAGGAAAACCAAGAGCGACAATTGTTAAGTAATCTCTGGCAAATGGTTCCGTGACAGGGCTTGTTCCTAATTTTCCAATGTATAGATCCATTGTAAAAATTATTATAAAACTTAAAACAATACCGAATATAATTGATAATGAAGTAGCATTACCTAAAAATTTTTCAGCTAAATCTTTTCGTTTTCTTCCTAATGAAATGGAGATATTAGTGGCACCACCTAATCCAATTAGAAGACAGAAACCAAGAGAGATTATCATTATTGGAAAAACAACCCCAACACCTGCAATAGCAACCGGACCGATTTCAGGTATATTTCCGATATAAATTCTGTCTACTATATTGTATAAAGCATTTACAAACATTCCAATCATAGCAGGAAGTGAAAATTTTAAAAGCAGTTGACCGATGGGCTGCTCTCCCATTTCTTTGTGTTTTTCTTTCATTCATTCCCCCAGTTTATTTAAATATAGTATAAGTATGATTATATCTTAAAAAATTAAGAAAATCAATTTTCTTTAACATATAAATAAGTAATTGGAATCTAAAGAAAATAGGTGTATTATATATTCAAAATTAGATAAATAAAATAAAGAGGGTGTATATGTCTAAAATTAATATTTATATAGATAAAAATTCAAAAGAAAGCTTATACCTACAGATTTATCAGTGTCTAAAAAAGCAGATTTTATCAGGAGATATTAAAGAGGGAACAAAGTTACCGTCGATTCGCCAAGTTGCAATAAAACTAGATATAAATCAAAATACAGTTATTCAAAGTTATAATATTTTAGAAAAAAAAGGATTGATAAAAAAAATCTCTGGAAAAGGGTGTTTTGTAGAACAAGTTTGTGAATTTGAAATAGAACAAAAAGAGATACCTCTAATAGAAAGTTTTAAGTATGGACAAAATCAAATAGTAGAAAGAATAAATTTTTCAAATGGAACTCCAAGCTCTAAGTATTTTCCTGTTGAAGATTATAAAATTTTTTTTAATGAAGTTATTGAAGAGTATGGAGGAGAGATTTTTCAATATCAAAATGTACAAGGAGTAGATAGTCTTAGATATTTACTTTCAGAGGAGTTTGAAAAAGAAGATATTTTTGTAAAAAAAGAAAATATACAAATAACATCAGGGACTCAACAAGCTTTAGATATTGTTATAAAACTTTTTTCAAAAGAGACAAAACCAACAGTTGTATTATCAGATCCAACTTACCCAAATGCTTTAAATATATTTAAAGGTTGGTGCAATATAAAATCTTTAGATATTAAAGAAGATGGCTGGGATTTAAAAGAGTTTGAAGAGATATTAAAAGAAGAAAAAATAGATTTCGTATATGAATGTATAAATTTTCAAAATCCTACAGGTGTTACTTGGTCTTTGGAAAAGAGAAAACAACTTTTACAACTTGCTCAAAAATATGGGTTTTATATAGTTGAGGATGATAGTTTTTCAGATTTTTACTACACAAAAGAAAAACCTAAAACTTTAAAAAGTTTGGATAAGTTAGGACAAGAAAAAGTTATTTATATAAAAACATATTCAAAGATACTTATGCCAGGAATTGGATTAGCAATAATGACAGTACCAGAAAACCTTATGCAAAGAGTTCTTTTAATAAAATATGGATTAGATACGACAACCTCAGGAATAAACCAAAAAATTTTAGAAAAGTTTATAGTTAGAAATAAATTATATGAACACTTATCTTTTTTGAGAAGAGAATTTGGTGAGAAACAGAAACGATGTTTGGAACTTTTAGATAAAATTCAAGGGTTAAATGTTATGCACAAACCAGACGGTGGTTTTTTTATTTGGGTTAAACTTGCTAATAATGTGGATGGTGAAAAATTTTATTTAAAGTGTAAAGAAGAAGGTGTTGCTCTTTTACCAGGAGCTTTATTTTATAAGGATAAGAGAGATGTTTGTAAAATAAGATTAAGTTTCATATCTCCAACCCTATTTGAAATAGAAAAAGGATTGGAGATACTAGAAAAAATTTTATTTTTTTGTAAGATGGAAAATTCTAAAAAATGTAGTTACTAAAATTATTCCAAGAGCCATAGAACCAGCAATTATTGAAGTTTCCATACCTTTTAGCATAGAATCTTGGTATTTATTTTGAATTAGATATAGCATAGTGTAATAAACTCCACCACCAGGAGCCATAGGAATTAGAGCTGCTATAAGTAGTGTAGGAACTGTAGTTTGTAGTTTTTTTGCCATAATTTCAGAATAAAAAGCAGTGATGGCTGTTGCTAAAAGATAGCATGTAGAGTAAGAATAACCTTCTTTTGTAAAAAGTAAATAAAAAAGCCAGCTTATAGCGCCACCGATTCCTGAATAAATAATAAGTTTGCCTCTAACATTAAAAAGAATAGCAAAACTAACTGTAATAAAAAAAGCAAAGATAACTTCTATAAAAAACATTAAAATCCTCCAAAATTAAAAAAAAGTTTTGTAACTAATCCAGCACCAATAGCTATAGCTCCACCAATCATAAGAACTTCCATAGCTCTTGACGTACCAGAAACTAAATCTCCTGCTATAATATCTCTGATAGAGTTTATAAAAGCAACTCCAGGAACTAATAGCATTAAAGAAGAGATTATACTAATAGATGGTGTTGTAATTATTCCGTTAACATAAAATAAATTAGAAACAAAGGCACAAATTGCTCCAGAAATTAAATTTATAAAGAAGCTATTTAGTTGTAATCCTGAAATAATATAAGAAAATAAAGCAACACCACATCCAGCGACAAAAGCAGCAGCAAAATCGTTTGGTCCTCCTTTAAAAGAAACAACAAAGCTTGCTGCTCCTAATGCAGAGGCAATGAAGTTCATACCAAAACCATAGGGTGATATTTTATTAATATCTTCTAAAGATTTTTTTAATTCTGAAAAAGAGTATTTTTCGATTTCATTTATTAATTTATGAACTTGATGAATTTTATCTAAATTTGTAGATCGAGAACTGATTCTTTCTACTAAAGAAACAACTTCATCATCAATATTTTTTCCAGAAACAATGATACATGTTAATGTAGCAAAGCAGTCAATTTTCAAATTAAAATGTTGACCGATTCGAGCGATAATATCCTCGACTCTATAAACTTCACCTCCGCTAGTAAGAACTATTTTTCCGGCGAAAGTTGCTAGTTGAAGAACACGATGTTCGGTAATTAGTTGTTTTTTTGGCATAAAATCTCCTATAATTATAAAAATTTAAAACATATCTAATAGTAGCATTAAAGTTTCTAAAAAGCAACACAGACATTGTTAAAAAAAATAAAAAAAGTTATTGACACAAACTTTAAATTGTGGTATTATTATCTTGTTGAAAGCGAAAGCAATCACGCCTGGGTGGCGGAATAGGTAGACGCACAGGACTTAAAATCCTGAGCTATCTGATAGCGTGCCGGTTCGATTCCGGCCCCAGGCACCATACAAGTGGTGAGGTTCCCGAGCGGCCAAAGGGATCAGACTGTAAATCTGACGGCTCTGCCTTCGAAGGTTCGAATCCTTCTCTCACCACCATTTTATAAGCCGCTTTAGCTCATCTGGTAGAGCAACTGACTTGTAATCAGTAGGTGATTGGTTCGACTCCGATAAGCGGCACCATAAAAAGTTATTAACTCCTTATAGAAGGAGTTTTTTTATTTTTTGCAACATTTCTTTTTTTAATAAAAAAAATATAGTATAATTTAATAGAAGTATATATAGAAAAAATATTTGGGGGAAATATGAAAAATATATTAATACTATTGCTTTTGATTTATACAAATATAATGGCAGCAAAAAATGTAGTAACTTTAAAATATAAATCTAATGAACCGTTATTAGGAAAGGGGCATTACTTGGTTCTTTCTGATATTCCAATTCCAACCTATCCAAATACAATTGGATATTTTTCAACTGTAGATATTTTAGGAAAAAATTTGAAAATAAATAAAAATTTAGAGAAAGTTATCATTAAAAAAGGTGGAGAAATAATAAAAGAAAAAAGTGTTATTTGGGATAAATATGCTTTTCAAATGGAGAAAATAGATTTAGATGGCTTGATTATAGAGTTAAAATGGAAAAGTTTAAATAGACAAAAAATGGAATTGATGATTTATGAATGGGATTTAAAAGAAAAAGAATATGAATTGGAAATAGAATATAAATATCCTGACAAAATCGAGACACAGGTTCTGAAGATAGAAATGCCTAATTTCAATTCGGATATATATTTAGATTTTGATTATAAAAATCCAATTTTGAAAAAACAAGAGTATGGAAAAAAATATTTGATAGTTAAAAAAATACAATTAAATGATTATAATTTGGAAATAACAAAAAGTGAAAATAAATTAGATGGATTAAGATTGATTTTAAAGCCAGAAGGAGTAATAGAGGGAGATAATCAAGATACGAACTATTATAGAAATACTATTAAAGTTGTCCCTTTGATAGAAAAATATCCAGGGATTTTTCTTGAGGAGTTAGATTATGGTAATATATTTAAAAATTCAAAGGAAATTTTCATAGGATTAGAGCTACCAAAAGATTTAAATTATAATAAGACTTACAAAATTTCAGGAGATATTTTGAGTATAGCTTATAAAAATAAAAAAAATACGTTGATAGATAAAATAGTTATTTTAAGTGGTGAAAAGAAGATTTTTAAAATCATAGGAATAACTAAAAATTATAATAGTCAGGATAAAATACAGATAGGTGATTCAGAAAAAAATAATAAATATTATGAAGTCGAATCTTCAAATAGCATAAATAAAAACTATAAAAACTTGAAAATAAAACTTAATAATATTGAAGAGGTTATAGATAATTTAGGAAATTCTAGAGTAATATTGATTGAAAATATGAAAATTAAAGTTGAGAATGGAAAAGTTTTTGTTTCCATTGATGAGTTGGAAAAATTTGAACAAGGTCAAGAAATAACATATGATATATTAAATAAAAATAATGAAATAATAGATAAAATAAATTTAAAATTTTATATGGAGAATTAAAGCTGGACATGTTAGAATAGGAAATAATAATAAAGAAGAGGTGAAAAAATGAAGAAGCTACTATTATTTTTAATTGCAACTATGTTATTTGTAGGATGTTTTGGAAAAAAAGAGGATATAAGTTCTCAAATTATAGGGAATACATATATTCTTCAAGGTGTTCTTCCAGAAAGTGAAATTGATATTAATTTTGAGAAAGATAAGGTTTCTGGAACTTCAAGTGTTAACAGATATTTTGCAAACTATACATTGGAAGGAAATAAAATTTCGATTCAAGAGCCTGGATCTACTAGAATGATGGGACCTGAAAATTTAATGATACAAGAGCAAGAGTATTTAAAAAATCTTAAAGATTCAAAAGAGATTGAGGTAACAAAAGATGGAATTATACTACTTACAAATTCAGGAGTAAAATTAAATTTTGTTAAAAAATAATAGATTTCTTTTGAAAATATTACTTTTGTTCGTTTTAATTATATTCACAGGATGTTCATCAGCTAGGATTAGTGAAAGAGAAAGAAATGAAAGAACTGCTAAAATAACCGCTTTTTATAAAAGTTGGAAAGGGACTAGATATAGGCTAGGAGGTACAACTAAAAGCGGGGTGGATTGTTCAGCCTTAATGCAGCATCTTTATAAAGAAAAGTTTTCAAAAAAATTGCCAAGAACAACTAAAAATATGGCCCAAGAGGGAGAGAAAATAAAAAAAACTAATTATTGGGAGGTTGGCGATTTAGTATTTTTTAAAATTGGATGGAGAAAAACCCATCATGTTGGAGTTTATTTAGGTAATAATAAATTTATGCATGCCTCAACATCAAAGGGTGTTGTAATTTCTGAGATGGATAGTTATTGGAACAATCATTTTTGGCAAGTTAGAAAAGTATTATAATTAGAGAAGAAGTAGATGTTCTACTTCTTTTTTTTATAATATAAAAAAGAAGTCAAAATAAAAAAATATATTCAAATAATAAATGTTGTATTCAAATAATTGACAAAATAAATTTAAAGTATTATATTATAAAAGTATTTTAAATGCCAAAAGGCTTAATAAAGGAAGATGGGTGAGAATCCCACGCAGCCCCAAGCTACTGTATTGTGGACGAAACTGATAGAACCACTGGATTATAAAATCTGGGAAGGATTAGGAGTAGGATGAAACTGAGTCAGGAGACTTATTTAAAATTTAGTTTTTTATTTTTCATGGGGGAAAAATAAGAAATAAGAGTATATTTTATGACATGATTTTTTGTAATTAAATAAAAACTCCTAATTTCTAATAAAAGCTAAAGTTTAAGAAGTCTTTGGTTTTTTATTAGATTTTTTTATTTTAAAAGAGTAATTGGAGGGAAATATGAACAAAAAATTATTATTACTATCTTTACTTATTGTATCTGGTATAGCAAAAGGTGGAGAAAACAAAAGCTTTGTAAAATTAGAAGATACAGTTATTACAACTCAAAACTTTGAAACAACAGTTAGAGATACTCCCACAAATATTTCTATTATAACAGCAGAGGAAATTGAAAAAAGCGGTTCAACAAATTTAGTTCAAGTTTTAAGAGACGTGCCTGGGTTATTTGCTAGAGAATATGCGGGTGGTGAAATAAGATTTGATTTAAGAGGACAAAACCCAATGTACGCTAATAAAAATATTATTGTTACAATAGATGGTGTTCCTATAAATAGAACAGGTTTAGGAAGTTCTGATAGCTATAATCTTTCTCAAATTCCTGTTGAAAGAATTGAAAGAATTGAAGTTATTCCAAGTGGTGGAGCAGTTTTATATGGTGATGGTTCTGTTGGAGGTATCATTAATATTACTACAAAAACAGTTGAGGATAGACAAAACTACGGTTCTATAAATTTTAATGCTGGAAGTCACGGGTTATTTTCAGAAAATATAACCTATGGAACTAAAATTGGTAATAATTTTCTAAATGAGATTTCATTTAGTAAGTATAATTCTCACGGATCAGGAAGAAAATTATCTGATGGAACTAAAGAAAAAGTTGATAAATACTCTTTTGACTATACAGGAAAATATCTTTTAGATAATGGTGATATAGAGTTTAAATATAGTCATGCAAAATCTGAGACTCACTTAGGAGGAACAATACCTCAATATATATTTGATGAAAATATTAAATATGCATCAAAATTTTCAAAAAGTAAATATGAATTAAATGATTTTTACTTAAAATATAGAGCAGAAGTTTCAGATAGTTTAGAATCTGTAACTTATATTAATTATTTACATAACGATTATTCTCCTTATTCAGGAGGTTTTTATAACAGTAATAGATATAAAGAAAGAAAAGAATATGTTAAATCTCAATTAAAATATAAATATTTAGAAAATAATTATCTTATTTTTGGAGCAGACTACTCACATCATAGAGAAAAGGATTCTATGGCAAATTTAAAAACTTATAAAGATGGAAGAGAAGCTAAAAAAGAAGCTTACGGAATCTTTTTAATGAATAAGATAGAATACAATAAATTTCAATTTATTCAAGGAATAAGAAAAGAATATACTGATTATGATTATTATTTACAAAAGTTAAAGGATGTTAATGACCCTTCTAAATATTATGACATGGAAAGTAAAAAGTTTAATAATACAGGATTAGAATTTGCAATAAACTATTTATATTCAGATACAGGATCGACATATATAAATTATACACGAGGATTTAGAACCCCAAGTGCCACTGAAATGGGAAGCTATGAGCCTATTTTACAAGGAGTTTATGAATACAATAGAAAATCACAAACAAGTGATAATATAGAAATAGGTATAAAAGATTTTGTTGGAAACACTTATCTTTCAGCATCTGTATATTATAATAAAATTGACAATTATATGTATTCTAAAATCCCTACAAATATTGAAGATTGGGATAAGAGTATAACTGGAAATTTAGGTAAAGTTGATAAATATGGTACGGATATAGTTGCAGAGCATTACATAGGAAATCTTACTCTTAGAACAGGAATTTCATATATTCACCATGAATTAAAAGATGGACCTACAAAAGGTGAACCGATTCCAAGCGTTCCTAATTGGAAGGTTACTGCAGGAACAACTTATAACTTTACGCCTAAATTCTCGGCTAGTGTAGATGCTCTTTACCATGGTTCTTATACTGTTTTGGATGCACTAAAATATAAGGTTGGAACATTACCAGAGAGTGGAGATGAAAGTTCACTTGAAAAATATGATGAGAAAGTAGACTCATATATAACAGTAGATTTATCTACTAGTTATCAATTTGAAAATGGGCTTACTTTAACTGCTAGAGTAGACAATTTGTTTGATAAAAAATATGATAGATACGTTGGAGCTTGGGGAGATTTTTCTGGAGATTCTACATATGTAGTTCAACAGCACTTACCTGCTCCTGGAAGGACTTTTACTGTAGGAGCTCTATATAAATTTTAAAAGGAAGAAAATATGAAAATATTAAGAGAAATATTGGAAGATGCAAAAAATAAAATAGTGCAGTTGAATGGGGAAAGGTTATGTAATCAAACTTCTAATTCATGTGGTTGCTGTAATTGGGATTATTCATTAATATCTTTAGATGAAAAGAAAGAGATAATAGAGTTTTTAAAGAAAAATAATGAGATAAGAGAAAAAATATTAAAAAATAAATTAGAGGAAAATATTTGCTATTTTCACGATAAAGAACTAGGAAAATGTTTGATATATAAATTAAGGCCGATATGTTGTAGATATATATCATATAAAATCTATGAAAAAGATGATTGTTTTAAAACTTGCTCTCCTTTAGAACCTTGTAAAAAGGGTTGTTCAACAGTTATAAGAATAGAAAAAAAAGATGTTAGAATAGAAAAATATCCTTTAAAAAGTTATCAGCTAAATGATGAAAGATATTATTTTATAGATGATAAGGTGATAGAAGAGTATAAGAAATATAAAAATAAACAAAATGTTAAGTTAAACAGTGTGATAGAAGAGATAAAAAAGTGATTGCTATCGCAATCACTTTTTTGATAATCTGTAGTTAAAAATAGCTGCTCCAATAATTATTAATCCACCAATCAGACTTAAAGTATCTGGAATTTCTTTCCAAAAAATAAAACCGATTATAGCTGAAAATATAATACTTAAGTACTGGTATATAGAAACTTCACTAGCTAAAGCATATTTATAAGCGTATGCTAAACCGATTTGTCCAACAGTTGCGAAAATACCAGTTAAAATAAGATAAAATAATTGAACCCCACTAGGAATAACGAACCCTTGGATTAACATAGGTGGAATCATTCCAACCATAGAAAAAGCTGAAAACCATAAAACTAAAGTTGATGGTTCTTCCATAGTTCTAAGATATCTAACTAAAGTATAGGCACCACCAGCAAAAATAGCTGACAAGAATCCTGCTAGAGCTGGAAGCATTTCAAAACTAAATTTAGGTTTGATAACAAGAAGAGCTCCAAATAATACAACGATTAAAATTGGGATTTGATGCCTTTCAAGTTTTTCTTTTAGAAATAATGTAGCAAAAATAGTTACAAAGAATGGTGAAAGTTTATTTAATAAAGCTGAATCAGCTAAATAAAGTTTGTTTATACAATAAAAATATAAAACTGCACCAGTTAACCCGATAACACATCTGTAAACCATAAATAATCTACTTTTATTACTACTTCCCCAAATATTTATATTTTGTCCTCTCATTGTAAAAAGTAACATAACTACACCAATAAGATTTCTAAAAAAAAGTTTTTCAAAAGTCGAGATATCGCTACCAATAAATTTAACTGTAGCTCCCATTAGTGCCATCCCTAAAGCAGAGATACACATCCAAATTGTACCTTTTAATCTATCATTCATATATAACCTCCTAAAGTAAAAATATTATAACATGAAAAAATGTTAAATTCTACTTAATAAGTATAAAAAAAAGAGCCGATAGGCTCTTTTTGAATTATTCAACAGTTACTGATTTTGCTAGATTTCTAGGTTTATCTACATCGATACCTTTATCTACTGATGTGAAGTATGATAAAAGTTGTAATGGAATAATAGCTAATAAAACAGAGAAAACATCTTCAATATCTTCTACGCCGATAAACTCATCAGAAACATTAATAGCTTCTTCACAAGATTTTCTTGCAATAGTT
Organism: Cetobacterium somerae; assembly: GCF_022430525.1. Classification (NCBI taxonomy): domain Bacteria; kingdom Fusobacteriati; phylum Fusobacteriota; class Fusobacteriia; order Fusobacteriales; family Fusobacteriaceae; genus Cetobacterium; species Cetobacterium somerae. The sequence goes on along the minus strand of NZ_CP092520.1, from coordinate 536,132 downwards.
ATAATATGTGCACCTCTAGCTTTAAGCTCTTTTATATTTGATATTGTTTTTTCTAAAAGATTTGACTGCATTCCAATAACTACAACGGGTGTTCCCGGTTCTATTAAAGCTATTGAACCGTGCTTTAACTCTCCAGCAGGAAAGGCTTCAGTATGAATATATGTAATCTCTTTCATTTTTAATGATCCTTCTAGAGCTGTAGCAAAATCCACACCTCTTCCAATATAAAAACCATTATGCTTATCTTTCATGAAGTTTGCAACACTTTTGATAATTTCGGTATTATCTAAAGTAGTTTTGATTTTTTCTGGAATACTATATAAAGAAGATATTAACTTTTCTGCTTTTTCTTTAGCTAATCTTCCTTTTTTCTCAGCTAAATATATAGCTAATAATTGAAAAATAGTCACTTGTGTTGTATAAGCTTTAGTAGAAGCAACTGCAATTTCAGGGCCAGCCATAGTATAAATTGTATTATGAGCTTCTCTTGAAATAGTTGAACCAACAACGTTAGTAATAGCTAATGTTTTTGCACCTCTAGATTTTGCTTCTTTTAAAGCAGCAAGTGTATCTAAGGTTTCACCAGATTGGCTTACAAAAATAGCTAAGGTGTTTTCGTTAACAAAAGGATTCATATATCTATATTCAGATGCAATTTCAACTAAAGAGTTAATTCTAGAAATTTCTCTTAAAGCATATTGGCCTTGTAATCCAGCATGATACGCAGTTCCACAAGCAACAATATGAATCATATCAAATTTATTGATTTCATCATCAGATAAAACATCAGAGAAGTCAATGATTCCATTGTGAACTCTTCTATTCAAAGTTTCTTCGATAGATTTTGGCTGTTCGAAAATTTCTTTAATCATAAAATGAGGGAAACCACCTTTAGTAGCCTGTTCGTAGTCCCATTCAATGACTTTAATTTCTCTTCTTACAGAATTTAAAGTTTTGTCAAAGATTTCAATAGAGTCAGCAGTTAATCTAGCGATATCTCCATCTTCTAAAAAATACACATTCTTAGTATATTTTAGAAGTGCAGGGACATCAGATGCGATAATGTTTTCATTTTTTCCAACTCCGATTACAAGTGGACTATCCTTTCTTGCACAGATAATTTCATCTGGAAAATCTTTATGAAGAATTCCAAGAGCATAACTTCCTCTAAGTTGTTTTATAGCTTCTGTAACAGCATTAAAAAGGTTTCCTTTATAAAGAGAATGAATAAGATGCGCAACTACTTCAGTATCTGTATCAGAATTGAATCTATAACCTTTCTCAATAAGTTCATTTTTTAATATTGAATAGTTTTCAATAATTCCATTATGAACTACTGCAATAGACATATCTTCACTAAAGTGAGGATGAGAATTTCTATCAGATGGCTCACCATGAGTAGCCCATCTTGTATGACCGATTCCAATATGAGAGTCTAAATCCATTCCCTCTAGGTGAGTTTCTAAATTTTTTAGTTTACCTTTTTTCTTTTCAACTATAATTTTAGAATCCTTTATAATTGCGATACCAGCTGAGTCGTATCCTCTGTACTCAAGTTTTTCTAACCCTTGTAAAACAACACTTTTAGCATCTCCTTTTCCTATGTAACCAACAATTCCACACATAAAAAATCCTCCTTAAAATATTTAATTTTCAATGTTCTTTATATTTAAGAAGAATCACTACTTACTTTCCTTTGTCCTAAAAGTCACCCTTTAGATTTGTAGAAGGTCTAAGGTTGTAGTCACCTCTGGAATACCCGCCGAATGTTCGATGATTCCAGTCCTCGTCAACTTAAAAAGTTCTGGCGCTTAGTTTCTTTTTAATTCTCCTAAATATAGAGTCATTCAATGGTATCATAAGTTGAAAAAAGTTGCAATAAAATTTTTTTTATAAAAAAATAAAAAACTTGTTGACTTTTGTTGAAAAAAATGGTACTATTATTTTGTTGAAAGCGAAAGCGAGAAATCAACGCCTGGGTGGCGGAATAGGTAGACGCACAGGACTTAAAATCCTGAGCTATCTGATAGCGTGCCGGTTCGATTCCGGCCCCAGGCACCATTTTATGGTGGCCGTAGTTCAGTTGGTAGAGCGCCAGTTTGTGGATCTGGTTGTCGCGGGTTCGAATCCCGTCGGTCACCCCATAAAATTTATAAAAATGCGGGAGTAGCTCAGTTGGTAGAGCGTCAGCCTTCCAAGCTGAATGTCGCGAGTTCGACCCTCGTCTCCCGCTCCATAAAAAAATGCGTCATTAGCTCAGATGGTAGAGCACACGACTTTTAATCGTGTTGTCACTGGTTCGAGCCCAGTATGACGCACCACTTTGGGGTGTCGCCAAGCGGTAAGGCAACGGACTTTGACTCCGTCATGCGTTGGTTCGAATCCAGCCACCCCAGCCATTTGCCTAGATAGCTCAGTTGGCTAGAGCACCCGGTTCATACCCGGGCGGTCGAAGGTTCGAATCCTTTTCTAGGCACCATTTTGAAATTTTAAGCACAGATTACTCTGTGCTTTTTTTATTATTTATTCAAAAATTTTATTATTTCACTATTTACAAATGCAGGATTTTCTAAATTAGATATATGTCCAGCATTTGGAATAATAGTTAGTTTTGAGTTTTTAACTAGCTTATGCATTTCAAGACTTTCATATGCTGGTCTAGGGATATCTTCATCTCCAACTAAAAATAAGGTTGGATTTTTAATATTTTTCATTTCATTTAGAAGATTTTCTCTTTGAAAAATTTCTCTTCCTAATTTAACAATAGTATCAATATTTTTCTCTTTTTTATTCATAAGTTCATTTTTAAAATTTCTATAAAAAATTCCTTTAGAATTCCCTTCATTTTTACTAAAAAACATTGGGGTAATTATATTTGCAAGTTCTTCTGGAATATACTTTAAATGTTCAATAGTATTTAATAAATTTATATATTTTTCTTGTGTTGAAATAGGCTCATCTCCAGAATATCCATCCATTAAAACTAATTTTTTAATTCGATTATTATAATTTAATGCTAAATAAGTACCTAACATAGCACCTACAGATAAACCAATATAATCGAATTGTTTTATATTTAATTGGTCTGCTATATTAATTATATCTTCAGTAAGTTCTTTAAGAGAACAAGTATCCTCTTTATTTAAAAAGTCAGATTCACCATGCCCCCATAAATCTATAGAGATACACTTGAAGCTTTTTGAAAGTTCTTTTAGTTGAGGCTCCCACATATTACTATCCCAAAGATATGAGTGGATAAAAATAATTGGATCTCCTTCTCCTAAAATATTTACTTTTATTTTTTTATTTTTTCTTAATGTAATATACATTTATTCACCACCTTTATATTGTTAGTTATAATTTTAATACAAAAAACTACAAAATGATAATTTTTTACATAAATATTGAAAAAATATACTTTGAATATTAAATTTTATACATTAAAATAAATATTTTATGTAAAAAAATATGGGTATTCATGTAGATTCTATCTTAATATAAAATTTATTAGATATAATAAAATAAAAACAGATGAAAATTAGGAGGATTTAATGAAAAGAATAATACTAATAATTATATCTACTTTTATGTTATTAACGGGATGTAGTAGTGTAAATACGATAGTAAAAAAGAGAAATTTAGAAGTACAAACTCAAATGTCAGAAACGATTTGGCTAAATCCAGAGTATGTAGGAGATAAAACAATTTTTGTTCAAGTTAAGAATACAACTCCAAAAACATTAAATATTGAAAATAGTATAAAAAGTTTATTAATTTCAAAAGGATATAAGATAACAAATAACCCTAAAAAATCAAACTATTGGTTACAAGCTAATATCTTAAAATTAAATAAAGAGGATTTAAGAAATAGTAATCCAGCAGAAGCAGGTTTAGTAGGTGCAGGAGTAGGAGGAGCACTAGGAGCGTATAATACTGGTTCTGTAAATAGTGCAATAGGATTAGGTTTAGTAGGTGGAGTTGTAGCTACAGCTGCAGATGCTTTAGTTGAAGACGTGTATTATGTAATGATAACAGATATAGTAATTAGTGAAAGAACAAGTAAAAAAGTAGTTATAGATAATGTAAATCTTATAAAGCAAGGAACTAGAGGAGTTGCGGCAACAACATCTGTAGATTCAGGAAATATGAATAAATATCAAACACGTGTAGTTAGTACAGCAAATAAGGTTAATTTAAAATTTGAAGAAGCGACTCCATTATTAGAAGGAGAACTTATAAACTCAATTTCTAATATCTTTTAAAAAATACCCCAATCGAAATTTTCTTTTAGAAAAGAAATAGGTTGGGGTATATTTTTCTTGTATATCTTTTATAAGAAAAGGTATAATGAAAAAAATATAATTAAAATAAAGGAGAGAAAATGCATAGAAAAAGTCTTATTTTCATTTTTTTAATAACAGCTTTGTTTTCTTTTAAGTTATTGGAATTATCAAAAGTAAAAAAGGATTTTATATACGTAGTTCCTAAGATAAAGAATTTTGAAGTGTTAGAGAGAAATATAGGAGAATATACGCTATCTCCTATTGATGGAAATATTTTAAAAGAGAAAATAGAACAACGTAATTTTTTAAATGGTAGTTTATTTTATAATGTTCCAAATGGCGAATATCTTTTAAAGGGAAAATACAGAGATGATTCAGATGAATACATTTTAAAGAAGCAAAAAAATTGGGAAAAAATATATTTAAATTTAGAGGGAGTAAAATTTTCTAAAATTCAAGAAGTTTTTTTGAATTTTTTAACAGCATGTTTAATAGGTTTTAATATTTTTATATATTTAAATAGTAGACATAGAATTCCTAAAGGAAATAGTTTAAAAGTTATATTTTTTCTTTTAATAGGAAAGATGTTATTTAGTTTACGGATAGGATTTCAAAATAACTATCTAATTATGGCTGAATACACAATAACACGAGTGCTTTTATTTTTATTAATATTTTATTTTTTAGAAAATATTTTATCTAAAAAATTTAAAAAATTTAGAATTTTTATTTGGAGTTGTTTAGGTATAATTTATTTTTATAATATAGTAACTCTATTAATATTGTATTCGCCACAGTTTTATGTATATTTATTAGAAGAATCACCAGTCTTTTTAAATATTATTAGAACAGCTAGAAGGGTAATAGATTTAACTAGAATAATTTTTATAATTACACTGTTTCAATTTTTTATTCAAAGAAGAAAAGTTCGAAAAAAAATATCTTTTAGTTGGATTGCCATAGGAATAACATATTTTGTTTTAGAATTTTTCAGAGAACTGTTTCCAAAAGAGAGAAATTTATATTACTTTATAGAATTAATGGAGATTTGTTATATTTATTGGTGTCTTGTTTTTTATATTTTTAAGATATATACAGAAAATGTAATGAGAGCTATAAGATATTCTATAGGTGTAACCTTGAGCTATATATCTCTTTTCTATTTTAAAACTTTAACAGAGCCAGCTGTAATTTTAGGAACCATAATTATTTTAGATTTTTATACGAATATTATTGAAGGTATAATGAAATATAAAAATGAAGCGGTTGATAAAATATATAATAGGCTATGTTTAGTTAGAGATGTAAAAACCTTTGAAAAACTTCTACAAAAAGAAATTTTAAAAAATGTAACATTAGTAGATGTAAAAGTAAAAATACTTTTTGATCCAGAAGAGTATAAAGAATTTATTACAGAAGGTGATGATAATGAAATTGTTATTTCAAAAGATATGATAAAACTAGAAGAGTATAGTTCAGCTTACAGAATTGAATTTAACGAGAATAAATATATTGCTTTAATTTTTGTTGAAGAAGGAGATACGCCTCTAACAATAGAAGAACAAAATTTTTTATTAGACCTTTCTAATAAAATAGGAAGTATAGTCAGTAAAATTAGATTAGACTCTTTATATGAGGAGTTGATTTAAATGATATTAGGGATAGATGTAGATAATAATTTGAAAATAATTTTAAATGAAGTTATTCCTTATAAATGTATTGACTTAAGAAAAAATAGCGATGAAATTCAAAATGTTGATGTTATTATAATTGACTCAAAAACAGAAAATATAGATGAAAAATTAATTGAATATAAAAAAAGAAATTTAAAAGTAATTGCATTAGTTGGAGAAAATGAAACTAGGGAGATGCGAAAATTATTTTTAAGTAACTTAGTAAATGATTGTTTAATTAGGAAAGATATTTTTGAGCTAGAAGAGTGTATACAGCAGTTAGAGAAAAAAGAGAGTAAAATAAACTCTTTTTATCTTTTTGACAGTTTTAAAAGAGGTATATACAATTTTTCAGAAGTAAATTATATCACATATTCAAGTGTTTCAAGGAGAACAGAATTTCATTTAACAAATTCAGAAATTTTTGATATAAAGAAAAATTTCTCTGAAGTAGAGGAAAAAATTATTCATACAAATATTTTTTATAAATTAGATAGAGGAACTATAATTAATATCCAACTGATAGAAGTTTTAGATTATAAAGAAGAAGTTATAGTTTTTAAAAATAAAGATTTTATTTACACTAGTAAATTGAAACTAAAAGAACTTGAAGATAAATGTAATTTAATGAATAATAGAATTGTATTAGGTCTGTAAAAAAACCTCTAATTTTACTTAGAGGTTTTTTTTATTAATTTTTATGCCAATGTATAATCATATTGTTAATTCTTTTAGTAGTTTCAAGAGTGTTTTCTGCACCAACTAATTCAGAAACAAGACAAATAGACTTTGCTCCTAGAGCAAGAACTTTATCTATATTATTTTCTTTGATTCCACCAATTGCAACATAAGGTAATTTAATATTTTTGTTAACAAAATCCAAATATTCTAAAGTAACTAGAGCACATACATCCTCTTTAGTTTCTGTATAAAAAATTGGTCCTACTCCAATATAATCAGCCCCATCTATAATGGCTTGTTGTGCTTCTTGAGGATTGTGAGTAGAAATTCCAATAATTTTATTTTCACCTAAAATTTTTCTAACGTCTTTTATAGGAAGATCGTCTTGTCCAATATGAATTCCATCAGCTTCCGATAAAAGAGCAATATCAAGATAGTCGTTAACTATAAAAGTTGCATTATATTTTAGTGTCAACTTTCTTAAAGCTTTAGCTTCTTCTAAAAGAAGTTTTAAATCTCTCTTTTTTTCTCTGTATTGTATGATTTTAGCTCCGCCTTTTAAAAGGTCTTCACAATATTCTAAAAATTTTTTATTTTTTCCAGATTTAGAATCTGTTATTGCATAAACTCCAATGGGTAAATCAAATTTTTTCATCGGAAAATCCTCCTATTATATCTAAAACTTTATTTGCCATAAGACACGCAATAAACATAACTTTAGTCGAATATGTTTGATAAATTTTTATATCACTATAAAAATCCCCAATCACAGTTAGTTTATTAAATGTTAAATTTTTTATATTTTTTAAATCTCTTCCACCGATACCATTTGCAGATATAATATATTTAGTCGAGTAGTTTTCAATTAAAAGAGTTTTAAATTCTTTTTTATCAAAAGCTTCAATAATGATATCACAGTCTGAAAAAAAATCTAAGATATTATTTTTATCAATTTTTTCTACGAAAAAATCAATGTTTAAATTTTCATTAATAGATTTTAGATTTTTTATCAATGTAGGAGCTTTGTATAATCCTATTTGATTTTCAAAATAAAATTGTCTATTTAAATTAGTTTCTTCAATTTTATCGAAATCGACTAAAATAAAATTTTTAATACCTGCTCTAACTAGGTTCATAGCTACATTTGAACCTATACCACCGCAACCAGCAATACCTATTTTAATCATAAACTACCTTCCCAATCTTTAAAAATAGGTTGATATCCCTTAGTTTTTAGCATAGAAACAATCTCTTGTACGCTTCTATGGTCATCTGTTTCAAACTGAGGTTCTGAGTTATTTGAAAGAGAGTATCCTCCTACTTCTGTAACGGAACCAGCAGAATATTTAGTGACTCCTAAAGGTAGTAAATTATCTCTAAAATTTTGTCCTTCTCTAGTTGAAATATTTATTCCAACCATAGGAAAAGCCAAACGATAAGCTAAGATAAACTGTACAAATTCCTTATCGTTTACAATATTTTCAGGTTTAATATTTCTATAAGCTTCTTTGATCCTAGGAAGAGATATAGAAAATTGAGAGCCTAAGAAATTATTTATTAAATATTTTAGATGCATACCCGCTAAAAATGCTTCTTCAACAGGGTTTCCAAGTCCAAATAGAGTGCCAATATTAATGGATCTTAAATTGGCTAGAGCTGCTCTTTTAGGAGTTTCTAATCTGTAGCTATAATCTGTTTTATTTCCTTTTAGATGATATTTAGAGTATGTCTCTTTATGGTAACACTCTTGATAAACAGTGACACCATCGAGTCCAACTTCATATAGAATGTTATATTCTTCTTGTGAAAGAGGTTGGACTTCAATTATAACAGTAGAAAAATATTTTTTTAAAATTTTAATCGAATTTTTTAAATACTCTATAGAATTTATAGAGCTTTCTCCAGTTAATAAAATAATGCTATGAATTCCAAGAGTTTCAGAGATAAAAATAGCTTCTTTTTCAATTTCTTCAAGAGTTAAATGACGCCTTTTAATTGGATTTGAATGTTTAAAGCCACAGTAACTGCATTCATTATCACAAATATTTGAAATATATAAAGGTGCATAGATATGAATTTCTTTACCAAAATATTGCTCAGTTATAGTATTAGCTTTTAAAGCCATTTTTTCCAATAAGTTTGAAGCTTTTGGAGAAAGCAAAGCTAAAAATTCTAAGTCTTCAAGAATTTTATCTCCACTATTTTTAATAATATTTTCTATATCAGAGGTGCTTAATTTTTCAAAAAAAATTTCATAATTAAAAGATTTATAATGTTGTAAAAATTTATCCATAAGTTCTCACTAATCCCTTAAAAATCCAGTAAGAGGAGAAGAAGCAATAGCGCTATTATTAATTTTACCACACTTAGCTAGGTAAGCTTCTCGTCCAGCTTGAACAGCTTTATTAAAAGCTATGGACATTTTTACAGGATCACCACTAGTTGCAATAGCAGTATCGACTAAAACGGCACTGCACCCCATTTCCATAGCTTCACATGCGTGAGAGGGTTTTCCAATTCCAGCATCAACAATAATAGGAAGAGTACAATTTTCAACAAGAATTTCAATCATTGGCTTTGTTAGAAGTCCTTTATTTGATCCAATAGGAGCACCAAGTGGCATAATAGCTGCTGCTCCAGCAACTTCTAATTTTTTAGCGACAATTAAATCTGGATTGATATATGGCATAACAATAAATCCTTCTTTAGCAAGTACTTCAGTAGCTTTTATAGTTTCTTCATTATCTGGCATCAAGTATTTCATATCACTTATAATTTCAATTTTTATAAAATCACCACAACCAGCTTCTCTAGCAATTCTTGCAATTTTAATAGCTTCTTCAGCATTTCTTGCTCCACTTGTGTTAGGAAGAAGTTTGATGTTTTGTGGAATATATTCTAAAATATTTTCACTTTTTCCAGTGACATCAACTCTTCTTAGTGCGACCGTAATCATTTCACTGCCGCATTTATTTAACATTTCATTGATTAATGAATATTTTGAAAATTTTCCACTACCTGTAATAAGACGATTATTAAATTCTATTCCACCTATAAATAATTTATCCATAATTAACCTCCACATACAAAATTTAAGACTTCAATTGAATATCCTTCTTCAATAGTAATATCAAGTTGTTCTTTTTTTATAATGTTGTTATTGAGTAAAATAATGAGACTGTCAGTATTTAAATTTAAAGAATGAATAAAGTCTCTAATTGTGCTAGTAGAATCGATAGATAGGGATTCGCCATTAAATTTAAAATTCAAAATAAATTACCTCCTTTTTATTGTTAAGGTGGCTATTTTATAAAAAAAAGCTATACCCAATAGAGTATAGCCTTTTAATCAGTTATATAATAATAACTTGATAAAATAGCTTCCCTACGTTGGTTTTAACCAAATCAGGTTCGAAGGGTTAACTTTTTTCAAAGTCTCTCAGCCAAAACGGCACCCCTAGCAAGAACATTTTACATCAAATAAAAAAAAAATCAAATAAAATTTTATTTTTTTTAGAAAAGTGATATAATATTTCAAGCAAAATTATGAAAGGAAAGACTATGAAGCAAGAGATGTTAAGGTATTTGAAGTTAATGTTAGGATTATTATTGTGTGCATTGGGAGTTGTAACTATTTTAAATTCAAATTTAGGATTATCACCGTGGGATGTTTTAAATCAAGGGTTGAATAGAACTATTGGAATAACACTAGGAGAAGCGAATCTTTTAGTAGGAGCTTTCGTTGTTTTATTTAGTATTTTTTTAAAGCAACCGATTGGAAGCGGAACTGTAATAAATTTTTTATTAGTAGGAGTATTTATAGATATGTATATCTATTTAGATATAATACCTAAAGGAGATATATTATTAAAAAAAATATTAATTTTAATAATAGGAATACTTATATTTAGCTATGGTTGTTATGTTTATATATCTACAGGTCTTGGATGTGGTCCAAGAGACGGATTAATGGTAATTTTAACTAAAAAATCAAGTCATCCCTTATGGAAAATAAAAACTTGTATAGAAATTGTTGTTTTAGGTCTTGGATATATTTTAGGAGGAACAATAGGAGTAGGAACAGTAGTTTCTTCACTATGTGTAGGGCCTTTAATTCAGTATTTTTTTAAGCTTAATAGTCAAGACATAAAAAAATTAGAGCATAGAAGTTTAATATCAGAGTTTAAATTTTTAAAAGGAAAAGTATTAAAATAACAAAAGAAGGAAAAGTTAAACTTTTCCTTCTTTTTTCATCCAGAGTAGTATATCGTCATATACTTGATTTTTATTAAGTTCATTTAAAATTTCATGTCTGCAATCTTTATATAATTTTAAAGAAAGTTTGCTAAAACCTAAATTTAAATAAAAATTATAAAGAGATTTAACCCCTAAACCATAAAGTCCAATAGGATCATCCTCACCTGAAATAATTAAAATAGGAGTTGTTCTATTAACAAAATTAAAGCTATCTTTATTATAAAGTTTAGATAAAAAATCTAAAAAATTATAATAAAATTTTGGAGTATAACTAAATCCACAATGAGGATTATCTAAAAATTCTTTTACAACTTTTGGATCTCTACTTAACCAAGATGAGCTGTTTTTATCTTTATCTTTAATTTTTGAATTAGTTCCTAGAAAAATGATATTATTAAAAATTTTTTTAGGATTATCTGTTAAAAGAGATATAGATTTAAAAAGAGCTTTACCAATAAAAGTCATGAATTTTCTTTCATAACAACTACCCATAAAAATATAATTAAATTTTTCTTTAGAATATACTTTCATATGTTTCTGAGCTATAAAGGATCCCATACTATGTCCTAAAATATAAAAAGGGAGATTAGGGAACTGCTCTTTTAAATTTTTACTTATATTAACTTGATCAAAAACTAAAATATCAAAAGAACTACTAAAAAGTCCTAAGGTTCCATTTTTAAGAGCCTCTTCTCCATGTCCTCTATGATCAGATAAAACAACTATATATCTATTTTTATTTAAAAAATCTGTAAAGCTCAAATATCTTTTAGAGTATTCACTCATACCATGTATAATTTGAACAATTCCTATAGCAGGCTTATCATTATTGTAGATTATTTTAATTTTAATCTCCTCCTTTTTAACTCCTATTTAAAAAGAGAGTATAAATAAGTTGAGTATACTGTTAAAAATAGAAGACCGTGAATTCTATTTAATCTATAGTTTCTTAAAACAAATGCTAAAAGAAGAATTGAAGCAACTATATTTAAAATTAAATCAATAAATGCAGTAGTAGGAACATCGATAGGGGTAATAACAGCAGATATCCCTAGAATAAAAAATGTATTAAAGATGTTAGAACCTACAACATTTCCTATTGCAATATCAGTATTTTTCTTAAATGCAGCAACAACAGAAGTTGCTAACTCTGGTAAAGATGTTCCTAAAGAAACAACTGTTACAGAAATAACTCTTTCAGAAATTCCAAAGTTTCTAGCCAGATCAACAGCAGAGTCAACAATAAATTTTCCTCCAAAAACTAAAAGAATAAAGCCAAGTATCGTTACACCAGTAGCTATAGGTAAGGTATAATTTTTTACTTCTAATTCGCTCTCTTCTCTATTCATAACTGTTAAATAGGCATTATACATAAGAAATAATATAAAAAATCCTAATAATATAAATCCATCAATTTTACTTAAGACTCCATTTTTAGCTAAAACATATGTTAAAATTGAAGCAAAAAGTGCTATAGGTATTTCAAATTTAACAGTGTTTCTCGCAACTGTTAAAGGGTAGATAATAGCTGTAATACCTAAAATAACAAGAATATTAATAACATTACTTCCTATAACATTTCCTAATGTGATAGCACTTTTGCCATTTAATGCAGAAATGACATTTACAACAAGTTCAGGAGCAGAAGTTCCAAAAGCTACGATGGTAAGTCCAATAACAATATTAGGAATATTGAATCTTTTAGCTATAACAGAAGCTCCATCAACAAGAGAATTTGCTCCTAAAACCAAAAAAATAACTCCGACAAGTAAAATAATTAAAGATATCATAAATCCTCCTAAATTAAACTAAACTTCTAATCCATTTATATGACATAACACGTGGGTATGTTATGGCACATTTAACAAGTTCTTCTAAACAGATTATAAAGTATAATGTTGTTATAGATAATCCCGGGATGAAGTGAATAGCAGCAAAGGCCATAGGAATTCCTATAATCCAAATTCCAATCATTTCAGTTGCAATTGCATAAACAACATCTCCACCACCTCTTAAAGTACCTATTACTTGTATAATAGCATAAAATCTTGCAGGAATAAAGAATGCCATTATTTTTAAAACAGTAATTACATTTTTAGCTGTTTCAGGAGTTATTTTAAAGACTCCAACAAAAAGAGGAGAGATAAAGTAGAAAATAATTCCGATAGCTACTCCTAATAAAACTCCAAATTGAGATATCTTTATTGAAAGAGAGTACGCCTCATCTTTTAAGCCAGCTCCAATTTTATTACCAATTATTATAGCAGAAGCAGCTCCAATACCTATACCAAAGATATTAAACATATTGTTAACAGTAATTGCAATTTGCATAGTTGCAGTTGCGTTAACTCCAAGTTTAGCATAAGCAATAGAATAAGTTGAAATTCCTAAAATCCACATAATATCGTTAAAAATAACTGGAGATGCAATTTTAAAGAATTCTTTTAATTTTTTTATAGAAAGTTCTTTTAAACCGTGGAATTTTGTTGCAATTACATTATTATAATTATAAATCATGAATAAAAGAAACCCTAGTTCCATAGTTCTAGAGATAGTTGTTCCTAAAGCAGCACCAGCAACTCCCATCTTAGGAGCACCGAATTTACCAAATATAAATAAATAATTTAAAAGACCATTAAAAGCAATTCCAACAATACTTCCGTACATAGGGAGTTTAGTTTGAGCAGTACTTCTTAAAGCCATTGAATAAGCTAGAGTTATAGATGATAGAATATAACTCACAGCAACTATTCTTAAATAACTAACTCCTAGAGACGTAACAGTTGGATCATTTAAAAAAATATGAATTATATTCGCTGGAAAAATTAAAGCAATTGCAGCAAAAAATATTGAAACTCCAAGTGAGATTAAAAGAGAGAGATCTAAAAATTCATGTATTTTTTTGACATCTTTTTTACCCCAAAGTTGAGACATGAAAATAGAGGCTCCCATTCCTACACCAGCTACTGAATAGAAGAAAATCATATAAAATTGATTTGATAAACCAACTGCAGCGATTTCACTTTCTCCAAGCTTTCCAACCATGATATTATCAAGAAGATTTAATGATGCAGTAATCAAACTTTGTAAAATAATAGGAATAGCTAAAGACATTAACATTTTAATAAAACTTTTTTCGAATTTAAATTTTTGAAACATGCGACACTCCTTTTGTAAATTAAAGAGCAGATGGGTTATAAGCTGCCCATCTGCTCTTTTATATTGTATTTTATTTTTTCTTTTTAACCTTACTTTTAACCTTTTTTTTAGGTTTTTTATTGTTTTTTTCATCTCTATATTCTGTATAAGATTTTATATGCTTATATTTTTCTATTAGTAAAGGATTTTTAGCAACAGAGAATCCAAATTGACCAATAGGTTTTTTTGACATTGGAAAATATTCACCATGACAATAATTAATTAGATTAGCCCATTCAAAATGAATTTTGCCTTTTTCATCAATGATATTTTTATTGATATGTGAACCAACAACTTCAGCTAAAAATAAATCATGTGTTCCTAGTGGAATAATTTGCTTAACTTTACATTCGATATTGATAGGAAACTCCTCTAAATACGGAGAGTTAACATGTTCTCCAGGTTTAGCAGTAAGCCCTAGATGTTTAATTTTATCAACATCTCTTCCAGAAATAACACCACAATAGTCAGTTTCTCTTACTTGGAAAGTATTTGGTAAGTTAACTGTAAACTCCATTGTTTCTTTAATATATTCATATGATAATCTCTCAGGTCTAATAGAGATAGAAAGCATAGGAGGATTAGTACAGATAGTACCCGTCCATGCAACGGTAAATGCGTTATTAACACCATCTTTATTTCTAGATGTTATAACTACAGCAGGAACAGGATTTAAAACTACACTTCCTTTAAATAGTTCTTTTGTCATTATTATAACTCCTTACTTTTCTTTTATTTTATCTTTTTATTATACAATATTAATTATTTAATGTCTATAAAATCAAAGAGATGTTTAGAAAAAATCTTGTAAAATTAAAAGAAAAAATATATTATTATAGAATAAAATAAATAAAAGAGGTGAAGAAAAAATGGCAAGAAGATTAAGATGTGATGTAGGATTTGCAGATAGTTTATTATTTTTACTAGGATGGACAGTTTTAGTTGTAATAACTTTTGGATTAGCCTCTCCATTCTTTTTATTCTCTCTTATAAAGTTTATGATAAATAGAACTATTATTGTAGAGGAATAATTAATGAAGATAGAAATTACTCAAGAAGTTTTAAACTATTTAGAAAAGAAAAACATCAAAGATATAAAGTTGTATTTAGAAAGTACAAAAGGTAGTAAGTGATGTCCTGTTATTTTTAGTGTTCAGGTTGAACTGTTAACGGAGGCACAAAATAAAAATCTTGGTAAAAATAGAAAAATAATTTTTAGTGGAGTCAATATTTATATAGATGAGAGTGTTCCACAAAATAAAAATTATAAAATTTTTAAAGTGTTAAAAATACCTTTTTTTCCAATGGTAATAGATGTAGAAACGTTTTAAAATTATGAAAAGTTATATAAGAAAGGAGTTAATATGAAAAAATATCTAATATTATCAGTTTTATCTGTAGTACTTTTATCAGGATGTTCTAATGTTGGATCAAATACAATTGGTTCAACAACAGTTGGAGCAGGAGCAGGAGCTCTTTTAGGACAAGCGATAGGTGGAGATACTGGAGCAACTCTTTTAGGAGCAGGTATAGGTGCAGCAGCAGGTGCATTAGTTGGTTCAGTTCAAGATCAAACTCAGGCTATAAAAGATACAAACCAGCAACCATATTATAATAATCAACCGCAATATAGCCAACCACAATATAATCAACCTCAGTATAATACAAATCAACAATATAATAAACCTTATTATAGTCAACCGTATAGTTCATCATATTAAAAAAGACCTCCCATTGGAGGTCTTTTATTTATTACATAGCACTTTTAAAAATATTTGCAATATCTCTCTCATTACCTTTTCTTGGATTACTAAATGCATTTCCATCTTTTAAAGCATTGCTAGACATAAGTTCAATATCTTCCTCTTTAACTCCAGCTTCTTTTAAACTTTTAGGAATTCCAACATCTCCTGAAAGTCTAAAAATAGCTTCAATTGATTTTTCAGCAGCTTCAATAACAGAAAGTCCATCTGTTTTCTCTCCCATAAATTCAGCTATATCAGCAAACTTTTCAGGATTAGCAATCATATTGTAACGACAAACATGAGGAAGTAACATAGCGTTAGCAACACCATGTGGCATATCATAAAGTCCACCTAATTGATGAGCCATAGCATGAACATATCCTAAGTTTCCATTATTAAAAGCCATACCTGCTAAAAGCGATCCATAGGCCATATTTTCTCTAGCTTTCAAGTTTTCACCATTAGCAACAGCTTGTCTTAAATTTTGTGAAATTAATTTTATTGCTTGAATAGCAGCAGCATCTGTAACAGGATTGGCATCTTTAGAAACATAAGCTTCAATAGCATGAGTAAGAGCGTCCATACCTGTTGCAGCAGTTAAACCAGCGGGTTTTCCAACCATAAGTAGTGGGTCATTGATAGAAACTTGAGGCAGATTTCTCCAACTTACAATAACAAATTTAACTTTAGTTTTAGTATTAGTAATAACAGCATGTCTAGTAACTTCAGAAGCAGTTCCAGCAGTTGTGTTAATAGCTATAATAGGAGGAAGTGGATTTATAAGAGTCTCAATTCCAGCGTAGTCACAAATATCACCAGGATGTGTAACAGCTATTCCGATACCTTTACCGCAGTCATGAGGAGAACCTCCACCTACAGTTATTATCATGTCACACCCTTCTTTTTTATACATATCTGCACCTTCATACACATTTGTATCTTTAGGATTAGGCTCAACATTGTCAAATACAACACTTTCTATTCCAGCTTCGTTTAAATACTTTATAGTTTTTTCTACAGCTCCATCTTTTAAAGAGTGTAAAAATTTATCAGTAACGATTAAAGCTTTTTTTCCATTAAGTATTTGAGCTCTATCCCCAACTACACTAAGGCATCCAGGGCCAAAAAAGTTAACACTAGGCATTAAATAATCATAAAATCTCATTAATAATCTCCTCCCGAAATAAAGTAATTCTTGTTTCAATTTAAGAGTAACAAAAAAATAGAATGTAAACAAGGTAAAAAAATACCTAAAAATGGTAAAAAAAAATCAAAAATATAAAAAATGACAAAAAAGTACAAATCTAAGATTGATTATTACCTTGAAGTATATAGAAAAAGTTGTTAATATTCGATATACGAACAAAAAAATAAAAAGTATAGGGAGGAAAAGTTATGATTATTAAGAGTTTTAATCAAATTACTTTAGAAGCTTCAAAAAAAATGGGTAAAGCAGCATTAAAAAAAGCAATAGAAATAAAAGTCCCAGTTGTGTTTTCAGTAGTAGATAATGGTGGTAATTTATTGTATTTAGAAAGAATGGATGAAGCTTTTGTAACAAGTGTTGATATAGCAATTAATAAGGCTTTTACAGCATGGGCATTAAAGAGTGGTACAAATGAGCTTAGTGAAGTAGTTTTACCAGGGCAAAGTCTATATGGTTTAAATTTGACAAATAACTCTAGAATAATAACTTTTGGTGGAGGATTCCCAATTATTATAAATGATGAAATTGTAGGAGCCGTTGGAGTAAGCGGTGGAACTGTAGAAGAGGACATGGAGATAGCAAAAGCAGCATTAAATTCTTTATAATTTATAGGAGGAACGATGAGATCAAAACGTTTTGAGGTTTTAAGTGAACGTGCAGTAAATAAAGATGGGTTTATAGGTGAGTGGAAGGAAGAAGGATTAATAGCTATGGATAGTCCTTTAGATCCTAAATCAAGTCTTGCAATTAAAGATGGAAAAATAATTGAATTAGATGGTAAAAAAAGAGAAGATTTTGATATGATTGATCTTTTTATAGCTGATTATGCAATTGATTTAAGCTATGCTGAGGAAGCTATGAAGTTATCAACGCTTGAAATAGCGAAAAAATTGGTTGATATAAATGTAAAAAAAGAAGATATTTTAAAAATAACAACAGGAATAACACCGGCAAAGATGGTAGAAGTTATTAGTCATTTAAACGTTGTAGAAATGATGATGGCTGTTCAAAAAATGAGAGCTAGAAAAACTCCTTCGAATCAATGTCATGTAACAAATTTAAGAGATAATCCAGTTCAAATTGCAGCAGATGCAGCAGAAGCTGCAATAAGAGGTTTTGATGAACAAGAAACAACAGTGGGAATTGTAAGATATGCACCATTTAATGCTATTGCAATTTTTGTTGGTTCTCAAGTGGGAAGAGGTGGAGTACTAACTCAATGTTCAGTTGAGGAAGCAACAGAGCTAGAACTTGGAATGAAAGGATTTACAAGCTATGCAGAGACAGTTTCAGTTTATGGAACAGAGCAAGTATTTACTGATGGAGATGATACGCCATGGTCTAAGGCATTTTTAGCATCGGCTTATGCTTCAAGAGGATTAAAAATGAGATTCACTTCAGGTACAGGATCAGAAGCTTTAATGGGGTACTCAGAGGGGAAATCTATGCTGTACTTAGAGACAAGATGTATTTATATAACAAGAGGAGCAGGTGTTCAAGGATTACAAAATGGTGCAGTAAGTTGCATAGGAATGCCAGGAGCTTTACCAGGAGGTATAAGAGCAGTTTTAGGAGAGAACTTAATAGCAATGCTTTTAGATTTAGAATGTGCTTCAGCTAATGATCAAACTTTTTCTCACTCTGATATAAGAAGAACGGCAAGAACTCTAATGCAGATGTTACCAGGAACAGACTTTATATTTTCTGGGTACAGTGCAGTACCAAACTATGATAATATGTTTGCAGGATCAAATTTTGATGCTGAGGATTTTGATGACTACAATATTTTACAAAGAGATTTGAAAGTTGATGGTGGTTTGAGACCAGTTTCTGAAGATGAAGTAATAAAAATAAGAAATAAAGCAGCAAAAGCAATTCAAGGATTATTTAAAGAATTAGATTTACCAGAAATAACAGATGAAGAAGTGTACGCAGCAACTTATGCTCATGGTAGTAAAGATATGCCAGTTAGAGATGTTGTTCAAGATTTAAAAGGGGCTGAAGAACTTTTGAAAAGAGGAATAACAGGTTTAGATTTAGTAAAAGCTTTAAGCAAAAGTGGATTTAAAGATGTTGCTGAAAATGTGTTAAATATGTTAAAACAAAGAGTTTCAGGAGATTATCTTCAAACTTCAGCAATTTTAAATAAAGACTTTAAAATTGT
The DNA here is from genome assembly GCF_022430525.1 of Cetobacterium somerae. Lineage (NCBI taxonomy): Bacteria > Fusobacteriati > Fusobacteriota > Fusobacteriia > Fusobacteriales > Fusobacteriaceae > Cetobacterium > Cetobacterium somerae. The sequence goes on along the minus strand of NZ_CP092520.1, from coordinate 516,925 downwards.
AAGTGCAATAAATGATAAGAATGATTATATGGGACCAGGAAGTGGTTACAGAATTAGTGAAGAGAGATGGAATGAAATTTCTAATATTCCAACAGCAATAAAGCCAGAGAGTATTGAATAGGAGGAAAAAATGGAAATAAAAATAAAAGAGGTTGGAATTGCAAAAAAAGGTGATAGAATAGAAGAGGTAGTTATAGGACTAGCTCCAGCTTTTAAAAAATATCAACATAAAACAATAACAGATATTCCTCATGATGTAGTTTTAATGGAGTTAATTGCAGGAATAGAAGAAGAAGGATTGATAGCTAGAGTAGTACGTATAAACAGAACATCAGATGTTTGTTTTATAGCAAATGATGCAGCTAAATTAAGTGGATCTGGAATAGGGATAGGAATACAATCTAAAGGAACAACGGTTATACATCAAAAGGATTTACTTCCGTTAAATAATCTAGAATTATTTCCCCAAGCCCCTCTTTTAACACCAGAAATTTTTAGATTGATAGGTAAAAATGCAGCTAAATATGCTAAAGGGGAATCGCCAAATCCAGTACCTGTTATAAGTGACCAAATGGTAAGACCAAAATATCAAGCAAAAGCAGCGTTATTACATATAAAAGAAACAAAACATGTAAAAGAGAACGAGAAACCTGAAGAGTTAGAATATACTTTTGAATAAGGAGATGAAAGATGAACAAAAAAATTAATATCGAATTAGATTATCCTTTAGGAGAGAAGAGAAAAGAGTGGTTAAAAACTCCAACTGGAAAAACGTTAGATGATATCACTTTAGAAAACGTTTTAGATGAAAATGTTAAAGCTCAAGATATTAGAATCTCTTCAGAAACACTTAATCTTCAAGGAGAAGTAGCTGAAACAGCAGGGCAACCAACGATAAAAAGAAATTTTCAAAGAGCCAGTGAATTAGTAAAAATTTCAGACGAAAGAATATTAGAAATTTATAATGCTTTAAGACCAAATAGATCGTCTAAAGAGGAGCTTTTAGCTATAGCTGATGAATTAGAAAATAAATATGGTGCAATTGTAAATGCAAATTTTGTTAGAGAAGCTGCAGAAATTTATGAAAAAAGAGGAAAGTTAAGAAAAGATTAGGAGCAATTTAATTATGAAAATTATTGCGGGTATTGATATAGGAAATGCTACTACTGAAGTAGCTTTAGCCAAAGTTAGTAATTCTAAAGTCGAGTTTTTAGATAGTTCTCTTTATAAAACTACGGGTTTAAAGGGAACTGAAGAAAATATAGAAGGAATAAAAAAAGCAATTTTCTTATTATTAGAAAAATTAGATTTAAAATTAGAAGATTTAAATTTGATTAGAATAAATGAAGCTACACCAGTAATTGGTGATGTTTCAATGGAAACAATAACAGAAACAATAATAACAGAATCCACTATGATTGGGCATAATCCAGATACCCCAGGAGGTTGTGGAATAGGAATAGGTTTAACAATTAATATAGATAACCTAAAAGAACTAAATTTTACTTCGTTAGATGAAGAGTATATTGTTATAGCAGCTAAAGATAAAAATTTTTTAGAAATAGCAAAAATTTTAAATTGTGAAATGAATAGAGGTGTAAAAGTCAAAGGCGCTATTTTACAAAGAGATGATGGAGTTCTTGTAAATAATAGATTATTAATAAAAATTCCGATAGTTGATGAAGTTCAGTTGGTTGAAAAAATACCTTTAGGTGTTAAATGCTGTGTTGAAGTAGCTGAAAAAGGAAAAGTTATTGAGAAAATTTCAAATCCATATGGAATAGCAACAATTTTTAATTTAAATTCAGAAGAAACTAAAAAAGTGGTTCCCTTATCAAAAGCTCTTATAGGAAATAGATCGGGTGTTGTAATAAAAACTCCTCAAGGAGATGTTAAAGAAAAAATTATTCCAGCTGGAAATATCTATATAAAAGGTTGTAAAACGACTGAAGAAGTAGGTATACAAGAGGGCGCTCAAAAAATCATGGATAAAATATCTACTTTAAATGTACAAGATATTTTTGGTGAAGATGGAACAAACGTAGGTGGAATGCTGAGAAATGTAAAAAATACTATGAGTAAATTTACAGGTGAGAGTATACAGGATATAAAAATAAAAGATTTATTAGCAGTTGACACTTTTGTTCCTCAAAGAATAAAAGGTGGCTTAGCTGGAGAGTTTATGCTTGAAAATGCTGTAGGTTTAGCAGTAATGGTAGGAACTGAGAAAAATCAAATGGAAAATTTGGCAAAATTGATAAAGAGTGAATTAGGTATTGAAGTTGAAGTTGGTGGAGTTGAAGCAGATATGGCTATAAAAGGAGCTTTAACTACTCCTGGAACAGGAAAACCATTGGCAATAATTGATATTGGAGCAGGATCTACAGATGCTTGTAGTATTGACAAAATTGGAAGAAAATCTCATACACATTTAGCTGGGGCAGGAAATATGGTAACTTTATTGATTCAAAAAGAACTTGGAATTGAAAATTTTAATTTAGCTGAAGATATAAAAAAATATCCATTAGCAAAAGTAGAGTCTTTCTTTCATATAAGATATGAAGATGGAAGCGTACAATTTTTTAATGATCCATTGTCGCCAAATTTGTATGCAAAAAATGTGTTGGTAAAAAATGGAGAGCTTATTCCAATCGATATTCAAAACACTATGGAGAGAATTAGAGAAATTAGAAGAGAGAGTAAAAAAAGAGTTTTTGTAACAAATTCTAAAAGAGCTTTAAGAAAAATATCGTTAACTAAAAATATTAGAGATTTTGAATTTGTAATAATTGTTGGCGGTTCAGCTCTTGACTTTGAAATACCAGAGATGATAACAGAGGCTCTTTCTAAATATGGTGTGGTTGCTGGTTGTGGAAATATAAGGGGAACAGAAGGACCTAGAAATGCAGTGGCAACAGGATTGGTTTTAGGTGATAGAGAATGCTAAAAAATGGAATAGACATAGTATGTTCAAATATTATAAATGTGATTGATATAGAGGAGATATTTTTTGGAATAGAAGAAGAGGGAGTTCCTTATATTTTAAAGTTTTTAGAAGATGAAAAGATAGATAAAGAGTCTTATGTAAATGGAAGATTTGAGATAGGAATAGGTATTAATTCAGATGGAGAGATACTTTTGAATCAAAAGAAATATACAAAAAAATATATACTAAGAGAAAGTATTGAAAGCTCTAAAAGAAATTTAAGAATTTTTGGTCAAAATGCAGCGAGACTATTAAAAGGATTGCCCTTAAAAAAATTATGATAAAACGAAAGGTGTGAGGTATGCTTCATAAATATAAAAAAGAACTATTAAAAATTCAGGAAGAGATAGTAGATATGACTAAAATGGCTGTAGTAATTGTAGATGATGAAGGCAATTATTTAACGGAAAAAAGTAACTACTCAGAGTTTTGTAAGATTTTTAGAAAAAATAAAGAGCTTAGTTCGTTTTGTGAAAAATGTGATGTAAAAGCTTTAAGTAAAGCATTTTTATCATTAAAACCATATATTTATAGATGCCATGCTGGATTAGTAGATATGATAATCCCTATTATTTATCAAAGTGAATTAATAGGAGCATTTTTAGTTGGTCAAATACTTTTAGAAGATGAAGAAACGTTTGAATTAGAGGATATATTAGTTGAAAATGTAGGAAAAGAGTTTAATATAAAAAAAATTGTTGAAAATTATGGCTTTCTAAAAAAAGTGAAATATAATGAACTCCAGAGTATTGCAAGTATTTTACATTATACATCAGTTTATATAAGTGACTGTATTAAAAGTAAGAAATGGTATAATCATATTATTGAAAATAATATAAAAGAGGAGAGAGTAGAATATAGCCATTCTCAAATCTCTTCAGCAGTAACTTATATAAATGAAAATATTAAAGAAAATATTCATTTAGAAGATGTAGCAGGATTATGTAATTTAAGTATTTCTCAATTTAGTAGAGTTTTTAAACGAGAAACAGGAAAAACTTTTAAAGAATATATTCTTATAAAAAAAATTGAGAAGGCTAAACATTTTTTAGAGATTACGAGTAAGTCTTTATCAGAAATATCAAATGAAATAGGAATTGAAGATAGTAGCTATTTTACAAAAGTTTTTAAAAAATATGAAAGAATTTGTCCTAAAGAATATAGAGATCTTTTTCAAAAATAATAAAAAATGCAGCTATAATTGAGCTGCATTTTTTGATACTTTTATTTATTTATTTATTTATAATACAGAAAGATTCGTATTCTTTAGTAAGTATATTTTTAACTTTTTCTCTCATAATAGAAAGTTTTTCATCAGGTATCGAAGGAGAGATTATTTTGATAGCTTTAACGTATCTTTCTAAAATTTCTTCTATTTTTTGATTAACAACTTCTTTGTTGTTTGCTAAATTTTCAGGAGTCATATTAGATAAGAAGCTTGTTAAAGATTTGTATGAAGTATCAGTTGTAGATTTTATTAGAGTTTTTGTAGACTCTATTTTCTCAGCTGTTATATTTGAACTAATAGTTTTCATATCTTGTTCAAGTTGTTCTAAAGATTTTTCAATCATATTTAAAACAGAAATATAAGCTTGGTTATCTCTATTATTAACAGTAGTCTCTACCTTATTAATAGATTCTTTTAATCCATTTAAAATTTTAGTTTCTGAATCTGTAAACTTTGCATTTCCAGAAATAATTTTATCAAATAAAGATTGTGCAGAATCTACATCAGTTTTAAGAATATTTATAAATCCAACTTCAAAATCTTTAAAGTGTTGTGGAGGAATTTTATTTTTAATTTCTTCAAGGATGCCTTCAACTTCTTTAACAATAGATGAAAGAAGAGTATTTAGTTGGTTTTCAATTTCAACAATTTTATTAGAATCTATGTCTTTTAATATTTGAGGAACAATAAAATTTATATTATCTAATTGCAATTTAGTAACTGTATTTATATCTTTTAAATTTTCGGCATTATTTTTTTTAGTGATACCTTTTAAAATAAATATGTGCTCTTTAATAAATTGAATTACTTTATCATTAATTAAAGATAAATCTTCAGTAGGAATGATATTTACTAAATTTGTAAATATTTTACTAACTTGATCAGATGTATTCATGCCTAAAGTTTTTAATTTTTTTTGGATATCTAGGTAAGAGTCTTCTCCTAAATCATTTTTTAATGGTTCAATCAAAGAATTGAAAGCAGTGATATTACCTTGATAAAAATTTAAAACTTCAGCTTCGACAGTTTTTTCTTCGCTTTCAAAAGTGCTATAACTTTTTTCACACTCTTCTATGAAGTTTGATAAACTTTTTCTAAAAAAGTATTTTAATTCAAAAGATGTTATAGGGTGAAAGCTATGTTTACTTTCTAATAAAGTTGTTTCAAGATGTATATTACATTTTTTATCATTTATCTCAGTAAGATGTAAATTTGTTTCGATTTTAAATTTATCACCTTCTGTTAATATAAAATCTAATCCTTTATTTGTTTGAGGTTTTTTTAAATATAATTTATGTGTTGTATTTCCAAACGTTACATCTAAAAGGAATGCTTCATCATTGACAGCAGCATTAACTTTTGTATTTAAAATATCTTTTACTTTAAGATCTTCGTAAGACTTATTTGAATTTTTTGCTCCAACTAGCCATTTTTTAAGATTTTTAGGATTTAATGCAAAAATCTCTGCAAACATAGGAGGAACATTAATAATTTTGTCCTCTATAATAAGAGGTTGTTTATTTGTTTTAACATCGTTCATATTTAATCACTCCCTTATAAAAAATTAATATGTCACATTTAATCTACGAATAAAATTTAATTTTCTTTTTTATTATTATAGTTTTATCAAAAATATTTTGTTTGGATTTATTTCTATAAAATACTATGCATATGTAGTTTAATTTTTAAACATAAACTTTTAAAAAGGGTTGACTTGTGCATAATCATTATGTATAATTATGATAAATATGTATATTATTTATGGTTCAATAATTTGATTAAAAGGAAAGTTGAGTGAAAATCTCACACGGTCCCGCCACTGTAAGGAGGACGAAATTAGACTAAGCCACTGTAGTTTTTATGGGAAGGCCTAAGAGTAGGATGAATCTGAGTCAGGATATCTGCCATGAATATAAAAGAAAATATAAAGTCTGCGGTGAACAGATTTGTATTTAGAACTGTCAATTTCAATTCTAATTAGCAATATTCTATTCATTTTCGCATTTTTTATATTTCCGCTAAACTTCACAATTTAGGAGAAATGATATTATGAAACATAAGAACATAATGGTTGTTGGGACGTCTTCAGGAGCAGGGAAGAGTATAACAGTTACAGGCTTATGTAGAGCATTTTTTAAAGATGGATACACAGTTTCACCTTTTAAATCTCAAAATATGGCACTGAACTCTTATATAACAAAAGATGGACATGAGATGGGACGAGCACAAGCTCTTCAGGCGATGGCATGTGAGATAGAAGCTCACTATACAATGAATCCTATTTTATTAAAACCCACAGGGGATAGAAGGATTCAAGTGATTGTCAATGGAAAATCTATTGGAAATATGGGAGGACTTGAATACGGAGACTATAAATCAAAGTTAAAAAAAGATATAATTCAAGCTTATAATACGATTAAAGATGAAAATCAAATATGTGTTATAGAGGGAGCAGGAAGCCCTGTAGAATTAAATATAAAGCAAGACGATATAGTAAACATGGGATTAGCTGAAATGGTTGATGCTCCTGTTATTTTAGTTGCAGATATTGATAGAGGTGGAGTTTTTGCATCAATTTATGGAACGATATCTCTTATGGAACCAGAAGAGAGAGCTAGAGTAAAAGGTGTAATTATAAATAAGTTTAGAGGAAATGTTGATATATTAAAACCAGGATTAGAAAAAATAGAGGAACTGACAGGAGTTCCAATTTTAGGAGTTATGCCATACTTTGAACTAGACATAGAGGATGAGGATGGGGTAACAGAAAAATTTAATAAAATTAAATCAAAAACGGCAGATATAACAGTTTCGGTTATAAAATTAAAACATATATCGAATTTTACAGACATTGATGCTTTACTAGCAAATAAGGATGTAAATGTTAATTATGTAACATCATTTCATGAATTAGGAAATGAAGACCTGATAATTATACCTGGATCTAAAAATACAATAGATGATTTAAAAGATATAAAAGAGAAAGGAATTGCACAAGAGATTATAAAAATTTCTAGAAAAGGAACTCCTATTATTGGGATATGTGGAGGATTTCAAATTTTAGGGGAAAAAGTGTTAGATCCATATGGAATAGAGGGAGATATAAAAGAACTTCCAGGACTAGGACTTTTAGACATAGAAACTACAATGGAAAAAGAGAAGGTAACAACACAGTATACAGGATTATTAAAAGGAGAAACAGGGTTATTAAAAGGATTAGGAGATATTCAAGTTAAAGGTTATGAGATTCACCAAGGAGTAACAGAGGGGAAAGAAAAATCTATAACTTTAGATAATCGATTAGTAGCCACAGTAAAAGATAATATTTTTGGAACATATTTACATGGAATTTTTGATAATAGAGAGTTTACTGATTTTATTTTAAACAATATAAGAGAGAAGAAAGGATTGGAAAAGAAAAATAGCACAATGACATTTGATGAATATAGACTTCAAGAGTTAGATAAGTTAGAAAAAATATTCAGAGAAAATGTGGATATGGAAGCTATTTATAAGATTTTGGAGGAGAACTAATGAGCATCATTTTAAAAATATGGATAGCTTATTTGTTAGATTTAATTTTAGGGGATCCATATTGGTTTCCACATCCAGTTAGATTTATAGGAAAATATATAACGTTTATTGAAAATAAGATTTATTCATTAAAAAATAAAAAAGTATGGGGAGGAGTATTAGCTTTTATAGTAATACTTTCAACAGTAGTGTTGTCATATTATATAGCTAGAATATCTGAATTTTTAGAAATTTTCTTTCTATACACAACTTTGGCAACGAAAAGTTTAGGTGCTGAAGGGATTAAAGTTTATAAAATTTTAAAAAGTGGAGATTTACAAAAAGCACAAAAAGAGCTTTCTTATTTAGTTAGTAGAGATACAGGTGAGATGGATGAAGTACAAGTTGTAAGAAGTACAATGGAGACTATAGCCGAAAATAGTGTTGATGGAATTATAGCACCTATGTTTTATGCATTTTTAGGAAGCTTTATATTAATTGATGGAGTTTCAATGGCATTGCCTTTAGCAATGGGATATAAAGCAGTAAATACTCTTGATTCAATGGTTGGATATAAAAATGATAAATATATAGATTTTGGGATGGTTTCAGCAAAAGTAGATGATTTCTTTAATTTTATTCCAGCGAGATTATCTGGTCTAATAATAATTCCAATTGCAACATTTTTATTAGGAATGGGAATAAAAAAGCCATTAAAAATATTTTTTAGAGATAGAAAAAATCATTCAAGTCCAAATTCAGGGCATCCAGAGGCAGTTTTTGCAGGAGCTATAGGGGTTCAATTTGGTGGTAAAACAAAATATTTTGGAAAATATTTTGAAAAACCTACAATAGGAGATAAATTAAAAGAGTTTCAATGTGAAGATATAAAAAAATGTTATAAGATAATGTTTATGACATCTTTTGTAGGAATAGTTTTGTTTACAGCATTTATTAAACTAGTATAAGATAATAGGAAGTGAAGTAATATGGATTTACATGGTGGAAATATATATAAACTAAAAAGAGATAATGGGATAGAAGTTTTAGATTATAGTTCTAATATAAATCCCTTAGGAGTTCCAAGTAGTTTTAAAAAGGCAGTTATAGAAAATTTTGAAACTTTAGAAAAATATCCAGATATAGACTACGTGGAGTTAAGGACAGCTATTGGAAATTACAATAATTGTCATATAGATAATGTAGTTGTAGGAAATGGTGCTACAGAGGTTCTATTTCTATATATGAAGGCAGTAAAAGCTAAAAAGGTTTTAATAATTGCACCAACTTTCGCAGAGTATGAAAGAGCTGCTAGAGCTGCAGGAAGAGATGTTAAATTTTTTCCGTTGAGCAAAGATTTTTCTTTAAATGAAAATATGTTATTAGACTTTATAACAGATGAAGATGTTGTCGTTATGTGTAATCCAAATAATCCAACAGGAAAATTTCAGAATCTTGAAAAAATAAAAAAACTAGCTGATTTTTTAGAAAGAAAAAATAAAAAATTATTTATAGATGAAGCTTTTATAGAGTTTGTTGATAATTGGAAAGATAAAACTGCATTTTTGTTAAAACATAAAAATGTATTCATTTTAAGAGCTCTAACTAAGTTTTTTGCACTTCCAGGAGTTAGATTAGGATATGGATTAACTTATGACGAAGCAATATTAAATGAAATAAAAAATATCAGAGAACCTTGGAGTGTTAATGGAGTAGCTGAAATAGCAGGAAAAACCATGCTTTTAGATACTTTATATATACATGAAACAGAAAATTGGATAAAAAAAGAAAAATTATGGTTTTATGAAGAGTTATGTAAAATAGATAATATAGAAGTAACTCCAACAGAAACTAACTTTATATTAGTAAAGTTATTAAACGATAATGCTAAAAGTTTCAGAAAAAAAATGATAGAGAATGGCGTTTTAGTAAGAGATGCTTCCAACTTTATGTTTTTAGATGAAAGTTATATAAGATTAGCAATAAAAGATAGAAAGAAAAATGAGCAAGTTTTAGAGGCTTTAAGGAGAGTGCTGAAATAATGAAAGGGTTTGTTTTAGCAGGAACAAGAAGTGGAATAGGAAAAACTACAGTATCTATGGGACTAATGGCTACTTTTGAAGATGTGGCTCCATTTAAAGTAGGGCCTGATTATATAGACCCCAGTTTTCATAAATTTATAACGGGAAATAAAAGTTATAATTTAGATTTGTTTTTAATGGGAGAAGAGGGCGTAAAGTATAGTTTTGAAAAGCATAGTAAAGAAATATCTATTGTTGAAGGTGTTATGGGGCTTTATGATGGTTTAGGAAATTCTTTAGATAATTATAGTACAGCTCATTTATCTAGAGTTTTAAATTTACCAGTTATCTTAGTAGTAGATGCAGCAGGAAAAAGTACAAGTATTGCAGCAGAAGTCTTAGGATATAAAAATTTAGATCCAAGAGTTAATATAGCTGGAGTTATAATAAATAAAGTAAATAGTGAAAAACTCTATGAAATGTTAAAAGATGCTATAGAAAATTATACAGGAATATCATGTCTAGGATATTTAAAAAAAGATGAAAATTTAGGAATTAGTAGTAGACACTTAGGATTACTTCAAGCAGATGAAGTTGAGGATTTAAAAGAAAAAAAAGAGATTTTAAAAGAAGAGATAAAAAAAACTATTGATTTAAAAAAGATAGAAGAGATAGCTAATCTACAAAAATCAGAAAAAAATGTAGATATTTTTAAAGATATAGAGAATCTATATGTAGGATTAAAAGTAGGAGTAGCTAAAGACAAAGCATTTTCATTTTACTACGAGGATAATTTAGAACTTTTACAAAGAATGGGAATAGAACTTGTAGAGTTTTCACCTATAAAAGATAAAAAAATACCTCAGGTTGATTTACTATATTTTGGTGGAGGATATCCAGAAAATTATTTAGAAGATTTATCGAATAATAAGGAGTTTTTAAACTCTTTAAAAGAATTTCATGAGTCTGGAGGACATATTTATGGAGAATGTGGAGGATTTATGTATCTTAGCCAAGGAATAAAAACCTTGGAGGAGAAAAGTTATTCTATGGCACAATTAATTGATTGTAGTGTAAGAATGACTGGAAGACTTTTTATTAGCAGATTTGGATATGTAGATGTAGCTTTTGGTGAGTTAAATGGAAAAGCTCATGAATTTCATTATTCAACTATAGATGAAATGGGTAGTGATGAAAGAGTATTTAAACTTAGAAAAAGTGATGGTAGAGAGTGGCTATGTGGTTATAAAAATAAAAATCTTATAGCAGGTTATCCACATTTACATTTTTTTAAAAACTTAGATATATTAAAGCAGATGTTAGAAGGAGCAAAGAAATGTCATATATAAAAAGACCACAAGATATTGAAATAAGAAGTTTTGAAATAATAGAGGAAGAGATGGGAGAAAAGGCAAAAGAGTTTTCTTCAACTCATTTACCAATAGTAAAAAGAGTTATACATACAACAGCTGATTTTGAATATGCAGACCTATTAGAGATTTCAGAAGGAGCAGTTGAGTCATGTTTAGAAGCCTTAAAAAAAGGTGGTAAAATATATTGTGATACTAACATGATAGCTAATGGTTTAAGTAAAATTACTTTAGATAAATATGGATACTCAGCTTATTCTTTAGTTTCAGATAAAGATGTAGCAGCTGAAGCTAAAGAAAGAGGAGTGACTAGATCAATAGTAGGAATAGAACACGCAGCGAAAGATCCTAATACAGATATATATCTAATTGGAAATGCACCAACAGCTCTATTTAGATTGAAAGAACTTATTGATTCTGGTGAGGTTCAAAAACCCGCTTTAATAGTTGGGGTTCCTGTAGGATTTGTAGGAGCGGCTGAATCAAAAGAGATTCTACCTGGAAGTGGAATACCATATATTATTGTAAAAGGTAGAAAAGGAGGAAGTCCTGTAGCTGTTTCAATACTTCATGGAATTTTATATCAGTTGCATAAGAGAGAAGGATTTTAATGGATAAAGAATTAAGAGCGGGATATACAACTGGAACATGTGCGTGTGTAGCGGCATTTGTTGCACTAAATCTTTTGATAGGAAAAGATTTGGGAGAAAAAGTTGAGATAACTACATTAAATGGAGTAACTTTAGATATACCAATACATTCAAAAAAAAGAGGAATCAATTGGGCTAGAGGTGTTGTTTTAAAAGATGCAGGAGATGACCCTGATGTTACAAACGGAATAGAAATTTGTGCTAAAGTAAAAATTGTAAAAAAATTACCCAAGATAGAAAGAGCTCATAATTTTGATAATATGTTGATAGTAGGTGGAAGAGGCGTAGGATTAGTAACAAAAAAAGGGCTTAAAGTAACACCTGGAAAATCAGCTATAAATCCAGGACCACAAGAGATGATAGTAAAAACTTTAAACCCACTTCTTGAAGAGTATGGATTAAAAGTAATAGTAACTATATATGTTCCAAAGGGAAGAGAAAAAGCTTTGAAAACTTTTAATGGGAAGTTGGGAATACTAGGTGGGATATCTATTTTGGGGTCTACTGGAATAGTTAAACCTATGAGTGAGGATGCACTTACTAAATCTATGTTTGCTGAATTAAAAGTTTTAAAAGAGAATAGTGCTAGAGAATGGGTAGTATTTGCTTTTGGAAATCATGGGAAACAATTTTGTATAGATAATAATATAGATATTGAGCAGATGGTTGTAACAAGTAACTATATCGGATTTATGATTGATAGTGCAGTAAAATTAGGATTTAAAAAAATAGTATTAATTGGACATATAGGAAAAGCTATTAAAGTAGCAGGTGGAATTTTTAACACTCATAGCAGAGTTGCTGATGCTCGTTTGGAAATAATTGCAGCAAATGCTATTTTAATAGATGAACCTAGAGAGAATATTTTGAAAGTTTTAGAAGCAAATACAGCCGAAGAAGCTACAGAATATATAGTAAAAAAAGAAAGTTTATTTAATTTAATTGCTAATAAAGTAGCTAAAAGATCAGCTGAATTTTCAAGAGATAATATAGAATTTCAATCAATTCTTTTTAATTATAGTGGAGATATATTAGGATATAGTGATGGATTTTATGAAATGATAGAGGAGTTAAAAAGTGAGTAAAGAGATATCGGTGGTGGGACTTGGACCAGGAAATCTAGATTATATGACAAAGGCAGGAATAGATAAAATAAAAAATTCTGAAGTTGTTATAGGTGGAGAGAGGCAGTTAGAAGAGATTGACTCCCTTTTAAATAATCAATATATCTATATTATGAAAAAATTAGATGAAATGAAGGAGTTTGTTTTAAGAAATCTAGATAAAAATATAGTCTTTATTGTTTCGGGAGATACAGGTTATTATAGTTTACTTACATATTTAAAAAAGAGTTTTTCTGAACAAAAGTTTAATGTTATTCCAGGAATATCTTCTTTTCAGTATCTATTTTCTAGGATAGAGATGACTTGGGAACATTATCAACTTTGTAGTGTTCATGGAAGAGAAAATGATTATGTAGAAATATTTAAAAATAGTAAAAGCGGAGTAGTACTTCTAACTGATGAAAAAAATAATCCAATTGAAATAAGTAAAACACTTGTTAAAAATAATATTTTAAATGCTGAAATAATTATTGGAGAGAGACTTTCGTATAAAGATGAAGTTATTACAAGGTTTTTAGTATGTGATTATAAAAAGTATAATAAAAAATATGAAATGAATGTAACAATTATAAGAAAGGTTTGAAAATAATGGGACATATTTATGATAAAGAGTTCGTTCAAAAAGAACTACCTATGACAAAACAAGAGATTAGAGCAATTTCTATAGCGAAATTACAATTGCAAGATGATTCTATTTTAGTAGATGTTGGTGCCGGAACTGGAAGTATAGGAATAGAAGCTGCAACATATTTAAGAAATGGAAATGTTTTTGCTATTGAAAAGGAAGAAAAAGGTATAGAGACCTTAAAAGAAAATATAAATAGATTTAAATTAGATAATATAGAAGTAATTGTGGGAAGAGCTCCTGAAGCAATACCGACTATTCAATATGATAGGATGTTTATAGGTGGATCGACAGGTTCAATGAGAAATATACTTGAACATTTTCTTAAGTATTCAAAAGACAATTCTAGAGTAGTCATAAATGCGATAACTTTAGAAACTTTAGCAGATGCTACAAAGCTTTTAAAAGATTTAAATTTTAAAAATATAGAAGTTGTAAATGTTGTTGTATCTAGAGGAAAGAGTATAGGTCCGTACACAATGATGTATGGAGAAAATCCAATATATATAATAACAGCAGATAAGGAGGAAACAAAGTAATGTCAACAGCAAAGTTTTATGGAATAGGAGTGGGAGTAGGAGATCCTGAAATGTTAACGCTAAAGGCTATAAGAGCTTTTAAAGAGCTAGATGTAGTAGTTTTACCAGAGGCTAAAAAAGCTGAGGGAAGTACAGCATACGAAATAGCTAGAGAGTATTTAAAAGAGGGAGCAGAAACTTTGTTTGTTGAGTTTCCAATGTTAAAAAGTGTAGAAGCTAGAAAAGAATTTAGAAAAAGAAATGCAGATATGATAGTTGAGCATCTAAAAGCAGGAAAAAAAGTTGGATTTTTAACAATTGGAGATCCAATGACATATAGTACATATGTTTATATTCTTGAGTACTTAGATGGGATGATACCTGTAGAAACAATTCCTGGAATATCATCATTTTCAGATATGTCTTCGAGATTTAACCTACCTTTAGTTATGGGAGAAGAATCTTTGAAAGTTGTATCACTAAATGGAGAAACTGATATTATCGGTGAAATTAACTCAGCAGATAATATCGTATTTATGAAAGTATCTAGAAATTTTGACAAACTTAGAGCTGGACTAGAAGCTACAGGAAATCTAGAAAATATAATAATGGTTTCAAACTGTGGAAAAGAAACACAGGAGATAAATTTTGATTTAACAAAAATGGAAGAGGAAGATATTCCTTACTTTACAACATTAATACTAAAAAAAGGTGGTATCAATCAATGGAAAAAGTTTATTTCATAGGGGCAGGACCAGGGGATCCAGAGTTAATTACAGTAAAAGGGCAAAGGTTAGTAAAAGAAGCGGATGTAATAATTTATGCAGGCTCTTTAGTTCCAAGACAAGTTATAGAATGTCATAAAGAGGGAGCAGAGATTCATAATTCAGCTTCAATGACTTTAGAAGAAGTTATAGATGTAACTGTTAAAGCGATAAAAGCAGGAAAAAAAGTTGCCAGGGTTCATACAGGAGATCCAGCAATATTTGGAGCACATAGAGAACAGATGGATATGTTAGATGAGTACGGAATAGAGTATGAAGTGATTCCAGGAGTAAGTTCGTTTTTAGCATCTGCTGCAGCAGTAAAAAAAGAATTTACTTTACCAAGTATTTCTCAAACTGTAATTTGTACAAGATTGGAAGGAAGAACACCAGTTCCAGAAAAAGAAAGTTTAGAATCTTTAGCTTCTCATAGAGCTTCAATGGCTATTTTCTTATCGGTACATATGATAGGTGATGTTGTAAAAAGATTGGCAACACATTATCCAATGACTACTCCAATAGCTGTTGTTCAAAGAGCTACTTGGGAAGATCAAAAGATTGTTTTAGGAACTTTAGAAACAATTGAAGAAAAAGTAAAAGAAGCGAATATAACTAAAACAGCTCAAATTTTAGTTGGAGATTTTTTAGGAGATAAATATGAAAAATCTTTATTATATGATAAGCATTTTACACATGAATTTAGAAAAGGAATAGAGAAGTAATGAAATTAGCAGTTTGGGCTGTAACAAGAGGAGCAGGTCTAAATGGAGTAGAGATTAAAAATAAAATTGAAGGGGTAGATGTATTTACTCTTTCAAAATTTAAAATAGATAATACTATTCAGATAGAAAACTTTACTGAAGAGTTAAATGAAGCTTTCAATAAATACGATGGACATATTTTTATAATGGCAACAGGAATTGTTATTCGTAAAATTGCCTCTTTAATAAAATCTAAAGATGTTGATCCAGCAGTAGTTGTAATAGATGAAGGAATGAATTTTGTAATTTCTCTTCTCTCTGGACATTTAGGAGGGGCAAATGATTTAACTCAAAATCTTCATGAAATATTTGGATTAGTTCCAATCATAACAACTAGTTCAGATGTGACTGGAAAAATTGCAGTAGATACTTTGTCTCAGAAATTAAAGTGTAATTTAAAATCATTAGAAGCTGCTAAAAAGGTTACATCATTAATAGTAGATGGAAAAAACGTTGAATTAAGTCTTCCTAAAAATATATGCAATGAAAATCCAGAAGGTGTTATGGTTATTTCTAATAAAGAAAATTTAGAAATTGTACATTTATATCCTGAAAATTTAGTTATAGGAATAGGTTCAAGAAGAGGAATTGAAAAAGAAAAAGTTTATGAATTTTTAATAGAAACATTAAAAAAACATAATCTTTCACTTAAAAGCATAAAGCATTTTGCAACAGTAGATTTAAAAGCAGATGAAAAAGGAATTATTGAAACTGCTAGAGAGCTTGGAAAAGAGTTGAAAATTGTTAGTAGAGAAGAGATATTAACAGTAGAAGATATGTTTCATGGATCTGAATTTGTAAAAAAAGAGATAGGTGTAAAAGCTGTTTCAGAGCCATGTGCATATTTAACATCAAGTAAAGATGGGAAATTTATAGAGATAAAAGCAAAAAAAGATGGAATGACAATTTCCATTTATGAGGAGAGATTTATTTATGAAAAAAGGTAAAATATATGTTGTAGGAATTGGTCCTGGAAATATGGATGATATAACAGTAAGAGCGTATCGAGTTTTAAAAAATGTAGATGTAATTGCAGGATATATAACTTATACAGATTTGGTGAAAGATGAGTTCGCAGAAAAAGAGTTTTATGTATCAGGAATGAAAAAAGAGGTTGCTAGATGTGAGCAAGTATTAGAGATTGCTAAGTCTGGAAAAGATGTAGCGCTAATCAGTAGTGGAGATGCAGGAATTTATGGAATGGCTGGAATTATGATAGAAATAGCTCAAAAAGAGGGATATGAAGTTGAGGTTGTTCCTGGAGTAACATCATCAGTAGCTGGAGCAGCAGTTGTGGGAGCACCACTAATGCATGATCATGCAACAATAAGTTTAAGTGATTTATTAACTGATTGGGATGTAATAACAAAAAGAATTGATAAGGCTGCAGAAGGAGACTTTATTATATCTCTTTATAACCCGAAAAGTAAGGGAAGAACAACTCAAATAGTTGAAGCAAGAGAATTAATGTTAAAACATAAAGCACCAGAGACTCCAGTTGCGCTATTAAGACATGTTGGAAGAGAAGATGAGAATTATACTTTAACAAACTTAGAAGACTTCTTAAATCATGAAATAGACATGTTTACAGTTGTTATAATAGGAAACTCAAAGACATATGTTTCTAATGATAGAATGATAACTCCAAGAGGATATCATATATGATTTGGGTTATAGGTGGAACAAAGGACTCTAGAGATTTTATAGAGTCCTTTCCTTTTAAAGAAAAGTTAGTTGTAACAACAGCAACAGAGTATGGTGGAAAATTACTTGAAAATATAGAAGATATAAAGGTATTTTGTAAAAGATTAGATTTAGAAGGGATGAATAAATTTATAGAAGAAAATAGTATCAATAAAATTATTGATTTATCTCATCCGTATGCAGAAGAAGTTTCTAGAAATGCCATTGAATGTTCAAGAGTAAAAGAGATTGATTATATAAGGTTTGAAAGAGAGAACTTAGTTTCTGAAGATGGAGTTATAGAATTTTCTGAGCTAGAGTTTATGATAGAATATTTAGAAAGTTTAGAAGGAAATATTTTAGTAACCTTAGGAAGTAATAATCTTCATAAATTTGAAAATATAAAAAATAAATCAAATATATATTTTAGAATACTTCCTAAATGGGAGATGATAAAAAAAGCTGAAGATTTAGGAGTTCTGCCTAAAAATATTATAGCTATGCAAGGGCCATTTTCTAAAGAATTAAATGTTGCAATGATGAGGCAACTTAATATAAAATATATTGTAAGTAAAAAAGGTGGGAATACTGGTGGGGAAAGAGAAAAAATAGAGAGCGCAAAAGATATTGGAGCTATATCTATAATGTTATCTAGACCTAATGTAGAATATCCAGTTGTATTTTCTCATATAGAAAAACTTATAAAATATATTATTTAAATGCTTGAAGGGGGAAATGAAATGATATTTGTTGGGATATTCGGTTTAAAAGATTCAGAAGAAAAATTAAGAGAAGTTGATTTTGAGTGTACAGGATGTTTATCAGAAAAGGTTCAATTATTCGCATTGAGAAGAGTTTTTGAAATTTTTTTTATACCGATAATTACTTTAAAAAAGAAATATATAATAGCTTGTAACTCTTGCAATAGTGTATATAAGCTAAAAGATGAGAAAATGGAAGAGGTTTTATTGAAAGGAAAAGTTCGCTATGAAGATGTAGAAAAAATACTTAAACAGTACTAAAAATAAATTAAATGTGATTTAACAAAACATAAATAAAAAATATATAAACTATTTATTTTATAAATAGTTGTATCATTCATTATTTATATAATGACATTGACATTTTATATGAAAAGCTGTATATTTACATTATATGAAATATATGGAGGCAGATTAAAATGAGTAAGAAAATTGTATATATTATAGTAGGATTGTTGTTAGCAATGAATATATATGCAAGAGGGTTAAAAAGTAAGGAAACTGAGAATAACCAATCTTCTTTAAAAAATTCTGTAATCACTAAGACACAAGAGATATTTAATTATGAGAATAATGTATCAAAAATTATGCCTATTGATGAAGAAGAGCTTGCAGAGGTAAGTGGAAAAAATGTTAATTTTGTTATAAATAAAATGAGATAAACTATTTTAGATAAAGTGTGGATAATAAAGTGAAAAAGAGAAAAGACTGAGTAGACGCAGTCTTTTTTCTTTTTTTGTTTAAATTATTTATAAAAATAAATTATCTATCAGGCTTATAATTGATTGGAGAGCTTCTAAATAAAATATTTTTTTTCCTAGCTTCAATTTCAACTCCAAGGAGTTCTTGTGCTATATGTGTCATATTTCTTAAAATATGAGGTTCGAAAATCTCTTTTACTTCAATATTTTCTTTTTCTTTTAAGTTAACATAATTAGTCCATAAGCATTTTTTTATATTTTCTAATTCGGCAGGTTTTCTTAAAAGGTCTAAAATAGTGTTTTTAAGAAAAGTAAATGTTTCATCAGGTACATCCTTATTTTCATTTGTAATTAATCTTATTTGATCTCTTATTTTAGTTGCTTCTTCTTCGTGTAATTCATATAAAACATATTTAACTTTGTCCCAAATTTCTTTTAAAATGTCAATTGAGTTGATATTTTGCTCTTTAATCCAAACAAAAGCAACCAATCGTCTTTTCCAATCCCACCATCTGATAGGACTTTGTAAATCAATTGAACTAATTAAAAAAATATTTCTTTCTAAAAGTAATGCACCAAAGACTCCTGGTGGATTTCCAAGACGCTGATTTTTTAAACTTGTTCTATAAACTCCGCAAGAAGGACTTCCCTCCATAAATATATAAGCATCAATATTTGCTCTTTCTAAAGTTTCAAGACAAGCGATAGCACCTTTTCGAACCATCTCATTTCGGTTTTCTCCCTCTTTATTTTTTATATTTGCTTTTCCATTCCAAAAATCAAATCCATTTCCTCCTGAAAGTTTAATACTTGGTCTAGGAACTCCCATTCCACTCATAATTTCAGGACAAACAGGAGTCCAAATGAATTGTCCACGGTCTCTTCCTAAAGCTTGAGTCAAATCTATTCCTTTTCCGTTATATCTAACTTTAGAACCAAATTGACACGCTGCGATTCCCAATCTTAATTTTCTATTTAAAAGATTTTCCATGTTGCCTCCTTGTATATAGGGTTTAGATAATATATACTATTAAGAAATAGAGTTCCTTTAATAAAAATAAAAAATAGGAGAATTAAAATGGAAACTAAAGATAAATATAGTAGAATTGCAAATATTTTTGATAAATTAGAAGAAAGAATGCCTATGAATGAAATAAAAAAAGAAGCTGTTCAAATATTAAAAGGTAAAATTCTTGAAATTGGAATAGGAAGTGGTGCATGTTTAAAGTATTATGAAAAAAAATCGGATGTAACAGGTATAGATTTCTCTGTTGGAATGTTAAATATAGCAAAGAAAAAAGCAAAGTTATTGGGATTAGAGAATGTAAAATTATTAGAAATGGATATTGAAAATATGAGCTTTTCAGATGAAACATTTGATTCAGTATTTTCTTCTTGTGTTTTTTGTACTATACCTAATCCTAAGAAGGGAATAAATGAAGTGTATCGAGTTTTGAAAAAAGGTGGAAAAGCAGTTTTTATAGAGCACATGAAAAGTAAGAACTTTATAATTAACATAGGATTAAGAGTTTTGAATATTTTTACAAAATTAATTTTAGGAACATCTTTATTAAGAGAAACGGAAAAGACTATTAGAGAAGCAGGATTTTCAAAAGTTACAAGTAAGAATATTATGTTAAGTGATGTAGTTAGATTAATTATAGCTGAAAAATAAAATTCAAAGAGATAGTATTATCTCTTTGAATTAAGATCATTTATTATTAGTAATTTTATAAATATATATTAAGTCATCATCATCTTTAAATCGACTATAAGTTTCTTTATATTCTATATTATAATTATTTTCTAAATCAAATTTTGAATTTTTAGATAAAATATAAAATTTTTCAGGAAGAATGGTATTGTCATCTAAGAAATGAATATCTTGTCCTACACTCCAAACATCTTCAATAGTAAAATCATTTGAATATATATGAAATAGCTTATTATTCTTTTGCAAAATTTCTAAGGGAACTAAATTAGAATTATTCTTGTTACGAACTTCATTTTCGATAATCCATGTTAAATTACAATTAACTATTAGTAGTAAAAAACCACTTAAATAAATAACTTTTTTTTTGAAATTTTTTTTATCAATTAATCTATCTTTAAAAAGGTAGACTAATAAGATAAAAAATGGAATGGTTAAATAGTAAAAAATTGGTTTTTTCCAGAATATAAGTCCAATACTTCCAATAGATAAAACTGTTATAAGAGTAGCTTGCATGTAAAATAAAATTTTATCTGATTTTTTCAAAAGATTCCAATCGCTATTTAGATAGTAATTTAAGATAACTCCAATCGGAATAGACGAAACTACATATATAGGAAAGCCGTATCTCTCTTTTTTCATTTTTACAAATGATAAAAGTAAAAAAGTTAAAATAGACCAAAGAATTCCGAATTTAAAAAATTTATTATCTTCACTGTTTTTTAAATTCCACTTTTTAAAAAAAGTAATAATGGAAAAGAATATCCAAATTCCCATGAAATAAAAATAGTTAAAGTAAAAGAAAAAACTTTTAACATGTTTACTTGTCCATGTATTTTTTTCTTTATTCATAACAGAGAAAAATAGTTCTTTATTCTCTAAAATCATGGCAATAGGCCAAATAGAGGCTAGAATTAAACCAATTAAAACATATAAAATAATTTGTCTATGATTCTCCTGGATTTTTTTAAATTTATAAATCCAAATATAAGAGATAATAAAAGGTAAGAACATCCCATAAATAGCCACAGGACCTTTACTTAATAAAGAGGCTGCTAAAAGTACAGAAGCAAATAAAAGATTTAAAAAACTTTTAGAGTTTATACTTTTTAAAAGATAGGTGATAGACCCAAACATAAAAATATATGGATATGCATCCCAAGCATTTTCTCCACCAACTTTTGTTATCATAAATGTAGTTGTCGCAACAAATGATACTAAAAATGGTAGGTTTTTATTATTTGATAATTCTTGAACAAATCGGTATATAAAAAATATTAACAATACAGAAACTAATGCCACAGGTAATCGAAGTATCCACTCATCAGAAAAATTATTAGAAAGTTTCATGACAACGGCAGTAAGCCAAGTTGGTAATGGAGGTTTTTCAAAACGATATTGTCCATTTAAAGTAGTAACGAGCCACTCATTATTAAATATAATCTCTCTAGCTGTAATAAAATTTCTAGATTCCATCAAGTCTGCTTTACGAATCCAAATAGTACTAAAAAATGAGATAAAACTTAACCCTAAAATAGATAAAAGTTTTTTATCTTTAAACATAAGAAAATCCTCCTTAAAGTTTTATAAATATAGTAGAAATTTTATAGATTAAAAAATATTTGAACAGTTGTTCCAATGTTAGGAGTACTAGAAATTTTTATATCTAAATTTAAAAGAGTTAGAATTCTTTTAACAATAGACATACCAAGACCATGACCGTGAATCTCTTTACTACGAGATTTATTCGCTCTAAAGAAGCGATCATAAATATGATGAAGTTCTTCAGAAGTCATTCCAATACCATAATCTTTAATAGTTAAAATAGCTTGTTTTTGTTCATCATTATTTATAATACTTATATCAATTGGGTTATTTTTACCATATTTAATGGAATTTTCCAAGATATTTTTTATTAATAGCTTAATTAACCCCTCATCAGACTTGATAATTGTATATTCAGGAGTAAAATTAATATTAGATTTAGGATATTGATGTTTTAAGCTAGAAATACACCCTAAAATAATTTCAGATAGTTCAACTTCATTTTTTTCACTTTTTATTTCAGATTCTTTTGCAATAAATAAAAGTTTTTCAATAAGTAAATTCATACTCTTAGTTTCATCTTCAATAGAAATTAAAGCTTCATTAAATATTTCTGGATTTTTTTTCCCCCAACGTTTAATCATATCAATATACCCTCCTATTATAAAAAGAGGAGTTTTTAGTTCATGTGATGAATTATGAACAAATTCAATTTGTTTCTTATTTTGTGTGTCAAGTCTTAGTAGCATATCTTCATATGAGTCTAAGATATTATCAAATTCTTTAAAGTAATTTGTAGGTTTTATAACTTTTAAATTTTCTAAAGTTATGTTCGAATTAATATTTTCTAATAAAGAAAGTTGTTTATTTATTTTTTTTAATAATCTTGTAAAAGCAAATACAGATATAAGAATACAAATAGATAGTCCAGATAAAAATATATAGATCATATCAAAGAAAAAATCTTTCTCTTCTTTTAAATTTTTTACAAGAATAACTGTATAGATTTCACCATCTTTGTTAATTAACTCATTTTTTAAAACCATGTAATCATACCAATGTACATTTTTTACTTTGTCTTCAACAGCAGCATCTAAAAGACGTTTATTTGTATTTTCTGTATAAACTAAATCCTTATATTTTATTGTTATTTCTAAATCGTCAAGAGCAGGATTTTCCACTTTAAAAAGTCTATTAACTAAATCACCAGTAAAAATTTCCATAGATTTAGAATTTACTTCTTCTAAAATTTCAAATTTAAGAAACCCCATAGCATTTCTTAAATATTGTTTAGATGAATTAATTAAATATTTTCCAGTAATAGATAGAGATAAAAGTAAAACAATAGAAAATAAACATATAAGTTGAAAATAACTTTTTTTTAAAGTACCTGAAAGGGTTTTCAAATTAGTCCTCCTTTTTTAAAGAATAACCAAATCCACGAATAGTTTTAATATATTTACTATCAGGATCAAGCTTTTTTCTAAGAGCTTTTATATACATATCAATAATTTTACCATCTCCAAAATAATCATATCCCCAAACATTTTCTAGAATATTTTCTCTACTTAAAACTAAATTTTTATTAATCATTAAGTAGTGAAGCAGGTTGTATTCTGTTTTAGTTAAAGTTATTAAAGTTTCATCTAAAAGAACTTCTTTTGTATTTAAGTTAAGTGATATATTTTCAAATTTTAAAATTTTTTTATCTGTGAAAGCTTGTTTATTTCTGAAAATAACTCTCATTCTAGCTAAAAGTTCGCCAATAACAAATGGTTTGGTAATATAGTCGTCAGCTCCTAAATCTAAAAGTGCTATTTTGCTAAAAATTTCATCTTTAGCAGTTAATACTATGATTGGTATATTAGATTCATTTCTAATAGTTTTACAAACTTCTTCACCACTCATATGAGGAAGCATTAAATCAAGAAGAATAAGAGCATAGTTATTTTCTCTAAATAGCTTTAAACCATCGCTTCCATCTACAGCTAAATCAATATTATATCCTTCATGAACTAATTCTAATTCTAAATATCTTCTAATTTTAGGGTCATCTTCAATGATAAGTATATTTTTTTTTAACACAGCTTTCCTCCATTTAATTAACATTATATGTATTATAAAACAAAAAAGTAAAAAAATGGTAAAAATTTATTTAAAAAACTTGTATGTATAATAATTATGAGGTATATATTGTAGCAGCATTTGTTTTATTTTAAAAAATTTACTAAAAATTTACTTTTTAACATTATAATAAAAAAAAACAAACAAAAGGAGGCAACAATGGAGATATCAGCAGTAATACCAGTTTACAATGAAAAGGACAATATTATTCCTATGACAGAAAGAATCGAAGCAGCTTTTAAAAAGGAATTTAAGGAGTATGAAATTATTTTTATAAATGATGGAAGTACTGATGGGAGTTATGAGCTACTAAATCAATTAAGAGAACAAAATAAAAATGTAAAAGTTTATCATTTTACAAAAAATAATGGTCAAAGTGCAGCAATAGATACTGGATTTCAAAAATCTCAAGGAAAATTAGTTTTAATGATGGATGGAGATTTACAAACTGATCCTGAGGATGTTTATAAACTTTTAGAGCATATTCCAGAGTATGATGTAGTTAACGGAAGAAGAGCAACTAGAGAAGATGGTTTTAAAAGAAAGTTAGCATCAAAAATTGGAAATGGATTTAGAAATTTTGTAACAGGTGATAATATTCAAGATACAGGATGTCCATTAAAACTATTTAAAAAAGAAGTTGTTAAATCATATAAATTATTTAATGGAATGCATAGATTTTTGCCGACATTAGCAAAGTATATGGGGTATAAAGTTATAGAGGTACCAGTAAGACATTATGATCGATTACATGGAGAGTCAAAATATAAAGTTTTTGGAAGAGGTTTTAAAGCTTTTAAAGATGTTTTTGCAGTAAGATGGATGAAAAATAGAATGCTAAATTGGAAAATAGAGGAATAGTTATGGTAAGTATAGAGAATTGGAATATTTTTTTAATTATAGGCTTTATTGGACAAGGACTTTTTTCAATGAGATTTATTATTCAATGGTTAGCTAGTGAGAAAGCTAAAAAGAGTGTTATACCGTTTTCGTTTTGGATATTTAGTCTATCAGGTAGTATTTTTTTATTAATTTATGCAATATATAAAAAAGACCCTGTATTTATATTGGGGCAAGCACCAAATGTGCTTATTTATTCAAGAAATATATATCTAATAAAAAAAAATAGAGGAGTTGAAAGATAAATGAAAATTATTGTAACAGGAGCAGCTGGGTTTATAGGATCACATTTGGTAGAAAAATTATTAAGTTTGGGACATAGCGTAATTGGAATAGATAATTTTCATAATTTTTACTCAGAAGATATAAAAATAAAAAATATTTTAGAAAGTTTAAATAAAATTGAATATCTTGTAGAGATTTTATCAAGAGATACAAAAGAAGAAAAAATAGAAATGCTAGCAAAAAAAGTAGATACAGACAACTATTCTTTAGAGTACTGTGATTTAAAAAATATTGAAAGTTTAGACAAGATATTTAATGAAAATAAAATAGATATGGTTGTAAATTTAGCAGGATTAGCTGGAGTAAGACCATCTTTAGAAAATCCTTTAGAATATGAAAAGGTAAATGTAGGTGGATATTTAAATCTGTTGGAGTGTTGTAAAAAATATGGAGTTAAAAAATTTATACAAGCTTCTTCTAGTTCGGTTTATGGTAATAATAAAGTGGTTCCTTTTAGAGAGGTAGATGTAGTTGATTTTGCAATTTCACCATATGCTGCAACAAAAAAATCTTGTGAAGTATTTGGACATGTTTATTTTAATTTATATAATATAGATACATTACAATTTAGATTTTTTACAGTTTATGGGCCAAGACAAAGGCCTGATTTAGCTATTCATAAGTTTGTTGATAAAATTTTAAAAAATGAGGGTATTCCATTCTTTGGAGATGGAGAAACATATAGAGACTATACTTATATTGATGATATAATTGATGGTGTTATAAAAGGAGTAAAGTATTTAGAGAAGCATAAAAATGTTTATGAAGTTATTAATTTAGGTGAATCAGATGCAATTTCGTTAAATAAAATGGTACAAACAATTGAAAAATGTTTAGGTAAAGAAGCTATAATAGAAAGATTACCAATGCAACCTGGAGATGTAAAAAGAACCTATGCAAATATAGATAAAGCTAAAGAACTTTTAGGATATAAGCCAACTACAAAATTTGATGATGGAATTGATAAATTTGTAAAGTGGTATTTAGGAGGGAAGTAGAATGAAAATAACTGTAATAGGAACAGGATATGTTGGACTTGTACAAGGTGTAATTTTAAGTGAATTTGGTCATAAAGTTATATGTTTAGATATAGATGAAAAGAAAATTGAAAATCTAAAAAATGGGATACTCCCGATATACGAACCAGGATTAAAAGAGATTTTAGATAGAAATGTTTTAGAAGGAAGATTAAAGTTTACAACGAATAAAGAATATGCACTAGGAGAGGCAGAGATAATATTTATAGCTGTTGGAACTCCTCCTGGAGATGATGGATCAGCAGATTTAACTTATGTATTACAGTGTGCAAAGGATATTGGTCAAAATATAAGTAAGTATGCAGTAATTGTTAATAAATCAACTGTACCAGTTGGAACAGGAGATTTTGTAGAAGAAACTATTAAGAATGAATTGATCAAAAGAAAAATAGAGATAAAATTTGATGTAGTTTCAAACCCTGAATTTTTAAGAGAAGGAAAGGCTGTAAATGATTGTTTAAGACCTGATAGAGTTGTTATAGGAACTGAGAGTAAAAAAGCACTAGAAATAATGAAGAAAATATATGATGTTTTATATATTAATAAAACTCCTTTTGTTTTTACAAATAGAAGAACATCAGAGATGATAAAATATGCATCAAATGCATTTTTAGCTGTTAAAATATCGTTTATAAACGAGATGGCTCTATTAGCTGAAAAAGTTGGAGCAAATACGCAGGAAATAGCTCAGGCAATGGGAATGGATGGAAGAATATCACCAAAATTTTTACACTGTGGACCAGGATATGGTGGATCTTGCTTTCCAAAAGATACAAGGGCAATTGTTGAAATAGGAAAAGAATACGGTGAGGATATGAGCGTTGTTTCAGCAGCAATATCTGCAAATGAAAAGCAAAAGAAAAAAATGATAGATAAGATAGTTAGAGAAATGAATGGTGTGGAAGAGAAAACTATTTGTATATTAGGATTATCCTTTAAACCAGATACAGATGATGTTAGAGATGCTCCAAGTTTAGATATAATAAAGGGATTAATAAAAAATGGTGCAAAAATAAAAGCTTATTGTCCTAAAGGCATAGAGGAAACAAAATGGAGATTAGAAAAATATAAAAATAAGATACAGTATTGTAAAGACGAAGATGAAGCTAGTGAAAAGGCAGATGCTGTAGTTTTAGTAACTGAATGGAATCAGTTTAGAGGAATTAACTTAGAAGAGTTGAAAGGGAGAATGAAAGGTGAATTTTATTTTGACCTTAGAAATGTTCATACTAAAAACTGTAAAGTGAGATCTTTATTTAAATACTATCCAGTAGGACAGATATAAAAATTAAGGAGATGATATGAGATTTAAAGATGATGCATACAAAGAGAGATACAAATTATTTTTCATAGGCTATTTTGCTTTAACTATAGGAATAACTTTTTTAAGATTTCCAGATATAAGAAATGAGTTAAAATATTTTGTAATAACAGAACAAATGGTAGAAACTAAAAACTTTATAATTCTTAAATATTTTACAGAGCTTTATCCAGATAAACCACCAATATATTTTTGGATATTAGGTTTGGTTAGATATATTAGTAAAGATAATTTCTATCCAATCTCTCTAATTATAGCAAATATTATACCAGCAGGAATAACTGCTTTTTTAAGTTTTAAACTATCTAAGCTATATTGGAATGAAAAAATGGCATATATATCTACCGCTATTTTTATAACATTACCATACATATTTGGAGTATCACTAGTACTTAGAATGGATACTTTAATGACAGCATTTATAATGGGAAGTATTTATCTTTTTTTCTCATCTTATTTAGATAAAAAAGAGATATCATTAAATAAGAGTATTTATTTTTATAGCTGTATAGCTTTGGGAGTTTTAGTAAAAGGAGGGGCTGCTTTTATTATTCCTATATTAACTGTATTATTTTATTTATATTTAGATAATAATTTAAGTTATCTAAAAAAAATGAGATTATTATTAGGAGTAGGAATAATAGTAACTATTTTAGGAATTTGGTTTCTAATGATGTTAAGTTTTCCAGAGGGTAAAACTTATATAGGATTAATATTAGGACAAGAAACTTTAGGAAGAGTTGTTAAAGCAAAAACACATACTAGACCTATATATTACTATTTAAAACTTCTACCATTAACAACTTTACCAATAGCTCCATTTTTTATAATAGGACTTTATAGAAATCTAAGAAATCTTAAAAATAGAAAAAAGTGGAAAAAAATTGATAAAATTGCATTTAGTTTATTTATTCCGAATTTAGTATTTTTTAGTTTGATAAGTGGTAAATTAGATATTTATCTACTTCCACTTTATTATGGGATAGTTATAATTTCATTAAGAGCTATTGAAAGAATTTGGAGTGGATCAAAAGAGAAATTCTATAGAACTTTATTATATATTAATTGTATAATATTAAGTGTTTGTGTGGGATTATTACCGTATTATAATAAAAATTTTACAATAAAAGAGAGTATAGAGATTTTGAAAGAAAATAGTGAAAAGGTTTATAGTTATAGATTTGAAGATGCTAAAAATATTTCTAATGAAATAAATAAAAATTCAATAGAAAATATAACTTTAGAGGATTTAAGTAAAATGAATGAAGGTGAATTACTTTTAGTTAAAAAGAAATATAAAAAAGATATTTCAGATAAAAATTTAGAAGAAATTTATTCAAATAAAGAGTATGTTATTTTAATAAAAAAATAATAGAGATAAAAATAAGGTCGTAGAAATACGACCTTAGATTTTTTTTACAAATTCAGATTTAAGTTTCATAGCTCCAATACCATCAATTCTACAATCGATGTTATGGTCTCCTTCTACTAATCTTATGTTTTTTACTTTTGTTCCAATTTTAACAACAGAAGAACTTCCTTTGATTTTTAAATCTTTAATAACAGTGATTGTATCACCATCAGCTAAAAGAGTTCCATTAGCATCCTTAACTATAAGAGAGTCATCTGAATCATCCTCAGTAGTTTCCATTGACCATTCGTACGCACATTCTGGGCAAACAAATAGGTTTCCATCTTCATAAGTGTATTCTGAATTACACTTAGGACAATTAGGTAATTTTGTCATAATATTTTTCTCCATTCTATAAATAATTACTTATATTATAAAACAAATTTGAAAAAAATTCAAGGAAACAAAATTTTATTAGTGTTATTTAATTTTTAATCCTTATATAAAGGGAATTTTTTACAAAGAATTTTAATATCTTCAATAATATTTTTAAGAATTTCATCACTATTACTATTTTGTAAGGCTGTAACAATTAAATTTCCAATTAAAATCATCTCATTCTCTTTCATACCTCTTGTTGTTAAAGCAGGAGTACCAAGTCTGATTCCACTTGTAACAAAAGGACTTTTAGTATCATAAGGAATTCCATTTTTATTAACTGTTATATTTACTTTTTCTAATATTTTTTCAGCATCTTTTCCAGTTATATCTAAATTTGTAAGATCAACAAGAATAAGATGGTTATCAGTACCTCCACTAACAACTCTAACTCCCTTTTGAGTTAATGTATCCGCTAAAACTTTAGCATTTTTTATAACTTGTTCTTGATATTTTTTAAATTCTGGTGAAAGTGCTTCTTTAAAGGCTACAGCTTTACCTGCTATAATATGCATTAAAGGACCACCTTGAATACCAGGAAATATAATCTTATCGATTTTTTTAGCAATCTCCTCATCATTTGTTAAAATAAGCCCGCCTCTTGGGCCTCTAAGAGTCTTATGTGTTGTGCTAGTAGTAATATGAGCATATGGAATTGGAGATGGATGTAATCCAGTTGCAACAAGTCCAGCAATATGAGCCATATCGACAACTAAGTAAGCACCAACTTCATCAGCTATTTCTCTAAATTTTTTAAAGTCAATAGTTCTAGGATAAGCGCTTGCTCCAGCGATAATAAGTTTAGGTTGATTTTCTAAAGCTAATTTTCTAATTTCATCATAGTCAATTCTTTCATCGTCTTTTTTTACACTGTATGATATAACTTTATAATCATTTCCAGAAAAATTAACATTTTTACCATGAGTTAAATGTCCACCGTGATCTAGTCTCATTCCTAAAATGCAATCACCTAAATCTATCAAACTTCTATAAGCTGCCATATTAGCTTGAGAACCAGAATGCGCTTGAACATTAGCAAATTTTGCGCCAAAAAGTTCTTTTGCTCTTTCAATAGCTAAAGTTTCAACTATATCTACAAATTCACACCCTCCATAATAACGTTTATTGGGATACCCTTCGGCATATTTATTTGTCATAGCTGAACCAACAGCTTCCATTACACTTTTTGAAACAAAATTTTCCGAGGCAATAAGTTCTAAACCATTTTCTTGTCTATCTAACTCTTTTTCAATAGCGTTATAAACATCAATATCTGTATCTTTTAAAAATTTTAACATTAAACTACCTCCTGCAAATTATATGATATTTAAATTATATACTATTAATGTGTAGAATTCCATATATAAAATCAATAAAATAAAAAAACTTTGATTTTATATTCAAATATGTTAGAATTATTTTGTGAAATATTTATTTAAAGCTTATATATATTTGGGATATGGCCAAAAGTTTCTACACCAAACCTTAAATTTGGTACTATAAGTAAAAGTAAATTGGGAGTTAATCAACCCAGGAAGCTTTTGCTTGCTGGGATTTTTTTATTTGGGAGGATTATTTAATGAAAAATTATTTAAAAGGTGTATTATTATTAGGAAGTTTGTTTATAGTGGGGTGTAGTTCTTTAGTTGAAAAAAAAGAACAAGCTAATATAATAATAAAAAATGGAACTCTTTTAACAATGAATGAAAAAAGAGAGATTATAGAAAATGGAGTTATAGTTATAAAAAATAATAAAATAATTTCTGTGGGAAATGAAGATTTATTAAAAAAATATAGTGCTACTAAGGTTATAGATGCAGACGATGGAATTATAATGCCTGGAATGATAAATACTCATACTCATGTATCAATGACAGTATTTAGATCTTTAGCAGACGATGTTCCTGATAGACTAAATAGATATATTTTTCCTTTAGAAAATCAAATGGTAAGCCCAGAGATGTCATATATAGGAGCAAAGCATGGGGCTATGGAGATGGCTTTAGGTGGAGTAACTACGATGGTAGATATGTATCTGTTTGAAGAGAGTGCTGCTCAAGCTGTTAAAGAGGTTGGATTAAGAGGAGTTATGACACAAAATATAATTAAATATCCAACAGCAGATGGAAAAGAAAAAGGAGAAACATTAAATAGAGCTGTTGCTTTTGTAGAAAAATATAAAAATGATGAATTAATAACTCCAGGATTCGGACCTCATGGACCTCATACAGTAACAAAAGAGGAGTTATTAAAAATCAAAGAACTTTCAAAAAAATATAACGTGCCTGTTTCAATGCACGTAGCAGAAACTGATGGAGAGTTTGATAGAATCAAAAAAGAATATAAAATGACACCTGTTGAGTATTTAGATTCAGTTGGTTTATTAAATGAAAGATTTATTGCAGCTCATAATATCTTTATAACAGATAGTGATATAGAATTAATGAAAAAAAGAGATGTTGGGATAGCTCATAATATGGTTGCTAATATTAAGTCAGCAAAAGGAATCTCACCAGCTTTAAAAATGCATGATAAAGGGATGAGAGTAGGTTTAGGAACAGATGGTCCTATGAGTGGAAACACTTTAGATATAATTGGTCAAATGGGGTATGTTGCCAAGTTACACAAACTAGATACAAAAGATAGATCAGCACTACCACCAAAAAAAGCTGTTGAAATGGCAACGATAGGTGGAGCAAGAGCTATACATAGAGAAAATGAATTAGGAAGTTTAGAAGTTGGTAAATTAGCTGATATAGTAATAGTAGAAACAAAGTCAGTAAACATGAACCCAATATATGATCCATATTCAGCTTTAGTTTATTCAGCTAATGCTAGCAATGTAGATACTGTTATAGTAAATGGAAAGCTAATAGTAGAAGATAAGCAAATTAAAACTGTAGACTCTAAAAAAGTAATAAAAGATATAACTGATTTTAAGGAAAAAGTTCAAAAAGTTGCAGAAACTCTATAAAATTAGTCAAAATTATGATATAATATATCCTGTTTTTAAAAAGTTATTAAACTATTTAAATATACAGGGAGGAAACTAATCAGAGTATGCTAGAAAAATTTGTAATTATAATTACGTTATTGTATTCTACAGTCACTTTTGGATATGAGGATACAAAAATTAGAGAGATTATAATAAGTGAAGTGTTGTCTCATGAGGGGGATAAACTTGTAAAAACACAAAAGGAACTTTCTAAATATGGAATAAGAAATTTTTTATTAATTGAGTACAATAAAAAATTTAATAAAAATTATGAAATAAAATCTCTTACAGAGGATCAAGCTAGAGAAATAGCTGAGCATCTTTTAACAGAGTATCGATTGAATGAGATTAAGCACTCATATTCACAGATGATGATATTTGATATATTTTTTAATGGTGGATATAATGCAGGAGCTGTTATAACTCAAAGAGCTTTGAAAAGATATAAACCTTCGGAAAATGTGGTTGTAGATGGAGTTTTAGGAAGTAAAACAATAGCTGTTATAAATTCAGTTCAAGATCATGAAAAGTTTATAGATCTTATAACAGAAGAAAGAATAAATTATTATAAAAGTTTAACTAGTTGGGAGCTATATGGAAAGGGCTGGGAGAAAAGAATCCTTTCTTATAGAACCAAGTTAAAAGAGATGGCTATGGTTGACATTAATAATAGAATATAGTATATTGTTTTCAAGAGAATAAAAAAAGTTTACTAGGGGAGCCATTAGGCTGAGAAGTTTTGAACTGACCCTTTGAACCTGATCTAGTTAATTCTAGCGTAGGGAAGTAGCAAGATATAATATTTATAGATGTATTAACTATAAATTATGACTTAGCTATCCCTATTTAGGGATAGCTTTTTTTATACAAAATTCTAGGAGGTAAAAAATGAAAAAAATTTTGACTATAGCAGGATCTGATTCATGTGGTGGAGCTGGAATACAAGCTGATTTAAAAGCTATGAGTGCTCAAGGTGTATATGGTATGAGTGTTATAACTGCAATTACGGCACAAAATAGTATGGGTGTTTTTGCAGTCCAAGAAATAGATATAGATATAATAAAAAAACAAATAGAAGTTTTGTATGAAGATATAGAGATAAGTTCAGTAAAAGTAGGGATGTTATCAAGTAGTGAAATTATAAAAGTTGTTTATGAAACTTTAAAAAATGTCAATGGAAAAAATATAGTTATTGATCCAGTTATGGTTTCTAAAAGTGGTTATTATCTTTTAAAAGAGGAGGCAATTGAAGCTTTAAAGGAATTTTTAAAAATTGGAACTCTTGTAACACCAAATATTCCAGAAGCTGAAATTTTAGCAGATATGAAAATAGAATCTGAAGAAGATATGATTTTAGCAGCTAAAAAAATAAAAAATATGGGTGCTAAAAATATTTTAATAAAAGGTGGGCATAGAGAGGACAATTGTACGGATATACTTTTAACAGAAGAAAATGAGATTATTAAGTTTTTAGGTGAGAGATTTAAAACAAAAAATACACATGGAACAGGATGTACATTATCTTCAACGATAGCCTCTTATATAGGAAAAGGTTATTCCATAGAAGAGTCAGTAAAAATTGGAAAAAGTTATATAACAGATGCAATAAAAAATTCTTTTTCTATAGGAGAGGGAGTAGGGCCAGTAGGTCATTTTGTAGATCTTTATAAAAAGGCTGGTGTTGATTTTGAATAAGGATATAAAAAAAGAAGAGGTAGTTGATGAAATTATACTAGCTTTAAAAAATATTAAAGAGAAAACACCTTTAGTTTATCATTTAACGAATACAGTGACTATAAATGATTGTGCCAATATAACATTAGCTATTGGGGGATCACCATTAATGTCATTTTGTATGGAAGAAATTGAGGAGATAATTGGGTTTTCATCAAGTGTAGTTTTAAATA
This sequence comes from Cetobacterium somerae, assembly GCF_022430525.1. Lineage (NCBI taxonomy): Bacteria > Fusobacteriati > Fusobacteriota > Fusobacteriia > Fusobacteriales > Fusobacteriaceae > Cetobacterium > Cetobacterium somerae. Next base: position 482,606 of record NZ_CP092520.1, on the reverse strand, counting down.
TAGGAACTATGGATAAAAGTATGGAGACAATGGCAGTAGAAGTTGGAAAAATTGCCAATAAATTGAAAAAACCAATTATTTTAGACCCTGTTGGAGTAGGTGCTACGAAGGCTAGAAAAAATCTTGTAAATTTATTATTAAAAGAAGTGAGATTTACGGTGATAAAGGGGAATACTGCTGAAATAAAGTCACTTTTAAACCTAGATTCTTTAAGCAGAGGAGTAGATTCCTTAGAGAAAGATGATAGTGGGGAAAAGTTAGTAAAGCTTGCGGCTGAAAAATTTAATTCAATTGTAGCAATAACAGGAGAGATTGATTATGTTGGAAATCAAGAGTTAGTTTTTAAAATAATGAATGGTCATAAAATAATGGGACTAGTTACAGGAACAGGGTGTATGATTTCATCTTTAATAGGAGCGTATTTAGGTGGAGGAAATAATCCTTTAATAAGTGCATTGAGTGGAGTGGTATCAATGGGAATAGCCGGAGAACTAGCAGAAAAAAAATTTATAGGAACTGGAAGTTTAAAAGTTGATATAATTGATAACATATCTAACTTAGCAGAAAAAATAATAAGAAAAAATGAAAAAATATCCTCTACTATTTAGTAGAGGATTTATACTTTTTATATATATAAAATGGTAAACCAGTTAAATATATAAGGAGCGTTTGAATAATATAGTTTTCACCAGCAGCATACACCATCCAAAAACAATAAAATAAACCAAAAAATCCATATAGAATATACTTTTTCTCATTTTTAAATGATGAAATTTTTAATAAAAATAAGATAGAGAGGATATATGGTAGAAGCATTAATGCGGCGGCAGAATTTGTAATTATAAGATATACATTGCTTGAAAAAAGAGATATCATAAAAGTAAACTGTTTAATAAAAGCATTAAAAATTAAAGCGTTACTAGCAGCTCCATTAATATTTAATTTTTTTAAAAAACTTGGAAATAAATTATCCATAGATATATTATATGGAATTTCAGCGGCTATAATAGTCCATGTAATCCAAGCACCAAATATAGAAATTAAAACAGAAATATTAATAAAAATTGCACCCCACTTTCCAACGATAGCTTCTAGAATATAAGCTAAAGCAGGATCTTTTAAGTTTTGAAGTTTCTCAGCAGGAAGAATTCCATAACTTAGTACAACTATAAAAATATATAAGAAAAGTGCTATGAAATAACCGATAAAAGTAGCTTGACTAACATCATTTTTATTTTTTGCTCTTCCTGAGATGACAACTGCACCCTCTACTCCAATCAAAGCCCATAATGTCTGGAGCATACAACCTTTAACTTGTGTAAAAATATTATTTTTATAGGTTAAAGTTCCCCAAAAATCAAAAGAAAATATCTTATATTTAAAAAAAATAAACATAAAACAAATAGACATAATAATTGCTGAAACTTTTCCAAAAGTAGCTAAAAAATTAAAAAAATTATAAGTTTTAATTCCCTTCATAATAATATAGGAAACTAACCAAAGAAGAAATGTACCTAAAATAAATCCTTGGGGTGTTTTCACTCCCACGATAGATGGAAAAAAATAACTTAATGTTTGAACAATAAGAACAGGGTAACTAGCGTTACTAACAACGCAAGCCAACCAATATCCCCAGGCAGAAAAAAATCCAGCTAGAGGTCCAAAGCCAATACGAGCATATTCATATATACCATTATTTAAATCCGATTTTTTTAAAAGAAGTCTTTGGTAAATTTTTATTATGAAAAATACACCTAATGCAGATATGCTCCAGCCAATTAAAGCTGCACTAATAGAAGAGGTCTTTGCAATCTCTTTTGAGATATTAAAAATTCCACCGCCGATAACAGAGCCAATCACTACACCAATGAGTCCAAATAAACCAAATTCTTTTTTCTCAGCCATAAATATCACCTATTCTTTAATTTTTAGTGTAAATATTGAGTATTTATTAAAAAAATATAATGAGCAAAAATAAAGTAAAATAAAAGAAGATAAAAATCTACAGACAAAAAGAGCAATCATTATAGCAATTTGATATTTTATAGCAACAATAGGAAGAGAACCTCCTAAAATTTGACCAGTCATCATGCCAGGAAGAGAAACTAATCCAACGTTTGCCATGGTAGCGACAGAAGGCTTAAAAGCTAAAGTTATGGCGTTTGCTATAAATGGTTTGAGTGCTTCAAATTTAGTAGCTCCAAATGATAAAGATAGAAGATAGCTTTCTTCATTAAGTTTTAAATTATTTAAAAAATCATTTATAGTTACAATCATTCCATTTAGAGTATTTCCTAAAATCATACCAGAGATTGGTATTAAATATAGGGCATCAAGAGGATCTTTTAAATGTAGCAAAAGCTCTGAAAATATAAACATATTAAGGATTAAAGGAATGACAGTAGATACCGCAACAATTACATAAAATTTACTATCTCTTATTTTAACGTCTCTCACAATTGTAAAAGTACATGCGAAAGTCATAAGAGTTAAATAAGCTAAATTAATCCATGAATTATTTAGTGTTAAAATATAATGTAGATAAACACCAACTAACATAAGTTGGATAAACATTCTAAGAATAGATTTTATAACATTAGAAATCATATTTATTTCAAGATAATTCATAATATAAAAGATAGGAATTAAAAAAATAGCAAAATAAAGTAGATTAGGTAAAAATATATCTTGCGCCATTAAAGAATCACCGTCCTAAAATTATTTAAAGATTCTATTTTATCATGAGAAACTAAAATAACTGTTTTATTTGTATTTAAAATATAATTTATAACTTTTTCTTTCATATCTTGATCTAAAGAAGAGGTTATTTCATCTAGAACCCAAATTTTTCGATCTAATAAAATTATTATAACGAAAGCTAATCTTTGTTTTTCACCACCTGAAAGTTGATTTATATCTTTAGATAAAATACTAGAATCTAAATTGAATTCTTTTAAAGTTTTTATAAAAAGATTCATATCTAGTTTGGTTTTTAAATTCTCTTTATAATTAAAAATAGTGTGTATTAATTTTTCAACATTGATATTCAAAAAAGGAGTGGATTGAGGCATATATCCAATTTTATTTCGAATAATATTAATATTTTGTTCATTTAATTCTAAATTATCTACTAAAATACTTCCAGAATTAGGAGTATTAAAACCAAGTAAAAGTTTAAGTAGTGTAGTTTTTCCTTTTCCAGAAACTCCAGAGATTAATATTTTTTCTCCAGTGTTTACAACTAAATTAAAATTATGTAAAACTATTTTATTATTAAATTTTATACTTATATTTTTAAAGTTAATCATATTCCCTCCATAAAACTTTATAGGGATTTTAGCATATAAAGCAAGGAAAGACTATAAAAAAATTGTATATATTATCAGGGAGAGTTTAAAAATAAGGAGGTTGTTTGTATGACGGGACGAGTATCAAATTAGAAGAGGTTAATAATTTTGAACAAAAATTACTAAAACATGGAAAAATTTTGACTTTAAAACCTAAAGAAGATAGTATAAATAGCTTTTTTCTTGAAAGAGGGCATAATGTTGAACACTTAAAACTAGATTCTCATAGTAATGGTGAAATTTATGAAGCTACGGCAAAAGAAAGCATTATAAAAACTATGAGAGGTTTAAAAGATAAAGAACGCTTTATAGGTATTTGGGCTTTGGATACTCTTTTGCATTTAGATCGATTAGATTTATATTATGTTTTAAATAAATTTTATCAGGTTTTAGTTGAAAAAGGATTACTTTATCTTTCTTTTAGATTTGGGGAAAAAGATTATTTTAAAGAGGGAAGATGGAATACTTGTTTTACAGAAAAAGAGTTAATGGATTTAGTTGGATTTACTGATTTTGATATTTTAGAAATAAGCAATCAAGAGGATTATATTAATGTAATATTAAAAAAGTGAGGATTTTAGTCTCACTTTTTTTATCGATTATATTTTTTTGTTAAAATAGATATTTTTTGAGAAAGTTTGTTATCTAAAAAAGAGGTATCAACTCTCCAAATCCAGTTATTTCCTAAGGTAGCAGGTGTATTCATTCTACTAGAATCATCTAAACCTAAAAAATCTTGCATAGGAGCTATAACAAGTTGTGAATTAGAGCTCCAAAGAGCCTCAATAAACTTCCAATTAATAGAACTATCTTGGATATTTTGATTTTTTAAAAAATTATTAAGATAATCATCGCAAAATACCTTATCTTTTTTGTTCACAGTTTCATACCATCCAACAACAGTTTGGTTGTCATGAGTACCAGTATAAGCAATACTTTTTTTAGGATATTTATGTGGTAGATAATCACTTTCTTCCCTTGAATCAAAAGCAAATTCTAATATCTTCATTCCAGGAAAACCTGAATCTTTTAAAAGTTTATGAACTTTAGGAGTTAAAAATCCTAAATCTTCTGCGATAATATCTAAATTACCTAAAGAATTTTTAATAGCATTAAACAATTTCATTCCAGGACCTTTTTCCCACTTTCCAAATCTAGCAGTTTTTGCTTTAGCAGGAATTGACCAAAAAGATTCAAAGCCTCGGAAGTGATCGATTCTAACTGTATCGTAAAGTTTAAAACAACTTTTGATTCTTTTAATCCACCATTTAAAATTATTTTCTTCAATATATTTCCAATTGTATAATACATTTCCCCAAAATTGACCATCAGCACTAAAAGCATCTGGAGGACATCCAGCAACTTTTGTAGGCTGTAACTTTTTATCAAAGCAAAACATATTAGGATTTTCCCAAGTATCAGCACTATCAGTAGCTATAAAAATAGGAATATCTCCAATAATTTTTATTCCTTTATTGTTAGCATATGATTTTAATTCATTCCATTGTTTATAAAATAGATATTGTAAAAAAATATGGAAGTTAATTTCATCTTCAAGCTCAAGTTTAGCTTTTTTTAAAGTTTTCTTATCTCTAAATTTATAATCTCTAGGCCATTCTAACCAAGATTTATCGTTGAATTTATCTTTAATAGCCATGTAAAGGGCATAGTTCTCAAGCCACCAAATATTTTTATTTTTAAAATTATTTAAAGTGTATAATAAATTTTTATTTTTAAAGTTTAAGAAGGCTCTTTTTAAAACTTTATATCGATATATATATAATTTATCATACTGTATATTTGATATGGTGTTTAATTCAGATAAGGATTTAAGATCATCTTTAGTTAAGATATCTAATTTGATTAAAGAATTTAAATCTATAAAATATGGATTACCTGCAAAAGCAGAGAAAGATTGATAAGGAGAATCACCGTAGCCAGTTATTCCCATTGGAAGAATTTGCCAATATTTTTGATGACTTTTTTCTAAAAAATCAACAAACTCATAGGCACATTTTCCAAAATCACCAATTCCATAGTCGCCAGGTAGTGATGTTATATGTAAAAGAATACCACTTGATCTATCTTTCATGAAAATACCTCACTTTTAATTTATTGTAAATGAGGCACCAACGGGAGGAAGGTGCCTCAAAAGGGAATTATTATATAAAATATATTATATTAGAACCAAACTTCTGCTTGAACTCCAACATTTACTCCATTTTTTCCACTGTAAGAGTTTAAATCAGATTGGAAAGCTTTTTGATAGTCATTATCCCATCCAGCCCAAGTAACAAATGCTCTAATTTCAGGTCTAGCCCAGAAGTCATTTGAATTTAACTTAAATGTTGGTGCAAATGTAAGCTTGTAAAGATTTCCATCTACATCATTACCGTTATCTTTTTCTTCTGTCACATAGTAGTAACCAGCTTCAAATTGAAGTTCAAAGTTTTCATTGATTTTATAAACTGGTCTAGCAACAACGCTAACCCAAGTTGATTTAAGACCATCAACATCAACAGAATAAGAGTCTCCTTGAGGATCTAAAAGAGTTGCATTGTAATTAAATTTACTATTTTTATTATGTTGAGCAACAACTGTTGTAAATAAATCCCACTTTTCATTGATAGGTAAAACTCCAAAAGTACCAAGTCTAGCAGATAGAGCATCATCTAAATTTTTCTCTGCTCCCCTACCAGCAGTTCCTAAACCATCTCCTGCATTAAGTCCATAACCAACTTGTGCAAAAATTTTCGAGAAACCTTTACCACTCCAGTAATATCCAGGTGTATTATAGAATACTCCCAGTTGTAATCCGTAATCAGCGGCACTATATGTATTATAATCTCCGTTTTCGTTATTTATAGTTCTATTTTCATTATCTTTAGAAAAAGCAGCTCCTAAGTCAAACTCCCAAGATCCAATATCATATCTAGCAAGTAAGTTTACAACATTTAAACCATCTTCTTTAGAAGAATTAGTAACAGGACCAACAGAATCATAACTATCATAATCTCTAGCTATAACTCCTAAATCTAACATTCCATTTCCAATTTTTATATTATCTATTCCAGCTCCAGTTCCTGAGTAATCAGTAAAATAAAAGTCTGTTATATGAATATCTCTTCTATTATAAAATCTTTTACCAGCCCAGATTACAGATTCCTTGAAAGCTCCTGAAAATACTGGAAGATTTCCCATTTCAGCATAAGCTTGTCTAAGAGCTACATTTTCATTCCAATCGTTATAATCATCAGTTCCCTTAGCAAACATGATATGCCATTTAGACCAAGAACCATTGTCTAGGTAGAAATTTTTAACTAATTCAGCTTCAATATAAGTATCGCTTTCGTTACCAAGTCTTCCAACTCCGTTTTTATTAAATACTTTCCCTTTTTTTAAATCATTATTTGCATTTAAAAGAAGTCCAGATCTACCATATCCATGAAATTCAAAACTTGGATGCTCTTGATTATACTCTAACTTAGCAATTCTATCCTCTAATGCTGACACATCATAAGACGTTGTTACAACTTCAGGAGTTTGAACTACCTCTTTGGCTAAAGTTTTTTCTCCAACTGTTCCAGCAAGGATGATACAAGATAAAAGTGTAAGAATTTTGTTAATTTTCATAAATTTGACTCCCCCTGTATTTTATTTTTTTATTTGTTGTAAAAGAGATACAACAATTTATACCAATATATTTATAACATTTTTTTAATTTGTCAATAATAAAACTAAAATTTCTTAAAAAAAACAAAAAAATAAAAAAATGTACATATTTTTTTAAAAAACTATTGACTATTTAAAAAAAATGAGGTAATAATATTGTTGTATTTAAAGTACAACAAAAATCAAGGAGGGGTAAAATGAGAAACATTTTAAAAAAACCGCTATTAGTATTAGCAGCAGGAACATTATTTTCAACAATAGCTTTAGGAAAAGCCACTGAAATAACTTTATGGGAACAGATGGAACCAGCAGTAAGACCTACTTATATAAAAATAGTTGATGAATTTATGAAGAAGAATCCAGATGTTAAGGTAAATGTAGTTCATTATTCCAATGAAGATTTAAGAACTCAGTTTCAAAATGCATCTTTAGCAGGTCAGGGTCCAGATATAGTTTATGGTCCAAATGATAATATAGGAATTTTTATGGTTTCAGATTTAATTAAGCCAATTGATAAAGTTGTATCTAAAGATTTAATTCAAAAATTTAATGAAGGAGCGTTAAAAAGTGGTATGTATGATAATCAATTATATTTACTACCGGAGTTCTTAGGAAATCAAATAGCTCTTTTATACAATAAAGATATAGTAGCTAATGCACCAAAAAATTGGGAAGAATTTTTAAAAATAGCACAGGCAAACAGAACTGTAGATGCAAAAGATAAGGCTAATTCTAAATACGGATTCCTATATAATGAAAAAGAACCATTTTGGTTTGTAGGATTCTATAACGGATTTGGAGGAGAAATTTTTGATAGTAAAAATAATCCGACTTTAGATAATCAAGCTATGATAGATGCTTTAACTTTTGTAAGAGATATTAGAGCAAAGTATAACTTGGGAGAAGCAGGAATGGATTATGATATTGCTTCTCAACTGTTTAAACAAAATAAAGCTGCTATGATATTAAATGGAGCATGGTCTTGGAAAGAATATGAGGATGCAGGAATAAATTTAGGAGTAGCTCCTATGCCAATTCCTTCAAAAAACGGTTATGCATTATTTACAAATGCATCTAAAGGATATTCATTGTCAGAAAATACATCAGATAAGAAAACAGAAGCTTTAAATAAGTTCTTCGATTATATTTTCTCTCCAGAGATAAATGCAGAAATTTCTTTAAATCAATCGCAAGCTCCAGGAATAGAGGCAGCTAGAGAATTATCACAAGTTAAAAATGATAAATTAATGCAAGATTCAATTGAGACAATTAAGTATACTGTTCCTATGCCAGTTGTACCAGAGATGAGAGCTATCTGGGATGCAGTGAGACCAAATTTAGAAGCTGTTTTAAATGGAAAAATGACTCCAGAAGATGCAGCTAAAAAGATGCAAAAAGATGCAGTAGATGGAATTAAAATTATTAAAGGTGAGTAATAAAATTGAGAGGTTGGATTTTATCCATCCAACCTCTAAAATTAAAAGGAGACGATTATGAGTGGAAAAGGAAGACTAGTAGGTAAAAATACACCATATTTATTTATAGCACCAGCTTTTATAGTGATGGCAATAATGGTATTTTATCCTTTAGGCTATGGATTTTGGTTATCTTTAACAAATATGAGTTTAAGAACATTTAAAAATCCTGGTTTTGTAGGATTGCAAAATTATATTAGAGTATTTCAAGATCCAGAAGTATTAGCAACTTTTATCAGAACTATAATTTGGACTTTTGTAAACGTATTTTTTCATGTAACTATTGGATTATTTTTAGCAATATTACTGAATAGAAAACTACCAGGAAAATCTATTTTGAGAGTTTTTCTTATAATTCCTTGGGCAATGCCTCAATATATAGCAGCTCTTACTTGGAAAGGTATGTTTAATCAAAATTTTGGAGCTATAAATTTAATGCTAGGTTGGTTTGGAATACAAAATCTACCTTGGTTAAGTGATCCAAAGCTAACTTTTTATGCGGCAATAATAACGAATATTTGGTTAGGATTTCCATTTATGATGATGATAACGTTAGGAGGATTACAATCAATTCCAGCAGAATTATATGAAGCAGCTGATATAGATGGTGCTAGTCCTTGGAGCAAATTTAAAGATATAACATTACCTCTATTAAAGCCAACTTTAACACCTGCAATTATATTAGGAACAATTTGGACGTTTAATATGTTAAACATCATAATCATCTTAGCTGGTGGATATGGAAACAAAGAAACACAGATATTGGTAACAGATGTTTATAGATTGGCATTTAATTTCTATAGATATGGATTTGCAGCAGCGTATTCAGTATTAATATTCCTATTTTTACTTGTATTCTCTGTAATATATGTGAGAAAGAGCAATATTTTTAAGGAGGAGTCAAGATGATTGAAAAGAACATTCATTTTGAGAAAAATGACAGTTGGAAGAAAATAATTGGAATTTACACAATATTAATAATATTTTGTTTGATAACATTATATCCATTATTAAATGTTTTATCTGTAGCCTTAAGACCGGGGGATCAATTATTTTCAACAAGTTTAAGAATAATACCCGAAGATGCTACCTTAGATAATTTCAGGAAAGCCATATTTGAAACGGATCTTTTAATTTGGTTAAAAAACTCTCTTATTATCTCAACATTAACAGCTATAATAGGAGTATTTATCTCAATAACTGCAGGATATGCATTTTCTAGGTTTTCATTTTGGGGAAGAAAAGTTGGTATGATGACATTTTTGGTAACACAGATGTTTCCAGCACCAATGTTATTGTTACCAATGTTTATAATATTGGTAAAATTAAAATTAATGAATAGTTTTTTAGGGTTATTAATACCTTATGTGGCTGTATCAGTTCCTTTCTCAGTCTGGATGTTGAAAGGATACTTTGATACAATTCCAAAGTCATTGGAAGAAAGTGCATATATTGATGGTTGCAAAGTTTGGCAAGTTATGTATAAAATAGTGTTACCAGTTACAACTCCAGCCCTTGCAATAACAGCATTATTTTCATTTATGACAGCTTGGTCTGAGTTTGTAATAGCAAGAATAATTTTAACATCAGCAGAGAAATTAACTTTACCAGTGGGATTAGTTAATCTTCAAGGTTCTTTTAGTGCAGAATGGGGGACATATTCAGCCGCAGCACTAATAACAAGTGTACCAGTTGTTATACTATTTATTAGTTTATCAAGATATCTTGTAGGAGGATTAACTGTTGGAGGAGTTAAAGAGTAGGAGGATATTTTGATAGAAAATGAAAAAATTTTAGAAAATTTAGAGAAAATTGGTTTTGGAAGAAAAGAAGCGGAGGTTTTTTTAGAGTTAGTTAAAAATCCAGGAGCTAACGGCTCTCAAATTGCAAAAGCGCTTGGATATCCAAGAACAACAGTTTACCAAAATTTAGATATTTTACAAAAAAAAGGATATATTAATTCATATTTAGATAAAGAAATAACTTTGTATGAAGCGATTGATTTAAATGAACTTTTTGAAAATTATAAAAAAGAAGTAAATAGTGCAACAAAATTTTTAAAGGATGAATTAAATAAAGTAGAAGTAAATGGAAAACAAAAGCAATTTTATAATTTGAATTCTTTTGATGATGTGAAAGATAGATTTAGAAATATATTAAAAAGAGCAGAAAAAATTGTATATATAAATACTAATTTAGATTTATTTGAATTTGAAAAAGATTTTAAAAGGTTAAAAGAAAAAGGTATTAGAGTTATATTGTTTAGTTTTAATAAAATAGATTATATGAGTCTTGGTGTTGAAACATATATAAGAGATAGCTTCAATTTTAATGTAACTGATTCAGAAAAAAGAATAATGGTAGCAGTTGATTTATTTGCAGCAATAATTGCAAGTAACTACGAAGGTGAGTTTTGTGGAACATATTCAGAAAATAAGCTTTTAGTTAATATTGTAACAGAACATATAAAAAATGATATTCACTTAATGAAATTGGAAAATAGATTTGGGAAGGATGTCAATAAAATAATAACATTAGATTTTTAGAAAAGAGAGGGGAGTTAGATGAAAAATCTATTTTTTTTAGGAGCTTTATTATCAACAGTTGTAATAACAGGTTGTACACCAACAACACCAATAAAAGAAAATACTTCTATAGTAAAAGAACAAGGAGTTAAAATATATGGTGTGAAAGATACTACTTCAAGGGATTATCCATTAATATTAAAAAATAATGAAATATCAACAGACAAATTTTTTATGAATATTTCATTTAATAAAGATAGTATTGATGTTTCAATAAAAAATATATCTAAAGATGTTATTTTTATAAATTGGTCAGATACAAAATATATTGGATTTAATGGAAAAGAGCAAAGACTTTTTGATATGAATGAAAAATCTAAAGGATTCTATACAAAAGCTTTAGACTTTGGTTTAAGACCAGGAGAATCTACATCAGCAAAATTAGTTCCTGTTGACAATTTAAAAGTTTTATTTGGAAGTTCAGCAAGTTCTCAAGATATCTTTATTGATAAATCTTTATTTGAAGGAGAAAAATTAACAAGAGATTATGCACAAATGATTATCCCTATAAATCTTGATTCTAAAAAAGGTCCAATAATAACACCAAATATATATTTTGGAAATAGTGCTAATTCTAAAGAGGTACATCAATTATTACAAACTAAAGTGAATAAAAAAATAGTTAAATCTAATACACAAGAAGCATCAGAATTAAACAATATAAAGGCTGAAAATAATAAACTAAGCAATGAGATAAACAATAAAGATGAGATAATTAAGCAATTAAAAGAGAAAGCTAGGTTAAAGGCTGAATTAGAGAAAAAAGAGTTAGAGATTCAAGAACTTATGAAAAAATTAAATGAAAAATAATAAGTGAGGAGAATAGAATATGCTAATTGAGAAAAATCTTTTAAAAGGTAGAATAGAAAAACAGGTAGAAATTTTATTTAATAAAAGTATAAATGAAGCAAACTCTTTTGAAATTTACCAAGGATTAAGTAAAGCTTTAATCGAAAGTATTTCTAAAAATTGGTTAGAAACTAGAAAAAAATATGAAAGTGGTAAACAAGCATTTTATTTCTCAGCAGAATTTTTAATGGGAAGAGCTCTAGGAAATAATTTGATAAATTTAGGAATTGAAAAAGAAGTAAAAGAGATATTAAAAGAGATTGGATTTGACATAAACATAGTTGAAGACGCCGAAGAAGACGCAGGTTTAGGAAATGGTGGACTTGGAAGACTAGCTGCATGTTTTATGGACTCTTTAGTAACTTTAGATCTACCAGGACAGGGATATGGGATTAAATATAAAAATGGAATTTTTAAGCAAAAAATAGTTGATGGATTCCAAATTGAAACTCCAGAAACTTGGTTAAAATATGGTGATGTTTGGACAATATGTAGACCATTCGATGAAGTTATAGTTGAATTTGGTGATAGTAAAGTTAGAGCAGTTCCTTATGATATGCCAATAATAGGGTATGGAACTGAGAATGTGAACACTCTTAGATTATGGGAAGCTAAATCTATAAATGAGTTAGATTTAAAGGCTTTTAATGATCAAAATTATGATAAAGCTTTAAAGGAAGTTAATGAAGCAGAAGATATATCTAGAATTTTATACCCTAATGATTCAACAAATGAGGGTAAAAAACTTAGATTAAAACAACAGTATTTCTTTACATCTGCATCATTACAAGATATAGTGAGAAAATTTAAGAGATTACATGGAACTGATTTTAGAAAATTACCAGAATTTGTATCAATTCAACTAAATGATACTCATCCAGTAATTGCAATACCAGAACTTATGAGAATTTTATGTGATATAGAGGGACTATTATGGAAAGATGCATGGAAAATTGTAGAAAAAACATTTGCATATACAAACCATACAATATTATCAGAAGCATTGGAAAAATGGTGGATTGGCCTTTATGAAGAGGTAGTTCCTAGAATATTTCAGATAACAGAAAGAATACACTTTCAATTTTTAAATTTTTTAGAAGAAAAATATCCCGATGATAAAGCTAGAAGAGAAAGAATGTCAATAATCCAAGGGGATTTAATACACATGGCATGGCTTGCTATATATGGATCATTTGCGACTAATGGAGTTGCAGCACTGCATACAGATATTTTAAAGCATATAGAGTTAAAAGAGTGGTATGAGCTGTTTCCAGAAAGATTTTTAAATAAAACAAATGGAATAACTCAAAGAAGGTGGCTACTTCAATGTAATCCAGAATTATCTAATTTAATAACTGAATTAATTGGAGATAGATGGGTTACAGATTTTTCTCAAATGAAAAATTTAGAAAAATATTCAGCAGATAAATCGATTATTGAAAACTTCTTAAATATAAAATTAGAAAAGAAAAAGCAATTAGCAAAATATATTGAAGAAACTCAAGGAATAAAAATTAATCCAGATTCAATTTTTGATATTCAGATAAAAAGATTACATGAATATAAGAGACAACTTCTAAATATACTTCATATTTTAGATTTATATTATAGATTAAAAGAGAATTCAAATTTAGAAATTCATCCTGTAACATATATATTCGGAGCAAAATCTGCTCCAGGATATATGAGAGCTAAAGGGACAATTAGATTAATCAATGAGGTAGCAAATCTTATAAATAATGATAAAGATATTAAAGATATGATAAAAGTTATATTTATAGAAAATTATAATGTTTCAGTTGCACAACTTTTATTCCCAGCAGCGGATATATCAGAACAAATATCAACAGCTGGAAAAGAAGCTTCAGGAACTGGGAATATGAAATTTATGATAAATGGAGCTTTAACTTTTGGAACTTTAGATGGAGCTAATGTTGAAATTGTTGAAGAGGCTGGAATAGAGAACAACTATATTTTTGGATTGAAAGTTGAAGATATAGAAAAGTTTAAAAAAGAGGGATACAATCCAAGTATTCCTTATAAAAATACAATTGGATTAAAAAGAGTTGTAGATGCTTTAATAGATGGGACATTAAATGATGAAGGAACAGGACTTTATAAAGAGTTATACGATTCATTATTAAAAGGAGCTTCTTGGCACAAACCAGATCAATATTTTGTGCTACAAGATTTTGAAGCATTTAGAGAAACACAAGGGAGAATAAATAAAGAGTTTTCTAATAGAGAGAATTGGGGAAAGAAAGCTTGGATAAATATTTCAAATGGTGGTAAGTTTTCATCAGATAGAACAATAGATGAATATGCAAAAGAAATTTGGAAAATCGCCCCTCAAAGAATTTAATATAAATAAAAACTACCATATATTTATGGTAGTTTTTGTCTATTAAAAATTAGGAGTTGAGAAATGAAGATACTTGCAGTTAGTGATGAAGCAACATTGGAGAGATATTCTCCTGAAATTTTAAAAGAGATGTTTAAAGATATAGAATTGATAGTATCTTGTGGAGATGTTAGTAATAAATATTTAGATTACCTTTTTACTGTTTTAAATAAAGAGCTAGTTTATGTTAATGGAAATCATATATATGCAGGTGATCATGATATAAGTTTTTGTAAAAATATAGATGGTGGAGAGAATTGTACGGTAAAAGGGGTAAAAATTGTTGGATTTGATGGAAGTCAAAGGTACTCAATGGGAGCACATCAATACAGCGAAAAAGATGTTTTTTTTATGGTTATGAAAAGTTATGTTAAAACAATGTTTAAAACAGTTGATTTAGTTATTAGTCATTCACCTATTGGAGGAATAAATGAAGGTGATGATCCAATACATAAAGGTTTTAATAGTTATAGAAAAGCGATTGATCTTTTAAAACCAAAATATTGGTTACATGGACATATCCATTTAAAAAGTCACCATGAGATTCAAGAGGGCCAATTTGAAAATACAAAAATAATAAATGTATTTGGATATAAGGTCTTAGATTTGGATTTCTCTTAGGAGGGAAAATGAAATTTGACATAGATAAAGAAGAAGCTGAACTAGCCTTTAAAAAGGCTTTGAGAAAAACTAGATTTAATTTTTTTGATAGAGAAAATAGAAAAATAAAGGAATTTAGTGTCGTAGAAAAAGAGAATCAACTATCTAATAGAATTTATTTAGGTGTAAAAGAAGTCCCCATTGGAAAAATTATTGGAACTGTTGAAAAAGCTCAGGATTTTGATAAAGATTTTAATCCATTAAGAGAAGAGTCCAAAGGAAGATGGAGTTCAGTATATATAAAATATTTAGAAAGTGGAAGTTTGCCACCAGTTATTTTATATAAATTTAGAGAGGAATATTATGTATACGATGGAAATCATAGAATTTCAGTAGCTAAAAATTTAAATTTTCATTCAATAGAAGCAGAAGTCTATGAGTTTTTTTCTCAAAATAATGAAGAGATTGATAAACTCTCAAGAGAAAGATTTAGTTTTGAAAAGGAAAGTGGCTTAAGTAATATAGAATGTTCAAGAGTAGAGAATTACAAGGAATTAAGAGAAGAGGTTAGAAAGTTTTTAAATCTTTACTTTTTAGGAGAAGAAAATTTAGAGAAAGCAATTGTGTGGTATCAAAGAGTTTTTACTCCCATTGTAAATATATTAATTTCTAATTTTAAAAATTTAGAAAATGAAAATAATGGAGATATTTTTGTAGAGTATTTAAAATATAAAAATACGTATAGGCTAGGAAATAAATATCAAAGAGGCTATACAAATACATTAATTGATTATTTAAATAGAAATAAAATTTTATTAGTAAAAGATTTAAAAACAGATATTAATTTAGATAGTTTTTTAATAGATGATTTTAGAAAACTCTATTATATTGATAAAATTATATTTTATACTGATGATACAAAAGGAAAAATAAAAGCTATTAGAGAATATTCTAAAAAGCAGTTTAGAAGAGAAACATTAATAATAGGAGAAATTGCTCTATTTAATCTAGTTAATGATATTCCAGGATTTATTGTTGGAATGCAAAGATGGTTTGAGCAAGTATATAATTTCTATAAAGAAGAAATTATATTAAAATCTAAACAATTAAATTTAACTTTAGATGGCTTAAATTTAGAAGAGATAGTTGAAGATTGTATAAGATATTCTAGATATTATAGAAAAAAAGAAGGTAAATTATTAACGAAAAAAGAACTTATTTATAGCTATATTTTAGATATATATTTACCTATTTTTATTATGTTTCAAGAGAATGAACTTGAAAAAAATAGAAATAAGCAATATTTAAAAATAAGTCAAAGTTATCTTTATTATACGAGATATGGAGGATTAGATAATTTAAGAGAGTTTATAGAAAAAAATATAGTGAATAAAGAGGAATATAAAATAGGAGATTTTACTCTAAGTAAAAATATAAAGTTAAATTATAATTTAGACAAGGAGTTAGAAAACTATTGGTCTTTAAAAGATTATGGAGGAACACAAAATTATGAAACTATCTATCGGCTTAAAGAATATATAAAGTTTTTAAATATAAAAACTTTAGAAGAAATTAATAAAAAATTTAAAGAAGATATAGAGAAATTAATAAAAAATAGAGAGATTTTAATTCAGTACAATAATAGTAGAGTCTTAAATGTTGTAAAAGGAAAATGGGAACAGTATACATTTATAGATTACTATGGAACATTAGTATAAAAAGGGAACTTTTTTAAGTTCCCTTTTTATATACATTAATCAATAACTATAAATAAAGACTTATCAACTTCAGCCCAATTATATACAAATTGAGCATGAGAAGCAGAAGATCTAACACACATATGTGAAATAGGAAGAGATCCTAAAGAATTGCTATATTCGATGATGCTTGTTCTTGGAAGGTCTACAGGAAATCCATGGAAATAACCACCACCAGAGAATCTTGTAGCATAAGGAGAATAACCACCAGGTTCAGATTCATTTCCAAATTTCATATAATCCATTCTTTTCAATTTGTTTTGAGTTACAAAAACTCCTAACGGAGTAGCATAACTATAGGGTAACTTATCTTTTCCAGTAGTAATAGGATTTTTACTTCTTATTTTCCAAATACCTCCCACTCTTTCAAGAGTAACAACGTTTTGAAAACTTCTATTTATAACAATTATTTTATTAAATCTTTTAGTTGGAAGAGTTTCTATATACCTATTTGGGATATACCAAATACCATCAATATCCTTAGCTTGAACCTTAGAAAAATTTCCATTTCGTGATAAAATTTTTACTAAACTACCGTCCCAAGCATATCTTTCAGGTTGATTTAAATTATTTTCAGAATATAAAGGTATTCCTTGATTTCTTCGAACGCCATATATATCAGATTCTGGAGGAGATTTCATTTTTATAGCTGGTCCAGGTTTTCCATTTACATTTTTATAATTTTTTAAAGATCCTAAATTATATTGATCGTGAGTAAAGTTATCAACATCATCTAATATATTAGATATTTTTGTCCAGTCGTAACCTCTATGTTGAGTATAGTTGTCTCCTATTTTTATTATGTAGGCATCAGGTAAAGTATACTTATCGTATAAAAGTTCTTTTTCAATGATAGCTGATTTAGAAAATGAAAATAATGTAAGTAGAAAAAAAGCTATGGATAATTTAAGATTAAAAATTTTTATCATAATATTTCTTCACTCTCCTTATATATTTAAAAGTATTCTACAAGATAATACTCTACTCTCCTTTTATAAATTTAAATTAAAGGAAAAAAAATAAAAAAAAGAATAAAAAAATATAAATAAAAAGCGGAGGTAAAGGAATGAGGATACAAACAACATGTAGTTTTTGTGCTACTGGATGTAATTTAGAGTTTGAAGTGGAAAATAATAATATATTGTCTTGTAAACCAGCAATAACACATCCAGTTAATAAAGGTTTAGCTTGTATAAAAGGAAGAAACATAGCTTATCAAAATTCAATGGAGCATAGAGTTACTACACCATTATTGAGAGATGAAACAGGAAAAATGAATCCAATTTCTTGGGAAAAAGCATATGAAATTATTGCAGAAAAATTTATTGATATAAATAATAAATATGGAAGAGGATCTTTAGCTTTTTTAAGTACAGGTCAGATACCTTTAGAAGAAATGGCGATTTTAGGTTATGTAGGAAGATTTGGATTAGGAATGGAAGGTGATGGAAATACAAGGCTATGTATGGCAACAGCAGCAGTTTCTTATAATCAATCTTTTGGATTTGATGCACCTCCATACTCTTGGAATGATTTAATGACAACAGAGTTAGCTATTTTTATAGGATCAAATCCAGCTATTAGTCATCCAGTTCCATGGTGGAGATTAAGAAAAGAGAATAAGGATGCAGAGATAGTAGTGATTGATCCTAGAAAAACAGAAACAGCAAAAATGGCTAACATGTGGATACCTATAAAATTAAAAGGAGATTTATCTTTACTTTATACTTTAGCTAATCATTTAATTGAAAAAAATTACATAGATGAAGAGTTTGCTAGAAACAAAATAGAGAATTTTGATGAATTTAAAAAATTTGTATCGGAATACACTTTAGATAAATTAGAAGATAGTTGTGGAATAAAAGATAATGTATTAATAGAATTAGCAGAAAAAATACATAATAAAAAAAAGGTGTCGTTTTGGTGGACTATGGGTGTAAATCAAAGTTATGAAGCCACAAGAACAGCAGAAGCAATAATAAATATTTGTTTTTTAATAAAAGCTATTGGAAAAGAAGGGTGTGGGCCCAACTCCTTAACCGGGCAATGTAATGCTATGGGTTCTAGACTTTATAGTGCAGAAACTTGTCTTTTTGCTGGAAGGAAATTTAATTCAGAAAATGATAGAAAAATAATAAGAGATATTTTAGAAATACAAGATGAGATAATTCCAACAAGAGCAACATTGGCATTTAATGAAATTATTGAAAAGGTAGAAACAAAAGATATTAAAGGACTTTGGATAATAGCAACTAATCCAATGGTATCTTATCCACACAATACACTTATGGAAAATTTTAATTCAAAAATTGATTTTCTAGTAGTACAAGACATATATTATGATACAGAAACAGCAAAAGAGGCAGATTTATTTTTACCGACAGCGACATCTCTAGAAAAAGAAGGAACTTTTATAAATACTGAGAGAAGACTTGGGGCAGTTCAAAAAGTAGTTGAACCTCCAGAAGGAATAAAAAGTGATTATGAAATAATACTAGAAATTGGAAAAGCTTTAGGGTTAAATGATAAATTAAAATTAGATAAATGGAAGACTCCTAAAGATGCTTTTAATTTGATGAAAGCTATATCTGAAGGGATGCCTTGTGATATAACAGGAGTTGAATATGACAATTTAAAAAATAGTAATGGAGTTCAATGGCCTTTAAGATATAAAGAAAATTTAGAGAATGATTATAGAATATTGTTTGAAGATTATAATTTTTATACAGAAAATAAAAAAGGAAAATTTATATTTGAAGCTCCACAAGAATATCCAGAAATTCCAAATGAGCAGTATCCGTTTTATTTAATTACAGGAAGAGGAGGAGTAGGTCTTTGGCATACGTTAACAAGAACAAGGAATATGCCAATAGTACAACATACATATCCAAAGGAAGACTATTTACTAATAAATCAGCAAGATGCGGATGCTTTAAAAATAAAGGATGAGGATCTAGTTTTGGTATCATCTAAAAATGGAAATTGTAATATAAAAGTTAAAATAAGCGACGAAGTAGTAGTAGGACAAGTTTTCATATCTATGCATTATAATGTGGCAAATAGACTAACAGATTCTCTATATGATCCATATTCAAAAGAGCCATCTTATAAGTATGCAACAGTATCTATAAAGAAAATTTAAATTAGGAGGCTTTATGGCAGAAAGTAGTTTAATAGAAAAATTAAAAAAATATCCTTCGGGAGCCTCGGCTTTAGGACTGGGTATAGTTGGATTAGGTTCAGCATGGGAAGGGATAGGTTATAAGTATGGAGAAGTTATATTTTTAGGTACAATTTTAATCTCTTTAGTTTTAGTTATTACTTATATTTCAAAAATTATATTTTGTTATAGTTCATTTCTAGATGACATACAGGACACAATGAGAGGTGCTGTCATTACGTCATTGGATATGGCAATTTTAATAATATCAACATATATATATCGATATAATCCAGAAATAGGAAGATTGATTTGGTTTATAGCTTCTTTAGTTCACCTTACTCTTTGGTTTACATTTACATATTATAGAATTAAATTAGGAAAACTTCTAGAGTTTCATTTTGGATGGTTTGTAACTTACGGAGGAATAATAACAGTAGCTGTAACCGCAAAAAATATGGGATTTGATCCTTGGGCTAAATCATTTTGGTGGATAGGACTCATTTCAGTGATAGTATTGTTACCAATTATAATAATACGAGGAATAAGATTAGGGTTTGAAAATAAATATAAAATTACTATTCCTGTAGTGGCTGCTCCAGTAAATCTTTTATTAGCAGGATATTTAAGTGGAATATTTGAAGTTAATCAAACAGTTGCTTGTTTGTTGGCAATAGCAGCTTTTACAGGAACTTTTACAGCATGGGTAGGTGTTCTTCGAGCTAAAGTATTACCTTTTGCACCAACATTTGCGGCTTTTACATTCCCTTTAACAATAAGCGTTACTGCAGCAACTAGATTTGGAAAATTATACCCTAGTTTTTCTTTTATAGCTTGGATTGAAATTGTTATAACAACAATCTCTGTTTTATATACAATTTATAGATTTTCAGAATTTTATTTTTTTAAGAAAGATTAAGAGAGGATGACCTAAATTATATTAGGTCATCCTCTCTCATCATATTGATCAACTTTTCAAAAATATTATCAATGTCATTAATATCGATAATATCTAAACTTTCTCCATTCTCAATAAAATCTAAATCACTTACTAAAAATTTTAAATTATTTTTATTAGATTGGCTAATATTAGATACTTCTTTTCGAATAACTTCTATTTTAGGATAAGAACTATTTTTAAAACCTTCTAGAATTATGAAATCATAATTTTTGAAGAAGTCTAAGTAGAAATTCAAATCTTTTTCAATAGAATTTTCTAAGAACATATATTTACTTTTTGAAAAAATAAGTGTTCCTAATGCACCTGATTTTATATGTTTATCAGTATCTGAATCAAGATTATCCATTTGAAAATCATGACCATCATGTTTTATAGTTCCAACTTTAAAACCATTTTCTACAAATTTTTTTATAAGTTTTGTAATCAAAGTTGTTTTTCCGGAATTTTTAACTCCAGAAATTGCAAAAAAATTAGTTTTTTTACTTTTAGTTAAGGAATTATAATCTTCTAGAGTATTAATATTTTTTAAGATGTTTTTATCATCAAAAATAGTATATTTTAAATCAATAAATTTAATATCAAGTTTGTTCATTAGGTTTAAAACTTTAAAATCGTCATTATCAATAGCATCTTTAATTATAGAAAGCGATTTTTTAGTATAAATCCCAAGTAAAGGATGAATAAATCCATCTTTATCTCTAACTATAAAAGCGTCATGATAAGGTGAAACGAAACTAGCTATATATTCAATAAAATCTTTAGTTAAGTTAGGAACATCACATGGAACAGTAAAAATATAATCTAAGTCACTTTCTAAAATACCTTTATATAAACCAGATATAGGACCAATTTCTTTATAATCATCATCAATTCTAATAAAATTATCTGTAGAAATATCCTGTTCACTATTTAAGGATAGATAAATTTTACTAAAATCGCAAAAAAGATGGTTTAGTCGATTTAAAAAAGTTTCGTTGTTATATTCCAATAAAGCCTTATTACAGTAATTCATTCGACTGCCTTTTCCACCTGCTAAAATTAAAACATTAATATCTTTAATTTTAATCAATTAAAATCACCGTAACCTTATCTCCTTCGTTTAAACATGGTGTTCCTGGTGAAATTTCAACAATAGCATTTTTTCCAATAAGAGATGATATAGTTCCTGAAGAATGTTTTTGATCGTTTAAACAAATATAACCGTTTTTAAAGTATCCTCTAATAAAACGTCTTTTAGAAGATTTTTTATTGAAACTACCTTTAACTATTCCTTCGACAATTGCTGTATTTTTTATACTGTTAGAACTAAGTTTAGATAAAATTGGTCTCCCTAAAAGTTCAAAATTAACTAAAGATGCAAAAGGATTTCCTGAAAGAGAAAGTATTAATTTTCCATCCTTTTCAGATGCTAAAACAGGAGTTCCAGGTTGGATATTAATTTTCCAAAAAAGTCTGTTGGCATTAAGTTCTTTTATTACATCGTGCATAATATCTTTTTTTCCAACAGATACCCCACCTGTAGTTATTAATAAATCTATATTTTTAAGTTCTTTGGATATAAAGTTTGAAACCAATATTGAGTCATCGCTCATTGGAGGATACATAACGCCTTCAATTCCTAAATGTTTTAATTTACTGATAAGAGTGAAAAGATTACTGTTATAAATTTTACCTTTTTCTAGAGTTTCTCCTGGCATAGTTAATTCGCTTCCTAAACTTAAAATACCAACTTTAGGTTTTTTTAAAACTTTAATAGTATTAATTCCTAAAGAAGCAAATACTCCAATATGATTATATGTAATGATTTCACCTTTTTTTACCACAAGATCATTAACTTTTAAATCTTCACCTAAGAAACAAAAATTTTCAAAGGGTTTAAGTTCTTTAGTTATATATAAAACTTTAGTTTCTTCGTTAAAAACTACATCTTCTTGTTTAATAACACAATTACATCCTTCAGGAATCGGTGCCCCAGTCATTATTCTAAAAGCTTCTTTAGAAGAAATCTTTTTATTAGAAAAATCTCCTGCAAAAATTTCAGAAATAACATTAAATGCTATAGGATTTTCGACACTAGCACCGTTACTATCGTTACTATTAAAAGTAAAACCATCTAAAGGAGAACGATTAAATGGAGGATTGTTCAAAGGAGATAAAATATCTTCGGCTAAGACAAAGCCTAAACTATCTAAAATATATTTTTCTTCAACAGTGTTTAAGGGTTGTATTTGTTTTAATAGAGTTTCAAGGGCGCACTCTAAGCTAATTTGCTCCATATCAATAACACCTCGCATAAATTTAATTAAATAATTTCTTTTTAATAATATAACATAAAATATGGAAAAAAAGTATTTAAAAATTATGATATAATATAATAAAAACTAGGGGAGTAAAATATGGAGATAGATATATATAAATTAGGGGAAAGATATAATTTAACAGAATCAGAAGAGTTAGCATTAAGTTATATAGTAAATAATATAGATAAGGCTTTGGAAATTGGTGTTAGGGGAGTAGCGAAAGAATGCTTTGCATCAACTTCAGTAGTTATGAATTTATCTAAAAAATTGGGGTATAAAGGATTTATAGATATGGTTTATAGATTAGAATTGACTTTAAAATCAAATGTAGAAAAAAAGAGTGTTACAGAAAATTATTGTTTAGATTTTTCTTTACAAAAAGGAATGAAGTTTAAGAATCTTTTGAAGCGAAAAAAAAATAAGCCAATTTTTGTTCATGGAGTAGGTTTTTCAAATCCCATTGCAAAATATATCTCGGATAAACTAATGGTAATTGGTTATTTTTCTATGATGTCAGAATATATGGAGAATGTAGAAAGAGATTATGAAGAAAGACCTGTATTAATAGTAGTTTCAAAATCAGGAGAAACAGCAGCAATTTTAAATTTATGTCAAAAAGCTAAAGCAAAAGAAGTACCTATAATAGTTTTGACTGGGATTAAAAATAGTAGTATGGAAGAGCTCGCTGAACTAAGTTTTGTAATAAAAAACAGTAATTTACTAGATGATAGAAATTTAGAAAAAAATGATTTTTTTGGAAATGCTATATTGTTTTTTGAAGAATTAGTAGAAGAATATTTAAAATAATGATGGAGGATTTGTTCCTCCATTTTTTATTTGGATTAATTAAATTGACAAAATTAGAATAAAACATTATAATTAAATCATCTTTTAATTTGATAATCAAATATTTTAAAAATATATAATAATTGGAGGGAGATGAGAGTGTTTAAAATAAGATATAAATCACATCATGATGTTAAGGATATAATTTTATCTAAAAATAGAAGAAAATTAAAGTTACCGCAGTCATATTGGAGATTGATGGAAAAAGAACCAGAAGATTTAGATGGTGGAATATATGTACATGTGCCTTTTTGTGATAAAATTTGTTCATTTTGCAATATGAATAGGAAGCAGTTAGATAATGATTTAGAGGATTATACAAAATTTTTAGTGAAAGAAATAAATAAGTATAGAAATAAAATTTATATACAGAAAAAGAAATTTTCAGTAATATTTTTTGGAGGAGGAACACCTACGATATTGAAGCCTCATCAGCTTGAAGTAGTTTTATCAACTTTAAGAGAGGTATTTCCTTTGAGAGAAGATTATGAATTTACATTTGAAACGACACTTCATAATTTGACTTGGGAAAAGTTGGAAGTTATGAAAAAGTATGGAGTTAATAGATTGAGTATAGGTATACAGACTTTTTCAAATAGAGGTAGAAAATTGCTGAATAGAACCTATGATCAAGATTTCGTAAAAAAAAGATTAAAAGAAATTCAAGTAAAGTTTCGAGGATTAGTTTGTCTAGATATTATATATAATTATTTAGACCAAAGTATCGAAGAAGTTAAAGAGGATGCTAGAATCGTATCAGAAATATCTCCTGATAGTGTAAGTTATTATTCTTTAATGATTCATGATGGATCTGAAATATCAAAAGATTTAAATTCTGGAGAGAAAAACTTTGATTATAAAACTGAACGAGATAAAGAATTACATGATGCATTTTTAGACTTTTTATTGGAGAGTGGGTACAAAGTTTTAGAGCATACCAAATTAACAAAAGGAACAGATTCATATAAGTACATCAGAAATGTCCATAAATTAAAAGATTTAATTCCAATTGGAATAGGAGCAGGAGGAAGAGTTCAAAATATAGAGTTGTATCATTTAAATAGATTAGTTTCTTTTTATTCCTTAGATACGGAAGAAATAATGAAATTAAAGAAAATCTCAGGTATCACTCAATATGAAGATGTTCAACTAGAAAAGCTAAGTAATATAGTGAAGGAAAAATATAATGAAATATATGAGGTTTTAAAAGAGTTAGAAAAAACTGGGTATATATCTATAGATAGAGAAAAAAATTTTTATAGATATACAAAGAAAGGAATATTTTGGGGAAATAATATATCTGCACTCTTAGTTGAAAAATATCTTGAAAATAAATTATAAAAAAATAGGCATAAGAATGTAAGAATTCTTATGCCTATAATATTTTATTTAGTTTGTTGAAGTATTTTCAACATCATCTAAATCTGATTTTATTTTTTTTAAGAAATCTACTGTTCCCCAAAATAGAGGAAATTTTTTTGTAGGAATATCAGTAGCTACTTGGACATCTGTTGCATTATCTTCTTGAGAAGGAGGAGGCAGTGTAGCGCCAAGAGCTGAAAAAATAAATCCAAGAGAAAAACTTGTTAAAAATATTCCTGAGATAGTTTCTAGAACGCAAAGTAATCGTATATATGCATTTAAAGGAGAAATACTTCCAGAACCTACAGTGGTAAGACTTCCTAAACTAATATAAAGATGATTAAGGAAATTTTCCAAATTAAATGTAGAGGGTTTATCAACACCTATAAAAAGATTGTCTTGTGCCATTAGATTTAAAATATAATAGAAAGAACCAAAAGCCAATCCTAAAGTAATGTATGTTAAAAAGGTAGTAAGAATATCTAATCCTTTAATTTGTCTTTTTTTATTTATAAGCATAATAAATTGTTTAGATACAATAATAATTATTAAAGACATTGAAACCAAGATGGAGATAATATGTAGAAATTTAATAATAAAACTATCTAAGAATATATTTAAAAATATATAATCAACTCCACCTAAAATTGGAATTAATAAAATAAAATATAAAATTAGAAAAATAGAAAAAATCACATGATTTCTTAAAAATCTTTTTAGTTTTGGTCTGAAAAAATAAACAAATGGATATATAATAAAAAACATAGATATTATCATTATAAAGCTACTAGTAATAAATTCTCGGGAGGAATTTATTGTGTTTGAAGTATAAAGTTCCCAAGCTGTAAATAAAATCGAAATTATTAAAGAAAAAGTTCGTATTTGTTCCTTTTTTAAATCATTTATACTTTTGATATTCTTAATACTTTTGATATTATTTAATAGTCTTAAGAAAAAATCTTTATAATTTATCATAATTTTAAGTATCCTCCAAAAAAATATTTTCTATAACAAAATTTACTGAAAGATTTTCAATTTCCTTTAAAAATTATAGAAGAAATATTTGACAATTAGAACAAAGAGTAATAAACTTGAAAAGTAGAAAGATATTAATAAATTAATTTAAAGGGGGAGAACAAATGTCAAAAGAAAAAAAAGATAATCTGATACTGAAGTTAGTTATTGGAGTTATCGCAGGATTAATTATTGGATTGTTTTCTAATGAATCAGTAATTGGAGTAATTCAAACTATTAAATTTATATTAGGTCAAATTATTTCATTTACAGTTCCATTGATTATTTTAGGATTTATAGCACCTGCTATAACAAAAATGAAAGCTAATGCGAGCAAAATGTTGGTTGCTATGTTAATATTAGCCTATCTATCATCACTAGGAGCAGCTATATTTTCAATGCTTTCAGGGTATATGATTATTCCGATGTTAAATATATTGACAGTGGTTGATGGCTTAAAAACACTACCACCAATGATATTTAAGTTAAATATACCACCGGTGCTTTCTGTTATGTCAGCTTTAGTTTTAGCTTTATTTTTAGGGTTAGCAATAGTATGGACAGATTCTAAAAAGTTAGAAGCAGCTTTAGATGAGTTTAACAATGTTATTTTATCGATAGTTTACAAGATAATAATTCCAATACTACCACTTTTTATAACAACAACTTTTGCAACACTTGCATATGAAGGTAGTATAACAAAACAATTACCAATATTTTTAAAAGTCGTTGTAATTGTTTTAGTAGGACATTTTATATGGTTATCTATTTTATATACAATAGGTGGAGCGGTATCAAAGCAAAATCCATTAAATTTATTAAAATCTTATGGACCTGCATATTTGACTGCTGTAGGAACAATGTCTTCAGCAGCAACTTTGCCAGTAGCTTTAGCTTGTGCTAAAAAATCAAAAAGTTTAGATGATGATATAGCAAATTTTGCAATTCCTCTAGGAGCTACAGTTCATCTATGTGGATCAGTTTTAACAGAAGTTTTCTTTGTGATGACAGTTTCTCAAGTGCTTTATGGAACACTTCCTTCAGTAGGGACAATGGTATTATTTGTAGTTTTATTAGGTATATTTGCAATAGGTGCTCCAGGTGTTCCTGGAGGAACAGTAATGGCATCACTTGGAATAATATCATCAGTATTAGGTTTTGATGATACTGGAATAGCTCTTATGTTGACAATATTTGCTTTACAAGATAGCTTTGGAACGGCTTGTAATGTTGTTGGAGATGGAGCTTTGGCACTTATATTAAATGGGATTTTTAAAAAAGATAAAAGTCTGCAAAATTAAAAAAATAAAAAACTCTCCAGACTTGTAAAAGGAGAGTTTTTTTTATATAATATTCTAATCATTGTTTTGCGGAGGAGAGATGTATAAAAGTTATATATATGAGGATATAGAAAATAAACTTGAAGAGTTTCAAGAATTAGATAAGAACTTTTTTTTAGATAAAGAGGGTATGTATTATACTATAGAAAATAAAAATGAAATTATAGCATATATTTTATTAGAAAAAAATGAAAATGATTATGAGTTAAAAAGAATTTTTGTAAGAAAGGATGAAAGATTTAAATCTTACGGAACAAAACTTTTACTTTTTATTATTAATAAAAAAATAAAAAAAGGAAATTTAATTGTAGGTAAAGATAATTCAATTTCAGATTTTTTAATAAAGATAGGTTTTAAAAAGAAAGAAGATGGAGAGTTTATAATAGAAGATGTAGAAAATAAAGATTTTAGAAAAAAGGAGGGACAAAAAACAGTAATAGCATCAATATTTTGGAATATAATTTTGGCTGCTACAAAAATAGGATTTGGATATATAGGTAAATCAAGAGCATTATTAGCAGATGGATTTAATTCGCTTTCAGATGTTGTAACTTCTAGTGGGATTTTATTAGGAATTCATTTTAGTAATATACCAGAGGATGAATCGCACCCTTTTGGGCATGAAAAGATAGAAAGTGTAATTGGAGTAATAATGGGAATTTTTATGATACTTACAGCTTTTGAGTTAGGAAAGGGAGGAGTAGAAATTCTTTTTTCAGGAGAAAAAAGAGAAGTTCCTGAAATGCTAACAGTTTATTTTGCCCTATTTTCATCAGTTGTAAAATATTTTATGTATAAACAGAAAATAAGAGTAGGATTAGAAACAGAAAATAGTGCTCTGATAGCAGATGCTAAAGATAGTAGAAATGATATATTTGCATCTCTTGGTGTGGTATTAGGAATTTTATTGTCTATTTATGTAAATCCAATATTCGATTTAATAATAAGTATATTAGTTGCTGTATTGATATTTAAAGAAGGAGTTAGTGTAATACTAGAAACAACAGATACTATCTTAGATAAACAAGATATGGAATTCATTGAAGAAATAAAAAAATATATATATGAAAATACAGATATAAAAAATGTTCATGATATTATGATGAGAAAATCAGGTGATAAGATATTTTTAGAATTACACATAAGAGTGCCAAAAGACATGAGTGTTTATAATGCACATAAAATATCAGATGACTTAGAAAATTCTATCAAAGAGGATTTTCCATTGGTAAAGAATGTTATTATTCATTTAGATTGTTTATTGAATTAAAAAAAGTCTGCTTAATTGCAGACTTTTTATACATCATCATACTTTTCAAAATCATTATGTTTTAACATTGTTTGCACCTTTTTTATGTAAGCATCCTTCAATTCAGAGTAATTAGTTAAACCATGTGCAATTTTTTCAGGTGGTTCACCTGCATGAACTTTAGTTCTAAGAGATTTGTAAGCATTAACTCTAGAAAGAGTTAGAACAAAATCTTTAACAGAGTCTTTAATAGAATCATACTCTTTATAAGTACGATTTGTATGCTTGAAAGCATTCATACCAAAAAGATTATTTTTTTCTTTAAAAACTTTTGATGTTCCCCAACCACTTTCAATAGCAGCTTGCGAAAGAATAAGTGACGTGGGATATTTAATCATTCTTTTTTTTAGTTCAGACCAATTATATGCTGAGACCTTATAAGATTTAAAAATTCTATCTAATTCTTTTTTTTCCTCAGGAGTATGAGAATTTTTTTTAGATAATATTTCTATTATAGAAATATCTCTATCAATTTCTTTGTTTACGATTTCAATACTAGGCAGGAGCATTGAAATAAAAACTTCTTTTCTATTACGTATGCTTAATTTTTTCAAATCCAATCCATCTAAAGAGTAAACATGATTTCCAGTAGGTTTATTCTCTAAATCTTTTAATGTTTTTACTTCGATAGTTTTATAGTTAATTTCGTGTGGGATATGGAAATCCCCATCAATAGAGAATGAAAAAGATGAATAAAGGAAGAAAATGAGCATACTAATAATTAATTTTTTTAACATAGCTTCTCCTTTATCAATATAATATTTTTAATATACGTTAAATTATACATTATGATATATTAAAAATCAATAAAAAATTTACACGGAGCTAAAGGTATAGTATAATGAAACGATATAAAATATTAAATTATGGTAGGAGAGGGCAATAAATGTTAGAGCAAAAAAAATCATTATTTTCAATAACGATTCCAATATTTTTAGAGCTATTATTAGTAACTGTAGTTGGAAATATTGATACTATAATGTTAGGTAGATTTAGTGATAAAGCTGTAGGAGCAGTAGGGGGAATGAGCCAAGTTTTATTAATCCAAAACACAATTCTAAGTTTTATTTGTTTGGGGACAACAATTCTTATGTCTCAGTATGTTGGTGCAAAAAATCATAAATCTACAAAAGAAGTTATAGCGGCATCCTTAGTAATGAATGTGGTTATTGGTGCAGTTTTAGGATTAATATATTTAGTTGCATGGGAATGGATTTTGATAAAGATAAAATTACCATTGAGTCTTAGAGAGATTGGTATGAACTACTTTAAATTAGTAGGTGGACTTTGTATATTTCAAGCAATATCTCTTACAAATGGAGCAATATTAAAAAGCTATGGAAATACAAAGCCTATGCTATTTATAAATGTTGGAGTTAATTTATTAAATATCTTAGGGAATGGAATGTTTATTTTTGGATGGTTAGGAGCACCAATTTTAGGAGTAACAGGTGTTGGACTATCTACAGTTTTTTCAAGATTTATAGGTGCGATAATTTCATTACTTGTAATGACAAATTATTGTAAATTTAAAATTGTAGAAGATTTGAAGAGATTTACTCGTGAAAAAGTTAAGCAAATTTTATCGATTGGAATTCCTACAGCAGGAGAACATTTAACATGGAGTTTGACACAAGTTATAATTTTAGCTATGGTAAATACGATGGGAACAATTGAGATAACAGCAAGAACGTATTTAGCACTTATATCTTCATTTATTATGATTTTTTCAATTGCTTTAGGACATGGAACAGCAATACAAGTAGGACAACTTGTGGGAGCCGGAGATAAAGATAGAGCATATAATCAATGTATGAAAAGTTTAACTTTATCTTTTATAGCAGCAGCGTTAGTTTCAGTTATAGTTTATTTTTTAAGATTCCAAATAATGGAGTTATTTACTAAAGATATGGAAGTTGTGAAAGCAACGGCAAAAGTTTTTCCATGGTTGATTTTTATAGAAACTGGAAGAACGTTTAATATTGTAGTTATAAATGCACTTCATGCAGCAGGAGATATAAAGTTCCCAATGATAATGGGATGCATTGTTATGCTAGGAGTAGCGGCACCGTTATCGTGGTTATTGGGAATAAGAATGGAATGGGCATTAGTTGGAGTATGGATAGCTAACGGAACAGATGAGTGGATAAGAGGTTTTGCAATGTTATGGCGTTGGAAAACAAAAAAATGGATGGCTAAAGGATTTGTATAGAAATAAAAAAACGGATTTTTAAATCCGTTTTTTTTATTTAAATTAATAACTTAAAATTCCAAATTTAACAAGTATCATAGCGATAGAATAAATAACAGGAAATGTAATAGCAGTTCTTAAAATAAAGAATTTAGCTACATCTAATATAGAGAATCCCATTTTTGAATTAACAAGAATCATACCAGTTTCACTTAAGAATATCAATTGTGCGAAAGAAAGCGTTCCAACTATAAATCTAGCTACTTCACTTGTTGTATTTTCAATAAATAAAGCAGGTAGATACATATCAGAAAAACCAACAATCATAGCAGGAGCCATTTGTGATGCTACTTCATGAGTAAAGCCTAATCCTCTTAAAATAGGCATTAAAGGCATAGATAGAATATTGAAGAAGCTAGTATTTTCTGCAATAACTAAACCAATAGATCCAACACACATAATAACAGGAATAAAAGTTACATAGATAACTAAAACTTTAAAAAGAGAATCCACAACAATCTCTTTTTCAGATGCTTTACCAGCTGTAGTAGTTGCTAAGTGAAGAGCTTCAGCAAAACTTCTAGCTCCACTATCATCAACTTTATTACCTTCGTAATACTCGTTTTTAAATTTTTTTAAAGGTAATCTAGCAATTATAAAACCAGCAATTATAGTTGAAAAAGCAATAGTTCCATAAAATATCCAAAATATTTTAGAAAATTTTAATAAATCAGCAACAACAGCAGCAAAAGATATTCCTACTATTGAGAATGATGTAGCAATAATTGCAGCTTCTCTTTGAGTATAATATCCTTTTTGATATTGTTGATCAGTAACTACAATTCCAATAGTTCCATCTCCAAGAAATGACGCAAGAGCATCGATAGCGGCATATCCTGGAACTTTAAATATTTTTCTCATAATTGGAGCGATTAAAGTTCCAATAAATTCAACTAATCCAAAAGATGTAAGAAGTGGCATAAGCATAACTCCTATGAAAAAAGTAACCATAAGAGGAGGAATCATATCTCCAGCCATTAATCCACCAGTGTTCTCATTACTTAAAAATTCAGGGGCAAGTCCAAGTGAGATTAAAATGAACATAAAAGAACCACCAATTCTTAAAATTCCACTTAATTTATCTGTAACGAATAAATCATTTAAGTATTGTTCTTTAAAATTCTTTTTGATAAATCCAAGAGTTGTTCCAGTAATAGTAATAACAGAACAAAACATTATTAAGAAATTAACCCAACTTGAAAAATTATTTAGAACAAAGTTTTTAAGGTGACCCATAATAATAGATGATTCACCACCAATTGTAATAGGAGCTAAGAATGCTAAAAGCCCTATGAAAGAATAAATACCAAATTTTAGTATTGCCATTATAAAAAACCTCCAGAAATTATAAAATTTCTGCCAAATAAAAAAACATACTTTAAATAAAAGTATGCCTGAATTGAGAACTTATGTTATTAAGCGTATTACTATGGCAGCTTCGTAATACTTAATTCACAGGAACATGTCGTCATCGCCATCGGCCTTAGGCTCAAAACATATAAGTGAACTAACCTCTGTTTAAATTGTCAGTTAAGTATACATGAAATAAAAGAGAATGTAAAGAAAAAAATAAAATAAATAAAAAGGTTAAAATAGAATTTTAAGTAGTTATCTTTATAAATATAAAATGTGGAGGCGAAGAGGTTATGTATTCAAAAGATGATATGATTTTATGGTCGATGATAAGTTCTATGGTTGTAAATATTGGCAAAATAGAAATTTTGGCTTTTTCACCTGAATACTTATTTCGAATTTTTAAAAAATCTAGTGAATTAGGTATAAATATATTAAAGGGTAATTATAAAGAAGTATTAGAAGTTATAAATATATTAAAAGATGGGACTGAAAAAGAAAAAATTAAAATTTTTTTTAGTGATTTTAAGATGTTAAAAAATTTAAGAAAGCAAATAGATGAAGAGAAGAAAATAATGGCTAAAAATGATATAAAGTTTATTACATACTTTTGTTATAATTATCCCCAAAAATTAAGAGCATCCAAAATACCTCCATTTGTGTTGTATTATAAAGGAGAAGAAATAGATGAAAAAAATCTAGATAATTCTATTTGTATAGTAGGAACAAGAAAACCAGAAGGAAAAAATATAGAGGAGTTTACAGAAGAAATTATAAAAAATATGAAGGGAGATTTGAAATACAACATAAGTGGATTAGCTGTTGGGTGTGATTGTATTGGACATAAAGTTAGTTTAAAATATAATATAAAAAATATAGCTATATTAGGTCAAGGATTAGGGAGTGAAATTTATCCAAAAGAACATTTAAATTTAGCAAATGAAATATTAAATAAAGGTGGAACGATTATCTCTGAAATACCTCCAAGTTTAAAAGTAAAAGGGATATATCTTCTTCAAAGAAATAGAATCCAAGCTTATTTAACAGAAGAATTATTAATCTTAGAAACAGGAAAAAAAGGTGGAACTGTGACGACTTTGAAAGTAGCTTTTTCTGAAAAAAAGAGAGTTTATATTAGAAATATAAAAATAAATCAAACTATATTTAATATGAAAAATATATCTAAAGTTACATTTATAAGTTCCTATTCTGATATAAATTTAATTAAAATTTTAACTTCTAAACCAAATACTCTTTTTACTTTTGAATTTTCTTGAGATATAATAGAAGAGAAATTTAGAAGGAGGTATTTTAGATATGATTTTATTAGATGGAGCTATGGGAACAACAATTTCAAATATATATAAAATAGAGGACAAGTGTAGGGAAAAATTAAATTATACAAAACCTGAATTGATAAATGAAATACATGAAAAATATATAGCGTCAGGAGTAGATTGTTTAAAAGCAAACACTTTTAATTGTTCTAAAGAAGCCTTGAGAAATTATGGTGAAAACGAAGAAAAAGCTTATGAATATGCATTTTTAGGAGCAGAAATTTGTAGAAAAGTTGCTAAAAAATATAATAAAAAAAGTATTGGTACTTTCTGTTTGCCAGATAAAGATCAAATAGATGGAATTTTGGATGGTAATGTGGACATAATTATGATTGAAACCATTTATAATTTAAACAAAGGTCTACAGAGTCTAAATTTAGTAAAAGAAAGAATGAAAAAGAAAAAACTAAAAAAACCTTTAATGATTTCATTTGCAGTTAATAAAGACGGAAAACTTTATTCTGGGGAAAAGCTTGTGGATATATATGAAAATTTTATAGATGATTATATTGTTTCAATAGGAATTAATTGTAGTGAATTAACAGAAGGGGTTATTGAAGCATTAAAAAAAATAAAAAAAGAAACAAATTTGAAAGTGTCATTTCATCCAAATTCTGATGGAAATATAAAAAAATTTGTAAAAGATATAAATAGATTATTAAAAATAAAAGTAGTTGATATAGTTGGTGGATGTTGTGGTACAGATTTTGATCATATAAAAATGTTGAAAATGAGTTTTGAAGAGAAATTATAAAAGTGGTGTACCTGACGAGAGTTGAACTCATGACCTACTCCTTAGGAGGGAGTTGCTCTATCCAACTGAGCTACAGATACACTTTATATTTTGAATGTAACATATAAAAAAATAAAAGTCAAGATAAAAAATAGTGATAAAAAAGAAGTTTTTTTACTTAGGAAAAAAACTTCTTTTTTAGTTTTTTCATATGCTTGACAATGGGTTTAATTATAAAGTATAATTAACAATATGTTTCATATAATTACAATTTTGGAGGGGTTTTATGAAAAGAGTTTCGGTTTTATTAGGAGCATTAGCTCTTACGACAATGGCATCAGCAGCACCAACAAAAATTGGAGTAACAGTTTATCGTTATGATGATAATTTTATGTCAACAGTTAGACAAAGAATTGAAGAAGTAGCAAAGAACGATAAGAATGTTGAAGTTTTAATGAACGATTCACAAAATGACCAATCTAAACAAAATGACCAAGTAGATGTATTAATTGCTAAAGGGGTAGATGCATTAGCAATTAACTTAGTTGATCCAGCAGCCGCATCAACAATAATTCAAAAAGCTAAAGCTGAGGATATTCCGGTTGTATTCTATAATAAAGAACCATCTAAAGCAGATATGGAGAGCTATGACAAAGCTTATTATGTAGGAACAGATTCAAAAGAATCAGGAGTTATTCAAGGGGAAGTAATAGCTAAGCATTGGGCAGCGAATCCAGCTTGGGATTTAAACAAAGATGGAGTATTACAATATGTTCTTTTAAAAGGAGAGCCTGGACATCCAGACGCAGAAGCTAGAACAACATATGTAACACAAACTTTAAATGAAAAAGGAATAAAAACACAAGAATTACATATGGATACTGGAATGTGGGATGCTGCTATGGCAAAAGATAAGATGGAAGCATGGTTATCAGGTCCAAATGGTGAAAAAATAGAGGTTGTAATTGCAAATAATGATGGAATGGCAATGGGAGCTGTTGAGGCATTAAAAGCTAATGGAAAAGCAAAAACTCCTGTATTTGGAGTAGATGCTTTAGCTGAAGTTTTAGTTATGGTTGAAAACGGAGATGTTGCAGGAACAGTACTTAATGATGGAATGAACCAAGGTCAAGCAACATACGAAATTGCAAAAAATTTAGCTGAAGGAAAAAAACCTACAGAAGGAACAAAATGGGAATTAAAAGATAAAGTATTAAGAGTACCTTATGTAGGAGTAGATAAAGACAATTTAAAAGATTTTAAAAAGTAGTGTGTAGGGGAGGTATGAGCCTCCCTTTCTTTATAAAATATTTAGATTTTAAGGAGTGGGTATGGAAAAATATTTACTAGAAATGACAGAAGTATCAAAGTCTTTTCCCGGAGTAAAAGCTCTAGATAAGGTAAATTTAAAAATAAGACCTCATACAGTTCATGCTTTAATGGGAGAAAATGGAGCTGGGAAGTCAACTTTAATGAAATGTTTATTTGGAATTTATTCAAGAGATGAGGGGAAAGTTTTCTTAGATGGAAAAGAAGTTAATTTTATTTCAGCTAAAGATGCTTTAGAAAATGGTGTATCAATGGTTCACCAAGAACTAAATCAAGTTTTACAAAGAACTGTAATGGACAATGTTTGGTTAGGGAGGTATCCTTTAAAAGGAATATTTGTAGATCATAAAAAGATGTATGAAGATACAAAGAAAATATTTAAAGAGTTGGAAATTGATGTAGATCCAAAAGCGAAAGTTTCAACATTATCTGTATCACAGATGCAAATGGTTGAGATAGCAAAGGCCTTTTCATATAATTCTAAAATAATAGTAATGGATGAGCCTACATCCTCTCTAACAGAAAAGGAAGTTGGACATCTTTTTAAGATTATCAAAAAGCTTACAGATAGAGGTTGTGGTGTTGTATATATATCTCATAAAATGGAAGAAATAAAAGAGATTTGTGATGATATAACAATACTAAGAGATGGACAGTGGGTTACTACAACGAGTTTAGAGGGACTATCTACTGACGAGATAATAAGTATGATGGTTGGAAGATCTTTAACTCAAAGATTTCCTGAAAAAACAAATATTCCAGAAGAGGTTGTGCTTCAAGTAGAAAGTTTAACAGCTAAAAATCAACCGTCTATAAAAGATGTAAGTTTCGAATTAAGAAAAGGAGAAATATTAGGAGTAGCTGGATTAGTTGGATCTAAAAGAACAGATATAGTTGAGACTATATTTGGAATTAGAGAAAGAGAAAGTGGGAAAGTAATAATAAATGGAAAAGAGATAGAAAACAAAACTAGCTTAGAAGCTATAAAAAATGGATTCGCACTTGTAACAGAAGAAAGAAGAGCTACAGGAATTTTTCCTCAACTTAATATTGAATTTAATTCATTAATATCTAATATGACTAATTATGAAGGTAAAAATAAAATTTTAAATTCATCTAAAATGTATGGAGATACAAAATGGGTTATTGACTCGATGAGAGTAAAAACACCAACTCAAAAAACACCGATAGGGAATTTATCTGGTGGAAATCAACAGAAAGTAATAATAGGACGATGGCTTTTAACGAGTCCAGATATATTAATGCTAGATGAACCAACAAGAGGTATAGATGTAGGAGCTAAATACGAAATTTATCAATTAATGTTAGATTTAGCAAATAAAGGAAAAGGAATAATAATGATATCTTCAGAAATGCCAGAGCTTTTAGGAGTTACAGATAGAATACTTGTTATGAGTAATGGAAGAGTAGCTGGGATTGTTAATACTAAAGATACAACCCAAGAAGAAATTTTAAAATTAGCATCATTATATTTATAAATTACAGGAGGAAGAAATGGAATTTTTTAAGGGTAAAGATACAAAAAAACTTCTATTAGATGGAGGGTTATATTTAGTATTGTTGATACTTATAGCAGGAATAATTATAAAAGAACCATCTTTTCTAAGTTTTAGAAATATGAGAAATATACTAACTCAATCATCAGTTAGAACAATATTAGCTTTAGGAGTAGCAGGAATAATAGTTACTCAAGGAACAGACTTATCTGTAGGAAGACAAGTAGGGTTATCAGCAGTAATTTCGGCGACATTATTACAGGCAATGACTAATGTAAATAAAGTATTTCCTAATTTAGATACATTACCAATTCCAGCTGTTATAGTTATAATTGGAATTATTGGAGCATTTGTTGGATTTTTAAATGGATTTGTTGTAGCATACTTAAATGTAACTCCATTTGTTGCAACGCTAGGTTCGATGATTATAATCTATGGTGCAAACTCTTTATATTATGATTATGTTGGAGCTTCACCAATAGCAGGATTTTCAAAGAGTTTTACTAATTTTGCTCAAGGCTATTTCACAATAGCAGGATTTAGATTTAACTATCTGATTATTTATGCAGCATTAGCAGTATTGTTTATATGGATTTTATGGAATAAAACAACTTTTGGAAAAAATTTATTTGCAGTAGGAGGAAATCCTGAAGCGGCTAAGGTATCAGGAGTAAATGTAAAAAAGACATTAGTGTTAGTTTATACATTATCTGGAATATTCTATGCTTTTGGTGGAATGCTGGAGGCTGGAAGAGTAGGAAGTGCTACAAATAACCTTGGAAATATGTATGAGATGGATGCTATAGCAGCTTGTGTTGTAGGAGGAGTTTCATTTTCAGGAGGAGTAGGAACAGTTCCAGGAGTATTAATAGGGGTTATAATTTTTACTGTAATAAACTATGGATTAACTTTTATAGGAGTAAATCCATATTGGCAATATATAATAAAAGGATTAATAATAGTTATGGCAGTTGCATTAGATACGTTAAAATATGTAAAGAAAAAATAGAAATAATAAAAAGAATCTAGAGGTATACTCCTCTAGATTCTTTTTTTAATCTATATATTTGATGGTTTCTTTTAACTCTAAACTTTTTTTTATATTAATGACTCTTTGATTTTTACTACCACGCCATTTAAGATTTAAATCTTTTTCTTCTATTCGAAACTTTCCATCGACTAAAATATCACATAATTCTATAAGAGATAATAACTTTGGGCTTTCAATAATAGCTTCCCAAGTAAAACCTGACCAAATCCAGATATCTTTTTCAGGAAAAAGATTTTTAAATTTCTTTATAAAAGACACAAGAGGATCTATATTGCTGATATATGTAGGATCTCCTCCTAATAAAGATAATCCTTTTATACTTTTATCATATTTTTTAAAATAGTTTAAAATATCATTTTCAATTTCTTCAGTAAATAGAGAACCATAATTTGGATCCCAAGTATCAGAATTAAAACAATCTTTACAATAGTGTGAACAACCACTTACAAAAAGACTAACTCTAATACCTTCCCCGTTAATCATATCTGTATATTTAATACCAGAATAATTCATAATCAATCTCCCATCATTTTACATATGTTTAACTCTATTTATAACCTCTTTTTGTTTTCCTTTATTGAAAGGTCTAGAATCAGGTTGAGCTAAGTAACCACATACTCTTCTTATAACATTCATTTTAGTAGAATCATGATTTCCACATTGTGGACATTCAAATCCTCTTTCTGTTGCTAAAAATTCTCCATTAAAGTTACAGATGTGACATTTATCAACTGGTTGATTAATTCCCATATAGTGAATTCCAATTGATTGAGCATATCTTAAAACTTGATATACAGCTTCAAGGTTTTTCTTTAAAGAATCAGTTTCAATATAACTGATATGCCCACCAGCTGCTAAAGTATGTCCAGGAGCCTCTAATCTCAATTTCTCAAAAGGATTTATTTTAATTTTAGAAGAAACGTGGAAAGAGTTATCGTAATATTCTTTATCAGTGATTCCTTCAATCGGACCAAACTCTTTTAAATCTATTTGGGCAAATCTATCGCAAAGAGATTCAGAAGGTGTAGAATAAAGAGCGAATCCTAATTTTGTTTCATCTTTAAATTCTTTAACTTTTTTAGAAATATATTCTAAAATTTTAAATGTTTTATCATATGATTCTTCATCTAAGGCAAAGTTTTTACCATATATAAGTTCAGAAACTTCGCTAAGACCAATGTAACCAATAGATACAGTAGCATATCCGCCCCAGATTAAATCTTTGATTGTTTCTTTAGCTTGTTTCTCAGAAAGAGCACCGGCCATCCAAAGAATTGGAGCAATTTCTGCAGGAGTATTTTCTAAATATTTAGCTCTGAATATACTATTTTCTTTACAAAGGTTTAAAATTTCATCTAATTCTTTATAGAATCCAGCTTCATTACCTCTATTTTTTATAGCGATTTTAGGTAAGTTAATTGTAGTAGCTCCAATATTAAATCTACCTGAGTATTTTTCATTTCCATTTTCGTCCCACCAAGGAGATAGGAACGCTCTACATCCCATAGGATAAACAACAGTACCGTTTTTAACTTGTTCTGGTGTAACGAATAAGATATCAGGATAAACAGATTTTGTCATACATTCAAAAGCAAGTTGAGATATATCCCAGTTTGGATCTTCAGGATTGAAGTTTAATCCATCGCAAACAGCATAAACGATTTTAGGGAATATAGCAGTCTCTTTTTTTGCTCCAAATCCTTCCATTCTAGTTTTGAATACAAATTTTTGAACTAATTTACCTTCCCAAGATGTTTCAGTTCCTATTCCTATAGTAGTAAAAGGAGTTTGACCATTAACTGTAGATAAACTATTGATTTCATATTCTAAACCTTGCATAGACTGTTTTACAGACTCCTCAGTCATGTCTACAGTATAATCAAAAGCATTTGGATATTTTGCTTTTAAAGATTCATTAGAGTAGTTGATATCAGTTGTAGAAAGAATTGAATCAATTTCACTTTGAGTTAATCTTTCTATATACTTTAATCCTTTTGCAAAATGTTTTTTAAATGTTTTAACAATATATGGAACAAGTGCTCTGTCAAGGTAAGGAATAGAACATCCACCATAAGTATTCGAAGAAACAGAAGCGATAATTTGTACAATATGTCCAACTGCAACTTCAACAGAGTTAGGTTCTAACATTTTAGCATTACCGATATTGCATCCACCTTTTAACATTTGTTCAATATTAACTAATTCACAATTTGTCTCTCTAAAAAGAAGGTAATCTAAATCATGTATATGTATTCTTCCGCTTTCATGAGCTTCTTTTAGATGCTTTGGTAGAATTCTATTTAGATAATAATCTTTTGATGAAATACCAGCTAATAAATCTCTTTGCACAGAAATTGTTTTTCCATCTTTATTGGCATTTTCATTTAACATATCTTCATTAGATGCATCAATTAATTCTCCAATTTTTTTATATATAACTTGTTCTTTTTTTCTTAACTCATTTTTAACAGTACGATATTCTTGATAAGAAAGTGCAATATCTTTTTCAGAAGATCCCATAAGTTTTTTAACAACAATATCTTGGATTTCCTCAACATGCATCTTAGGAGTATCAAGATTTTCTATTTGAGACGCTATTTTCTCAATAAGATCGGCATTAACTAATTTTTCTTTTTGATTGAAAGCCATAGTAATAGCTCTGACAATTCTACTTTTATCAAAGGTTACAGTTGATCCATCTCTTTTAATAACTTCTTTCAAAGAAATCACCCCATTTTTATTTTTTTCTTCAATCATTATACACATTTTTATATAATTCTACAAACGTGTAAAAAAGTAAAAATGGTTAAAAAAATGGTTAAAAAAAAATATTTGACAGAAAAATATAGAGTTATTAAAGCAAAATGAAGTTGAAAAAATAATCAAAATAAAAAAAATAGATCAAAAAAAATTCATAGAAAAAATAAAAAAACACAATATATATTGTTTGGTTTAAAAAAATAACACAAGATATTGTGTTAGAATGATTTTTTTATTTTTTGAAATATAAAAAAATAAAAAAATATCAAAAAAATATGCTATAGTATTTTGAAATACTAATATAAAAGGAGGGGTTTTATGTTTGATAAAAATATCTATATTTCAAGAAGAAAAAAATTAAAAGAATTGGTGGGAGATGGATTAATCTTGATTATAGGAAATTCAGAATCACCAATGTCTTATGCGGATAATGCGTATAATTTTATACAAGATTCAACATTTTTATATTATTTTGGATTAAATTCACCAGATTTGATTGGGGTTATAGATATAGAAAATAATGAAGAATATATATTTGGAAAAGAATTTACAATAGATGATATAATTTGGATGGGACAACAAAAAACTTTTAAAGAAAGAGCTGCAGAAGTAGGGATTGGAAAATTTCTAGAATTGGAAAAATTGAGAGATATATTAGAAAAGGCTAAGTTAAAAAAACAAATTATTCATTTTACTAATCAGTATCGTACTGAAAATAGTTTGAAAATCTCTAGATTACTAGACTTTGATTTGGATGATATAAATGAAAAGTTTTCAAAAAAATTAGTGGCTGGAATAATAGAAATGAGAAATTCAAAAAAAGACTATGAAATTATAGAATTAGAAAAAGCTACAAATGTTACAAGAGAAATGCACTTAACAGCTATGAAAAATGTAAAGCCAGGAATGAAGGGGTATGAATTGGTAGCGCTGTTAGAAGCAGCAGCAAAAAAATATAATGCTACAACATCTTTTCATACTATTTGCACAACGAATGGTCAAATTTTACATAATCATTTTCATGGGAATACTTTTAAAGAGGGAGATGTAGTTCTGTTGGATTGTGGTGCTAGATTAGAGAATGGTTATTGTGGTGATATGACGACAGTTTTTCCAGTTTCAGGAAAATTTGATTCTAGACAAAAGGATATATATTCATTATTAATTGAGATGTTTGATAGAGCAGAAGAATGCACAAAACCTGGAGTAACAAATAAGTTTGTTCATTTAGAGGTTTGTAAAGTTTTAGCCAAAGGAATGATTAAAAGAGGTATTATGAAGGGCGATATAGATGAAATAGTTAATGTAGGAGCACATGCATTATTTTTTCCACATGGATTAGGACATATGATAGGCTTAGATGTTCATGATATGGAAAATTTTGGTGAAAATAATGTTGGTTATGATGAGACTACAAAAAGAGAAACTCAATTTGGATTAAAATCTTTAAGAATGGGTAAAGAACTAAAACCAGGGTATGTTTTAACAATTGAACCAGGTATTTATTTTATTCCTGAATTAATAGAAAGATGGAAAAAAGAAGGTAAATTTGAAGAATACATTAATTACGAAGAGGTAAAAAAATATTTAGATTTTGGCGGAATGAGATATGAAGGAGATTTTTTAATAACGGAAAATGGAAATAGAAGATTAGGAGATAAAATGCCTAAATATTTTAATGAGATAGAAGAAATTTTAAAAAACAACATCTGACCATTCTGAAAAAGAGCGAAAATGTTCTAAAAACAAAAAAATAAAAGAATACAAAAACTATTTAAAAACATTGTTGACATTTTAGTACGGATATAGTATTATTAATTGAAACCGATGATTAAGTAAATTTAATACCCCCCAAAAATTTATTTAAATCTTTTTATTTTAACACTCCCCCGTGTTATAAAAAACTCCTTTTACCCCAAAAGGAGTTTTTTTATTACAAAATATAAGAACTGCCCTCTGAAATTTCAGAAGGCAGTTCTTTACATTTCAAATATATTATTTATTTTTAAAATATTGTTTTCAAAAACTTCAAATTCTATATAAGTATAAATGTCTTCAATACTGTCTTGAAATTTGTTTTCAAAAGCAATAACATTTTCATTTAAGCAATCTTGAATTTCTTTTTCACTTAAATCGTTATGTATATCATAATAATTATTTTCAATCATAAAATTATTTAATTCTTCAAAAGTCATTTTTTTTCCAATTAAAGAAAGTTCGTTTTTTAACATAGAATCCTCCTACAAATTAAAACATGATAGCATAATGAATACCAAAAGATTCATTATTTTTATTTGAACTATTTTGATCAACTTGAGAAAAATGGTTATTTATTTGATAAGTGTAGCTTACAGAAAGATTATTATTTAGGTAAAATCTAATTTGATTTTGCCATTGTAAAGAGTCGTGAGTTTGCTTATTAAATTCAGAGCTATTTTTTGCACCAAAATCATAATCAAGCCAACCACTAAATCCAAATTTCATACCATTTTCAAATTTATAAATAGTACCACCATAAGCAATATTAAATAAATATCCATCCCATTGATCTTCGTTTCGACCATAATTCTTTTCTACATACCTAGCATATAAATTTGTTTTAAAATAATCAAACTTCATATACTTCATTTCTGGAATTGATATATAGTTACCAATACCAACATAATATTTTCTAAGTCCTTCATTTTGTCCAGTCCATTGACTTTTGCCATGAACATTATCAAAATCAAATTGAGTTGCAATAAACCACTCTGATATAGGTCCGAAAGATAGATTGGTTCCAGTTAAACCATCTAGTGATATTCTAGGTGAAATTTCACCATAAGTATAGTTAGCATCAATACCATTTTTGTCACTTAATTTAGAGTTTTTAAAGATATTTGATCTATCCACAAACCAATATAAATCTAAAA
This sequence comes from Cetobacterium somerae, assembly GCF_022430525.1. Taxonomy (NCBI): domain Bacteria; kingdom Fusobacteriati; phylum Fusobacteriota; class Fusobacteriia; order Fusobacteriales; family Fusobacteriaceae; genus Cetobacterium; species Cetobacterium somerae. The sequence goes on along the minus strand of NZ_CP092520.1, from coordinate 438,385 downwards.
GATTATATCTAGTCGTCCCTTGTACCTCTAATATAACATCTTTTTCTGAAGTTCCCCAACCATTTGGCAAGGCATTACCTTTAATAAGGCTACCTTCTAAAACAGTAAAATTCCAAGGTTCATATTTAGCATAACTTACTGTTGAAAGTATAACTGAACCTAAAAGTAAAAATTTCTTTAATAACATAATCCCTCCGTGTTAATATTCCCGTATAAAGCTTTCAATCTCCATTAATAGAAGATTAATATTTTCTTTAGTGAGTACGCAAACTCTAAAAAACTTTTCATTTAATTTATCAAAAGATTGAGCTTTTCTAATAATAATACCTTTTTCAGATAGATAATTATAAAGAATATTGGCATCAAATCTAGAGCTTAAAATTTCACAAAGAATAAAATTACTATTTGAGTTATAAACTTTAAACTCTTTAAAGTTTTTTAACCCTTTAAATAGTAAATTGAAATTTTCGTTAAAATTATTATGACACATATTTATAAAGTCATAATCTCTAAACATTGCTTCACCCATTAGAGAAGCAAAAATATTTATATTCCAAAGATTAGGAATAATATTTAAAGAGTCTAAAATCTCTCCTTTTGAAACAATAGAATATCCAAGCCTAATTCCAGGAGTAGAAAAGAACTTAGATGTTCCTCTAATAACTATAAATTTATCATACTTATTAACTAAATTGATAGCAGAAGTTTTAGAAGAATCTGTAAATTCAATATATGTTTCATCAATCATAATTGGCTTTTTAAAATTTAAATAAATTTTTTCAAGATCTTCAACAGAAATTAATGTTCCTGTAGGGTTGTTTGGATTGCAGATAATAATCATATCAAAGCAATTAGAAGAAATAAATGAGATTAAATGATCTATATTGATTTGAAAGTTATTTTCTTTTTCATAAAAAAACTTAGTAATTTTTGACCCAACCTTAATTAGTTCATTTTCATATTCAGAATATGCAGGTGATAAAAGTAAAGTATCTTTTGGAGAAATAATTTTAATTGTAGAAGATATAAGCTCTGTAGCTCCACTACCTAAAACAATATTTTCTGAATTACAATTACAGTAGCTTGAAATACTAGCCTTTAATTCTATATAATCAGGATCAGGATAAATACTTGCAAGTTGTAAGTTATCTTTTAGTTTTTTTAATCCTTTAGGACTAAGTCCAAAAGGATTTATATTTGAACTAAAATCAATAATTTGATTTTCATTAATACCCAATGTTTCTGATAGTTGATGAAGATTTGCTCCATGATTATTTTTCATAAAACCCCTCCATTATTTAAAATATATAACTATTTTAACAAATATAGTTTTTTTTTGCAAAAGAATGTTATAAAATATAGATATAATTAAAAATAAAAAGGGGAATAGTAATGAGAAATCCAAAAGTAGTCGTAATAGGAGGTGGAAGTGGGCTTTCTGTAGTATTAAGAGGGTTAAAACACTTTCCAATAGATGTAACAGCTATTGTTTCTGTTGCAGATAGTGGTGGAAGTAGTGGTATTTTAAAGAAAGAATTTAATATACCGGCACCAGGTGATTTAAGAAATGTAATGATAGCATTAAGTAACGTAGAGCCTTTGATAGAGGAAGTTTTTCAGTATAGATTTAGAGAGGACTCTTCAATAGGAGCTCATCCATTAGGAAATTTATTGATAACAGCAATGACTGAGATTACCGGAGATGTACAAGTTGCACTTCGAAGACTTAGAAAACTTTTTAATATTAATGGAAAGATACTTCCTGCAACTTTAGAAAAAATAGAATTAATAGCAGAAAAAACAAGTGGTGGATTTGTATTTGGGGAGTCAGATATACCAGTTTTAGGAGAAAAAATAAAAAGAGTTTTTTATGATGGAAAAGTAAATAGCCCGAAGGAAAACATCAAAGCTATTGAAGAAGCAGATTTAATAGTATTTTCAATAGGAAGTCTTTATACAAGTATTATTCCAAATTTACTTTTGGAGAATATGCAAGAGGCTTTAAAGAGATCAAAAGCGCAAAAAATTTATATTTGCAATGCTATGGGACAAATGGGAGAAACAGAAAATTATAGTGTTGCAGATCATATAGAATCAATAAATAGGCATGTAGGATTTGATATGATTGATAAAGTAATTGTTAATTCGGTTGAGATACCTGAAGAAATACTTAAAAGATATAGTGAAGAAGGAAGTACTCTAGTTGAGTTAGATATAAATAGATTAAAAAAAATGAGAGTAAAAGTAATAAAAGAACCTTTGATAAAAATAGATTCAGAAAAAAGAGTTAGGCATTTATCACACAAATTAGCTGCAGTTATATATTCACAAATAGAAAATCTTGAAAATTTTTATGATGAATAAAAGGAGGAGAAAATGTTATTAAAAAAAGAGAATGGGTGGAAAAATAAGGATTTGGAGAGGGAAAAAATATTTGATTTTTGTCAAGAATATAAAACTTCTTTAGATTTAGGAAAAACAGAAAGAGAATATGTAAGATTTGGTTTAGAATTAGCTAAAAAAAATGGGTTTGTATGTGCTAATTCAAAGGAAAGATTAGAAGTAGGGGATAAAGTTTATTATGTAAACAGAGAGAAAAATTTGGTTTTAGTAGTGGTGGGAAAAGAAGATATAAAAAAAGGAATAAATTATGTAGTTTCTCATATTGATTCTCCAAGAATAGATTTAAAGCAAAATCCACTATATGAGGAGCTAGAACTAGCGTATATGAAAACGCATTATTATGGTGGAATAAAAAAATATCAATGGGCATCAATACCTTTGTCTTTACATGGTGTTGTTATTTTAGGTAATGGAGAAAGAAGAGATATTATAATAGGAGAAAAAGAGGATGATCCTGTATTTACAATACCAGATTTATTACCACATTTAGCAGCGAAATATCAAGGAGATAGACAAACTTCTGAAGTTATAAAAGGTGAAGAATTACAAATAATAGTTGGATCTATACCAACTGAAGTTAAAAATAGCGAAATTAAAGAATTAATAAAATATCAAATTTTAGAAGAGTTAAACAGAACATATAATATGATAGAAGAGGATTTTATATCAGCAGAATTTCAATTAGTTCCAGCTTTTAAAGCTAAAGACATAGGGTTGGATAGATCTCTGATTGGAGCCTATGGTCAAGATGATAGAGTTTGTGGTTATACTTCATTGAGAGCAATATTAGATTTAAATGAAGTTCCAGTAAAAACAGCTGTTTGTTTTTTAGCAGATAAAGAAGAAACAGGTTCCCATGGATCAACGGGATTACAATCTAATTATTTAGAATATTTTACAAGTGATTTAATCAACAAAATTCAAGGGACATATAATGATTTAGATTTAAGAAAAACTCTTTGGAATTCAAATGCATTATCATCAGATGTAAATGCAGCAATGGATCCTATATTTAAAGGAGTTCATGAACCTCAAAATGCAGCAAAATTAAATTATGGTATTGTTGTAACTAAATTTACAGGAGCTAGAGGTAAGAGCGGAACAAATGATGCAGATGCAGAGTATGTATGGAGTATAAGAAACCTATTAAATACTCATGGAATTACTTGGCAAATTGGTGAATTAGGTAGAGTTGATGAAGGTGGAGGAGGAACTGTTGCTATGTTTTTAGCTGAAGTAGGAATAAAAACGATAGATGTGGGACCAGCACTTTTAGCAATGCACTCACCATTTGAAGTATCGTCAAAATTAGATATATATGAAACATATAGAACGTATAAAGTATTTTTTGAAAAAATGATTTAAGAAATAGAAAAGCTCTCTATTCTAGACAACATTTCTAGATTAGAGAGCTTTTAAAAGTTTGTTTAAAAGTTTGTTTGTTTTTATAAAAGTTTTTTAGTTTGTTTTCCTTATAGTCAAAAAAATTGGTATCATTAAAGATATTTATATAGACTTAAGGAAAAAAATGTAAGAATTTCATCATATTTAGTTCCTCCCTCGAAGATAATCCACTAAAGATAAATATCCTGACTCTTTTCATTCTACTCGTAAACCTTCCCAGAAATAAATCCAGTGGTATAAAATACTTTCGTCCAAATTACAGTGGCGGGGCCGTAGAGGAATCAAACCTCATTTCCTTATCTAAGTGTCATGTTATATTATTTAACATTAATATGAATATACTCCATATATTGTTTAAAGTCAAGGGTGAAATTTAAATAAAAAAAGTTTCCATTTTTTGATAACATATGTTATTATAACAAGTGTTATTATACTTGGAGGTGAATTTAAGTGAAAATAGGAGATTTAAATATAGAGGTACCAATTATTCAAGGAGGAATGGGAATAAGAGCATCAATGTCTAGATTAGCTTCAGCTGTAGCAAATCAAGGTGGAGTTGGTGTTATATCAGGAACAGCTATTCCAGCAGAAGAATTTAGAGCAGAGATAAGAAAAGCAAAAGAGATGATTATAGAAAAAGGTGGAGCACTTGGAGTAAATATAATGGTAGCTGCATCAAATTTTGCAGAAGCTGTAAAAGTATCAATAGAAGAGAAAGTTGATATGATAATTTGTGGAGCAGGATTTTCAAGAGATATTTTTGAAACTGTAAAAGGAACAGGAGTTAAAATTGTACCGATAGTTTCAAGTTTAAAATTGGCTAAAATAGCTGAAAAGTTAGGTGCAGATGCCATCGTTGTAGAAGGTGGAAATGCTGGTGGACACCTGGGAACAGATAAAGATTCTTGGGATATAGTAGAAGAGATTGTAAAAGGAGTTTCAATACCTGTTTTTGGTGCAGGAGGAGTTATAACACCAGAAGATGCAGAAAGAATGATGGCTTTAGGTGCAGATGGAATTCAAATGGGAAGTAGATTTATAGCAACTGAAGAGTGTGAAGTAAGTCAAGAGTTTAAAGAGATGTATGTTAATTCAAAAGAGGGAGATGTAGTTCAAATTATGAGTTCTGCAGGTCTTCCAGCAAATGCTATAATATCACCATATGTAAAAAGAGTTATTAATGAAGAAAAGTTAACTCCTAAAAAGTGTACAAGTTGTTTAAAAAAATGTAGTAGAAAATTTTGTGTAAAAGATAGTTTAATAAAAGGTCATGAAGGAGATTCATTAGAAGGAATTTTCTTTGCAGGAAAAGATGCGTGGAAAATTAACGAGATTTTATCAGTGAAAGAAGTGTTTGATTTATTTAGAAGTAAAGTTGTAAAATAATATAAAAATAAATAGAAATCTAGTACGTTAGTACTAGATTTTTTTTATATTCATGATATAATCAATTGATAAAAATAGAATTAGGAGGATTAAAGTTGAAAGTTATATTTTTTATTCTAACTTTTTTTGCGGTTTTAGGAGCCTTAGATAGATGTTTTGGAAATAAATTGGGGTATGGAAAAAGATTTCAAGAAGGAATATGTGTAGCAGGTCCTTTGATACTTGCTATGTTAGGAATTTTATCGATAAGTCCATTAATTTCAAAATTTTCAAAACCATTTGTTGAAAAACTTTACTTTTTAACTGGGATAGATCCCTCGATATATATAAACTCAATTTTAGCAACAGACATGGGAGGATATTTTTTAGCAAAAGATTTAGCAATAAATAAAGAATTAATTGATTTTTCAGGAATAATATTAGGTTCAATGCTAGGAACAGTAGTAATTTTTACAATGCCTGTAGCTTTTGGAATTATTGATGATTTGTCAAAAGAGAATTTTTCTAAAGGAATATTAAGTGGTGTAGCTACAATTCCTTTAGGTTGCTTTGTAGCAGGAATAATTATGGGACTTGATATGATTTTAATAATTCATAATCTAATTCCAGTAGTAGTTTTTTCAGGAATTATTTGTGCAGGATTATGGTTTTTTCCAGAAAAAACTTGTAAAATATTTGATAAATTTGGTAAAGGAATGACAATAATAATAACTTTAGGATTAGTTTTAACTATTATAGAAACTATGTTTGGATATTCAATAATTCAAGGATTAAATCCCATAGATGAAAGTATGAAAATAGTTACAAGAGTAGCTTTAACTTTAAGCGGAGCTTACCCATTTTTATATTTTATAGAGAAATATTTTAAAGAAACTTTAAAAAAAATGGGATCTTTATTAGGAATAGATGAGAGTGGGACCGCTGGTTTTATGGCATCTTTAGTGAGCAGTATACCGATGTTTGGAATTTTTAATAAAATGGATAATAATAGCAAAATAATAAATAGCGCATTTGCAGTAGCAGGTTCATATGTTTTTGGAGGACAATTGGGATTTGTGGCAGGAGTTTCTCCGGATAATATATTACCTTTCATTGTAGCCAAATTAGTAGCTGGATTTAGTGCAATTTATCTGGCTAAAACTATGTTTATTAATAAAAAAGAAAAAAATAAAAGCTTTATATTAAATAAAAATTTCAAAATAAACTAGGAGGGATGAATTTGGAAAAAATTATATTAGAATTAAAAGAAAGATATATGGAAATTTTTGAAGAATTAAAAGAGTTAAATAGCTATCTTTTTGAAAATCCAGAATTAGGTTTAAAAGAGTTTAAAGCAAGAGATAAACATTGTGAAATTTTAAGTAAGTATGGATTTTTTATAGAGAAAGGTTATTGTGGAATTGAAACAGCCTTTTTAGCAAATTATGTAGGAGAAAAACCTGGACCAAGAATAGCTTATTTAGCTGAATATGATGCGCTTCCAGAAATCGGTCATGGATGTGGTCATAATATTTTAGGTGTAACTAGTAGTGCTGCTGGAATACTTTTAAGAGAGTTTGTAAATATATATGGTGGAGAAGTATTAGTTATTGGAACGCCAGCGGAAGAAACAGATGGAGCAAAGGTGGCTATGGTAAAATCGGGAGCATTTAATAATATTGATGTTGCGATGATAGTTCATCCTACAAGTGGAAATTTACACTTGAGAAGTAGTTCGAGTCAGGCTATGGAAGCTTTACAATTTACATTTAAGGGGAAAACTTCTCATGCAGCTGGATCTCCTCACTTAGGAATAAATGCCTTAGATGGTGTAATTACGCTATTTAATACAATAAATGCATTAAGACAACAAATACTACCAACTGATAGAGTACATGGAATTATAACAAAAGGTGGAGAAGCGGCTAATATAATCCCAGATTTAGCTGTAGCTAATTTTTATGTAAGATCAAGAAATAAAAATGAATTGGATACACTTTTAGAAAAAGTATTAAATTGCGCTAAAGGTGCTGCAATTTCTTCAGGAACTAAATTAGAAATAGAGAACTATGAAACAAGTTTTTTAGACTTAATAACAAACAAAACCTTAATGAATCTTTATGAGGAAAGTTTAAAAGATATCGGAATAACTGAAATGAAAGATTCGGAGGATAGTGGATCTACTGATGCAGGAGATGTAAGTCATGTGTGTGCCACAATTCATCCATATTTACCTTTATATAAGGATGTAATTAGTCATAGTAGAGAATTAGCACAGTGTACAATTGAAGATGGAGCTTATAAAGGTATGGAAGAAGCTGTATTAGCTCTTGTTTTAACAGGAATAAAAATATTAAAAAGTGAAAAAATATTAGATGAAATAAAGTTAGAATTTGATAATAGAAAATAATAAAAAAGGATTGTCCTAAGTATGACAATCCTTTTCTTTTGTTTAAAGTTATTTTTTAGCTAAAAGGTCTCTGATTTCTGTTAATAGAATCTCCTCTTTACTAGGACCAGGAGCAGGAGGTGCCTCCTCTTTTTTACGAAGATGATTAATACCTTTAACCATCAAAAAAATACAAAATGCAATTATAGTAAAATCAACAACAGATTGGATAAAATTACCATATCGTATAGCTGCCTCAGGCACAGTTCCTTCAGCAGGTTTAATAACATACTTCAAATTGCTAAAATTAACTCCACCTAAAAATATACCAATAATAGGCATTAAAATATCATTTACAATAGAACTAACAATTTTTCCAAAAGCACCACCAATAATAACACCAACAGCTAAATCTATAGCGTTTCCTTTTATGGCAAACTCTTTAAATTCTTTTAAAAACATTTAATAGCCTCCTTAATTACAGCAAGATTAAGAGATTTCAATAGCCTTAATTACATCACAATCAAGAGCATTACGATATAAACCTAAAACTGTAGGAATTCCATCAGATTCATCAGATTTAGACACCATAAACTCTTTGATTCTAATTTTGTGGCATTTTTTACATTTATATATATAGTATAGTTGACTCATCTCGTTTCCATAATCATCAGTAAAATTTTTCTTCGCTAGTCCTAAGAATTCAAAGTCGTGTACAAAGTGCAGCATAGGTTTCCCTCCTTTTATTATAAAAGTATTATGCTAAATATATACTAAATAAAAGTTAATTTCTTTTTCTAGCTAAAAAAAATTATAAGATTTTTCTATTTTTCCTTTTCAATGTTACTGCAGCACCTGTTATGAATGTCATGAAATCTGCAAAAGGTAAAGAAAGCCAAACACCATCAATTCCTATAAAATCAGGTAAAGTAAATATACCAATAATAATAAACACAAAACTTCTTCCAAAAGATAAAATATTAGCAAAAGTAGATTTTTCCATAGATTGAAGATAAGATATATTTATAAAGTTTGCTCCTAAAAAAATAACAGCTGAGGAATAGATTAAAAGACCTCTAGAAGCAAGTTTAATTAATTCTATATCGCCATTAAAAAATTCTATAATAAAATCTCTTTCAAAATAAACAAAAGAGAGAATTGATAAAGCAACGATTAAAGAAATTTTATGTCCTAAAATTAAAGTTGCTTTAATTCGATCTCGATGTTTAGCACCAAAATTATAACTAATGATGGGTTGAATTCCTTGAGCTAAACCATTAAAAATCATTCTAAAAACATAGAAAATATATGCAATTATACTAAAAGCAGCAACTCCAATCTCGCCAGTTAAAATCATTAAAGTAGAGTTGAATAAAATTGTAATAACAGCGACAGCAAACTCTAAAATAAAAGATGAAAAGCCATTTGAACAGATTCTTTTTATAATTTGTAAATTTAAAGTTTCTTTTATAAATTTTATATTACAGTCTTTCCTAAAGAAATATGAGAGTAAAAATAATGCAGATGCCATTTGAGCAATTCCAGTAGCATAAGCAGCACCATACATTCCCCACTTAAACTTAATTATGAATAAAGCATCTAGTAAAATGTTGACGATTGCACCTATTCCCATAGAGGCCATAGCAAAATTTGGGCTATTATTGTTTCTAACAACTGCATTTAAGGATATAGAAAGCATAAAAAATATACTAAAAATAACTCCAGGAATTAAATAAGCTTTGGTTAAATAGAAAAGTTTCTCACTGCTTCCAAGCAAGAAAATTATTTTATCTTGAAAAATAAGAGTTAATGAACAAATAAGAATATATGATATAACATTTAAAATAATCATATGTGAAAAGTATCGGTTAACTTCTTTTAAATTTCCTTCTCCTTGCTTTATAGAAATAACTGTTGCACCACCAGTTCCAAACATCAAACTTAAAGCTATAGTCAGTGTAATAATGGGATAAGCTAAGTTTATAGCAGCTAAACCATCTCCACCAATTCCTCTACCAATAAAAATGCCATCAACAATAACATAGAAAGCCGATATTAACATTCCCATAACAGCAGGAAAAGAAAAATTAAAAAATAACCTACTTATAGAATCCTTCTCTAAATCAATTGAACGAAATTTCATTATTAACTCCTTTTAAAATTTTTACGCTGAGGTAGATTATAACATAAAAAAAAGAGACTGATAAGTCTCTTTTTAAATTCCTTTTAAGCTATAAAAATTGGAGTATTAACATGCTCTAAAATGTTTAAACCCATACGATTAGTTACTTTTTCAAAGAAAAAAGAATGACTAAGATTTCCCATGATTAAAAGAGAGGTTTTATTAAGTTCAAAATAAAAATCCTCAATATCATCTAAAGGTGAAGAAAAACCTCTTAGATTTGGAAGTACTCCTTTATCGTGAATAAGTTCAAGTAGAGTATGCTCATTTTTCTTATAGTTCCATGTAAAAACATCAAGTTTTTCAATATCTGTATTTGAAAATAAAGTAAGGAAGTTATAAACACTTTTATTAACTTTTATTCCATCATCAGATACAATACCAATATTTTCAAAACTTAAAGGCTTACCTCTTAAAACTATAATTGGTCTATAGATAGTTTTTAAAATTTCTAAAAAGAGATCTCCTAAAAATAATCCTTCTTGATAAACAAGAAGATCATTTAATCTTAAAAGATTTTTTAAGTTTTCTGTAGTAACTTGAACGATTGTAAGTAGGTGAGCATTTAATTTGTGTTCAATTAATTTTTCTTTTGTTTTATCTAAAAAATCATCTTGAAGCTCAGAAAAATCTTCAAGAAGATTTGCTGAGTCCTCAGAATTGTTAATAAAAGGATTTACATTTAATGCATAAACAGGAGTTATCTCAAAACCAAATTCTTTTTTTAATGAAAGACAACTTTCAATTATTAAATTAAGATCATCTCCACTTTTAAAAATAACAAGTGCTTTTTTCATAAAAACCTCCAAATATATTGATATCTATAATTAATTTATTGAAAATAGTTCATTTTTCCTTTTTAATTTCAAAAGAAATCCATTGAATTTCAAAAATATTTATATCTATATAATAAAAACCATTAGTTTTTATTATTTTTTTTAAAATTAATTTAAGAAAAAGATTTATTTGTAAAGATGCTACAATTGATACTACAAAACAAAGATTACCTGTTTTACTTTCCACTCCTTCAATATTTTTTTTTGGATAAATTTGTTGTAATAAAGGAGAATTAGGTAAAATACAACTAACTTGTCCAAAATATCCTGCAACGGCTCCATAAATAAGGGGTATGTTGAAAATTTGACATTGTTCTTCAATATTGAACTTAGTAATTATATTATCACAGCAATCGAAAACGATATCTATGTCTTTAAAAATAGTTTTAAAGCAACATTCTTCAAATTTATAATTAAAAATTTCTACATTAATCAAAGAATTAATTGAGTTAATATATTTTTTTCCCTCTAAAACTTTAGAGAAACCAATATTTTTTTCCGTCGATAAAAGTTGGCGATTTAAATTAGTAATATCAAAATTATCAAAATCGATGAGTTTAATTTTCTTTACTCCTAGCCGAGCTAAAGAGTCTAAAACAAATCCACCAAGACCACCAAGGCCAATAACTAAAATGTTTTTTTGTTTTATAATTTCTTGTTCAAATTCACTTAATGAGTCAAAATTTTTGATATATCTTTTTTCCATTAGCCACCACCAACAGGTGGAAAAATTGAAATAACATCGTCATTACAAAGTTTTGTATCTAAAGAGCGATGAAAGCCATTAACTAAAAATATAGATACTTGATCTTGTGAAATGTTAAAGATTTTAAGAAGTTGAACTCCTGTAATATCTTGATAAAACGGTATTTTTACAATATTTCCTCTATTATTTCTAAGAGTAGCAAAAAAGCGAATCTCTAACATAAATCTTCTAATCCTAGTTTTTGTAGAGTTTCTTTTGTAGGGAAGGCATTTTCCCATCCACGAGCTTTGTAATATTCAGGAAGCATTATGTCAAGTTTACTTTTAAGTCCTTTGGAAGGACCATTTACAATAGCTTCTTTTAAAAGACGTTTAGGAAGTTGGTCATCTTCAGGTTTCATTCCGGCCCTTTTATTGAAAACTCTTTCTAGATTATAAATTCGTTCACCAGTATCTAAAAGTGATGTTACAGTGTGCTCCGTACCAGTAGCAGCATTTAAGAAATTAGTATAATCCTCTGCATTAAGAGCAAAAGAAGTAAACAGACATATTCCCATAGAATCGATAACAGCAGTTAAATCCTGGAATATTTTAGTCCAAGAGGCTTTATTATCTGTAACAGTCCGATCTAGTAACTCAGGATGAGCTAGAATTTCTGGAGATATCATATAGCCTCTAACGTGACATCCTCCACGATTACTAGTAGCATAATTTAAACCAATGCCTTGTATTCCACGAGCATCGTAGGCAGGAAGTTCTTGTTTTTTAACAGACATTGATATTTCAGGGTGACCATAATGTTCACATAATCTTTGTGAACCTAAAGCCATTAATTTGCCAAGAGAGGTTTCTCCAAATCCAATTCTCTTTGTCCACTCAACTACAGCAATTTTACTTCCAAACTTTAAAGGAATACCTTCGCAATCATTGTCAGAAATAAGGCCTTTTTCGTATAGTTCCATTCCAGCTGCAATAGTACAAGGTACAGAGATTGCATCTAATCCAAGTTCATTACACCAAAAATTAGCTTCATTAATTGTAGGTATATCGTAGACTCCACAATTTCCACCATATGCCCATAAAGTTTCATATTCAGGACCACCAATTTCTTTTCCTTCTCGTTCTACAACTCGTCCACAACCTATTGGACATCGGTGACAGTTATATGTTCTTTTTAAATATTTCTCAGTAAGAGTTTCTCCACTTATATTTTCTGCATTTTGAGAATATGATCCTTGCCAATTGTTTGTAGGAAAACTTCCAGTTTCATTTATAATATTTACAAGAACAGCAGTTCCATAAGTAGGTAGACCAGTACCAGTTACACCATCTTCTTTTATTTTTTTCATTGCTATAACTAATTCTTTTCTTAGAGCATCTGGATTATTAACAGGGATTGAATTTTTTGAGGAATTAACAACAATTGCTTTTAAATTTTTAGATCCCATAACAGCTCCTACTCCAGATCTACCAGCAGCTCGATCAGTGTCATTTATAATAGCAGCCATTAGAGAGAGATTTTCACCGCCAGGACCAATATTCAAAACAGAAGCTTGAGGATATTTCTCTTTTAAAAAAATATCAGTTTCAGTACTAGTTTTTCCCCAAACATGATGTGCATTTAAAATTTCGACTTTGTCATCATTAATATATAAATATTTAGGAGTATTACTTTTACCTTCTATGATAATGCCATCAAAACCTGAATATTTTAATTTAGCCCCCCATTCACCACCGGAGTTAGAGCAAGCAATCATACCAGTAAGAGGAGATTTTGTAACAACAACATATCTGCCACCTGTTGGAACAGATGCTCCAGTAACAGGTCCAGTCATAATAACTAATTTATTTTCGCTCGATAAAGGATCAACACTAGGATCGATTTCGTCTAAAAGAATTTTACTCCCTAGTCCTCTTGCACCAATAAATTTTTTAGCAATTTCTAAATTTAAAGGCTCTACTTTTATTTCATTGGTTGTTAAATTGATTCTTAATAATTTTTCATTATATGATGTTTTCATAAATACATACCTCCATATAAATTATATTAATGACTATAAAAACCTATTATTGCGAGTATACCTCATAAATAAGTTATTATCAATAGAATAAGTTAAGAAAAAATATATCTTTTTCAAGAAATATGATAAGATAAATTCAACGATATTATTTGGAGGGGATGATGGAGTTTTTAATAACTATAATTGTAGCTATAGTTGGAGGGAAAATTGGTTTAAAATTAAAAATACCAGCAGGAGCTATGATTGGATCTATGGTTTTGGTTTCGATTTTTAATTTATTTTCAGGTAAGGCTATAATGCCACAAGAATATAAGATATTGACACAAATAGCTACAGGAGCATTTATTGGTGCAAGAATAGAAAAGAAGGATATTTTAGGATTAAGAGAGGTATTAAAGCCAGCAATACTAATAGTTAGTTGTATGGCATTAATGAATTTTATTTTAGGGTATATACTTTACAAGAATTCATCATTGGATTTAGCAACAGCATTATTTTCAACTGCTCCCGGTGGTATGATGGATATGACACTTATTGCTCATGAGTTAAATGCTGATTCAGCTAAAGTTGTAATGTTTCAACTAATTAGATTAATATCTGTAATAGGAGTTATCCCTATTTTTTTAAAGAAAATAATAAGAAAAAAAGGAGAGGCTGAAGTAGTAAAAACTTATGAAAAAAGTAAATCTGATAAGAAAAATAGTTTAGAGAATATAATTTTAACAATAGTTGTTGGAATTGTAATAGGATATATAGGGTATTTATCAAAAGTACCAGCAGGAGCCTTGAGTTTTTCTATGATTGGAGTTGGAATATTTAATATTTTTTTGAATAGAGGAGTTATGCCAATTCCTTTGAGACAATTAATTCAGATGTTTGGAGGAGCTTTGATAGGAACTAAAGTATCTTTAAAAGATGTTTTAGAAATGGGACAGTTGTTACATTTGGTTGTTATTGTTATTATAGGATTTTTATTTATGAATATTATTATTGGCTTAATAGTTTATAAATCAAGTAACTTTAATATAGCAACGTCTCTTTTTTCAGCAGCACCAGGAGGAGTATCAGATATTTCTATTATTGCAAGTGAAATGGGAGCGGATACTCCAAAAGTTGCGATTATCCAATTAATGAGATTGGTATCAATTGTAAGTTTTTATCCTATATTAATTCAAATTATTGTAAAAATAATAAAATAAAAAAGAACTCTTAAAAAATTAGAGTTCTTTTTATTATATTTTAAAATTAAAGTAGTGGTTTAATCGAATTTTTAAGTTCATCACAATTTGTAAATAATACACTATGAAAACCTATTTTTTTAGCTTCTTCAATATTATCGAAATTATCATCTATAAATAGTGTTTCACTAGGATCTAAATTATATTTTGAAAGAAGAATTGCATATATAAAATGATCAGGTTTTAAAGTATTAACTTGATATGAAATAACGCCACCATTCCCAATTCTTAAAAAATCATGCTTATTATACATTTTCTCATAAACATCTTTTTGAAAGTTAGAAAGATAATAAATATTATATCCATAATCTTTTAATGATTTTAAGAGATTAACATTTGCTTCAATAGGAATAAGCATTTCGTGCCACTTATCAAGAACAATAGATATCTCTTTTTTTAAATCAGGAGCTTTTGTCTTAAAAATCTTTTCAGCAATTTCATAGTCGATAGAACCACGATCTAACTCTTTCCATTCGTCGCTTAAAAAAATTAATTTGTATAACCTATCTTCAATATTTTTTTCAAATCCTAATCCTTTTAAAAATTCTTGTGGATGAAAATCTAGCAGAACATTACCAATATCAAATACTATATTTTTCATAATGCCTCCTTTAAAAAATAATTTAGGGTTATTATAAACATACCTCATAAATAAGAAAACATCAATAGCAATTTATAAAAAATCTTTTTCTTTTACAAAAAGTTTTTTTATATTTTTTAAAGTTCCAAAGATAATGACTTTATCACCATTTTCTAAAATACTTTCACCAGTTACACCAACAGAGACATCATCATTTTTTATAATAGTTAAAATTTGAAGAGTGTAGTTTAAACGAATATTAGAATTTTTTAATTGAACTTGAGATAACTCCTCAGGAAGATTAGTTATTGTAACTTCAGCAATAACTTCGGTTTTAAAAACTCCAAGAATCATTATCGGATTATGCTGATTTTTAAACATTGCTTTAATACCAATTTTACTTATAAAGCGATCGAAATTATTTTTTACAAAATTAACTTTTAAAAGAGAGTACCAGATAATAATAAGTGCAATTATTGCGATAAGAACTTTAACAATTAAATGAAAAATATTTCCATCAGTTAGTCTCATAAAAAAATTTATAACCATGGAAACAATTGTAACAGAAAATATATAACCAAAAAGTATTGTTACAAAAGCCAATTTTCTTCGTTTTCTAGAAGATGTAATAAGCTCACTTTCAACAGTTGTAAAACCACAAGTTGTTAGCATAGAAATAACTTGAAAACGTGCAGTTTCTTCTGTAAGTCCAGTAAGTCTAAATAAAATAGTAAATATCTCACAAATTAAAAGATAGGTTAACATTAAGCTAAAAAATGCTAATATTGCGAAATCAGTACTCATAACACCACCTTTAAAATCTATTTAGTTAAAATAATTATGATACATTAAAATACTATTAAAAAAATAAAATCCTTTTTAATTAAATATAAAATTCAATAATATTTAAATAAAGAATATGTTATAATAAAATTAAAAAATAGTTAGGAGTTAGATAATGAAAAAATTAGTATTATTTATAGCGATACTATCGCTAGTTGGATGTATGAAAAAAGAAGTTAAATTTGGAGATGAAAACTTAGAATTAAAAGGAACTAAATTATATTATAAAGATAAGTTATTTACAGGTTTTATTACTCAAGAAGTACCTTTTACTGATAAAGTTATAAAAGTAGAATATATAAATGGAGTTATAAAAACAGAAAAATAAAAAAGATATCTTAAGGGTATCTTTTTTTTTATTTAAAAGGAATACTTATATATTTTTAGAAAAAATACATAAGTAAATTTTGGGAGGATGAGAGTATTATGGAGTTTAAATTTAAATTTTTAGGTAAAACTTGTTGGTTTTTAGAAGTTGACAAAAAATTTAAAATCGGTTGTAATCCATCATTTATTTTAAAAAAAAATAGTGATGTTAAATTAGTCTCTCCTATGGATGATTCTTTTAAAAATATAAAGCTTTGGTTAATTACAGAGTGTAATCCTGATTCTTTTGACGAAGAGGGAGTTAAGGTTATAGAAGATGAAGCTAAGATTATTTCAAGGAAAGAGTGTGGAAAATATTTACGAGATAAAAAAAATGCAAATATCTATTTCGTAGATTGGTTTAAAAAAATAGACCTAGAGATAAAAGGTTATAAAATAGTAATTGAGGTCATTCCAACATATAAAGGAGGAGGGTTTTTATCAAATCCAATATTAGGAAAAGCGAATGGGTATCTTGTAACTATAATAGATAAACTTGGTAAAGTAAAAAGAATTTATGTAACAGGAGAAACAATTTATCAAGAGAATATAATAAAAACATTGATATATTATCCTATAGATATTATGATTGCAAATATAGGACATATAAAAAATAGCTATTTCGGTGGAGAAAAAAGTATGGATTTAGTTATGCTGAACAGCTTTATAAGAACATTGAATCCTACTGAAGTGATAACTATCTTTTCAAAAGGTGAAAGTTCTAGAAAAGAAATGAAAAAATATATAGATTTAATTGAAGTTGGAGAAGAAAAAGATATATAAAAAAGGATGAAGAATTTTTTCTTCATCCTTTTATTTTTTTTACATAAACATGCTAACTCCAGGTCCAATAGGTAATCCTAAGTAAGTCCATGCAATAAACATAATTGACCATCCAATTAAGAAAACTAATGAATATGGAAGCATCATTGCAATGATAGTTCCAATTCCCATAGATCCTTCTTTTTCCTCATATTTAGATGCAAATCCAACTATGATAGGGAAATACGACATTAGAGGAGAAATTATATTAGTAGTCGAATCTCCAATTCTATATGCTAATTGAGTATACTCAGGAGTTAATCCCAATTCAACGAACATAGGTATGAAAACAGGAGAAAGCATTAACCACTTAGAAGAAGCTCCACCAATAAATAAGTTAACAAATGCAGTTAAGAATATTAATCCTACAGCTGCCCAAATTCCAGATATTCCAAGATCTTTTAAAACATCAGCTAATTTAACAGCAATAACAATTCCTATATTTGATTTAGAGAAAACATATACGAATTGAGCAGAAACAAAGATAATAACTAAAACTTGTCCACAAGAAGCCATTGCTTTAGTCATTGACTTGATAACATCTTTGTGTGATTTTACAGTTTTTGCCGCAACACCATAAGCAAGTCCAGGAATAAAGAATGCCAACATAAGAATGTAAACAATAGAATCACTAAAGAAAGGTTTTAAAATTTCCATAGTTCCAGGTTCTCTATTATTTTCAGCTATAAACTTTGTAATTTCTTCAGGAGTTAATCTAAAAATAGCATTTTCAGGAATAACCATAAGTAAAACTAAAATAATAAATCCGATTGTAGCTAATCCAGCAGCTCTTAATCCTTTTTTCTCTTCAGGACTAATTTGATCGTTTAAGTTAATATCAACTTTAGGACCATTATAGTCTCCTAATCTAGGTTCAACAACTTTATCTGTTATCCAAGCTCCAACAGCTGTTATAAAGAAAGTAGAAGCAAACATAAAGAAGAAGTTTGCAGTTGGAGTAACAGAATATCCAGGTAAAACAATTTGTGCTGCAGATGTTGTAATTCCACCAAGTAATGGATCAGTAGTACCGATTAAAAGGTTAGCAGAGAATCCACCAGAAACTCCAGCGAAAGCAGCTGCAATACCAGCAAGTGGATGTCTTCCAAAAGATAAGAAAATTACTGCTCCAAGGGGAATTAAAACAACGTACCCAGCATCTGATGCAATATTTGACATAACTCCAGCAAAAACAACAATAGCTGAAACTAGTTGTTTAGGAGTTGAAATAACAATTTTTTTAATTATAGAATTTAGTAATCCAGTTCCCTCAGCTAAACCAACTCCAAGCATAGCAACAACAATTGACCCTAATGCCGCATGCCCTGTAAAGTTTTTAACTGTTGAACCGAAAATTCCTCTAATACCGCTTCTAGTTAAAAGATTTTGAACATAAGTTGTTTTTTCAATAACTTGTCCGGTAGTTCTTGAGATTTCTTTATAGTTTACAGAAACACCAGTGTAAGAAAGTATCATAGAAAATATAATAGTTATCACAAAGAAACCAAAGAACATGGCAACTGGGTGAGGTAACTTATTTCCTGTAACTTCAACAAAGTTTAAGAATCTCTCAAAAAAGCTCATTTTTTTTGTTGCAGATTTTGTAGACATTTTTTCCTCCCTAATAATAAAGTGAATTTATGGAATAAGTGCAAAAATTGAAAATATTTTTTCACAATTTCCATTTATGAAATATATCGAGTCTATTGATGTGGTATAGTCTCAACTGATTTTATCATAATTTGTTCTATAAAGCAATACAAAAATCAAAAAAAACAAATAAAAAACGCATTTAATAAATCATTAAATGCGTTTTACAAACTTATAGTTTTTAAAATAAACAATTATTTAGAAAAATAGCTTGCATTTTCTCCAGCGATTTTACCAAAAACAGTTATATCAACAACGGCATTTCCACCTAATCTATTAGAACCGTGTATTCCACCAGTAACTTCACCAGCAGCATAAAGACCTTTTATAGGCTTTCCATTAGATAAAACCTCAGCATTTTCATTTATTTTGATTCCCCCCATAGTGTGATGAACAGCAGGAGCAACTTCTACACTATAAAAAGGACCTTGTGATAATAAAGTTGGTAAACTTTGTCTATTAAATTCAGAATCAACACCAGCTTTAACACTTTCGTTATACTTTGAGAAAGTTTTCTCTAACTCGTTAGAAGGGATATTTAAATTTTTAGCGAGTTCTTCAATTGTATTCCCTTTAGTCAAATATCCTTTTTTATCATAACTATCTATAGCTTTTAAACTCTTTTTAACATTTTCATCAAACATAAGGTATGCACTTCCACCTTTTTGATTAAGTTCTGCTTTAGAAACAACATCTCTAGTATCTAACTCATTAATAAATCTTTTACCATCTCTATTAACAAGAATAGCTCCATTACCTCTAACAGCTTCAGTAATCATAACACTATTAGTAGGAATAACTGTTGGGTGTGTTTGAATTTGTTCCATATCAACTAAATCAACGTTAAGAGGCTTAGTCATAATTATTCCATCACCAGTAGCACCTTTGTGATTAGTAGTTCCAAATCCTTTTAAAGAAGCAACATTTTCAACAATTAAATCTGAGTTAGCTCCAAAACCACCAGTTGCAATAACAACTGCTTTAGAATTTATATTATATTTTTGTCCATTTGGAGCTTTAACAACAATTCCTTTAACGGCTTCACCATCATAAATGATAGATTCAGCAAAAGTTGATAATTTAATATCAACTCCTGATTCTTTTGCAGTTTTAGAAAGAGCTGCAATCATATTTGGTCCAACAGGAGCTCCCCCAGTAGGTCTATGTGTTCTATCTACACTTTGTCCACCCATTCTTCCAAGATCAGTTAAATCAGCGCCTTTTTCTATTAGCCAGTCTACAATTTCAGCAGAAGAATTAGCCATTTTTTCAACTAAAGTTTTATTATTTGTATTTTTTCCACCTTTCATAGTATCATCTATAAAAATTTCAACAGAATCTTTAATACCTTTATTTTTTTGGATAGAAGTTTCAGCAGCATTAAGTCCACCCGTGGCATAATTAGTATTTCCTCCAAGAATAGCTGCTTTCTCAACTAATATAACATTTGAGCCCTTATCTTTAGCAGCAATAGCAGCAGAAAGACCTGCTCCACCTCCACCAATAATAACAACATCTGTTGTCACATCGTTATAAACTATAACCTTTTTTTCTTTTGGAGTTAATTTTGCTTTAGATTCTTTAATAGCTCTATCTACAGCTCTTTTTAATCCAACACTAGTAGAAGTAGCACCTGCAACATTATCTACTTTAACAGATTGAGTTTCAATAATATCAGTGATGATAGAATTCATACCATCTTTTGTAAAATCACTTTCTTTTTCTTCCAAAATGCTGATATTTTTAATCTCATTATTTACAATATCAACTTTTACTTTAATATCACCATTATATCCTTTGGCAGAAGAAATAAATTCTTTTCCTTGAGCTAAAGTTGTCATTAAAAGTAAAGAAGTAAAAAGACTTATATACTTTTTGTTAAAAAATTTCATAAATATAACCCTCCCATAATTCATGTATGTAATAATACTAATATACAACTTTAATAGTTTAGAATAAAAGTGAATAAAAATCAAGAAAAATATAATAAAAAATGACGGAAAGTACAAATTCCGTCATTTTTATATTCTAAACTATTTTTTTACCGTGATATTCTGTACTAGGAATTAATTTATTAATTTCTTCAAAATTATCAGATGTTACTCCACCACATACGATAATTTTTATTTTATCTTGAGCAATTTTAATAAATTTATTTAAAAGTTCAGCTCCTTCAAAGGCAGTAGCTTTTTTACCAGAGGTTAAAATTCGATCTATTCCAATTTCTGCTAGTTTCAATATTTCATTTTCTGGATTTTCGATTTCGTCAATAGCTTTATGGAAAGTTATGCTCATTGGCTTTGAAAGTTCAACAAGCTCTTTTAAAAGAGGATAATCAATTTTATTATCTTTTGTTAAAACGCCAAAAACAACTCCAAGTACACCAAGCTCTTTACAAACCTTAATATCCTCTTTCATAATTTCAATTTCAGCTTGAGAATAGCAGAAATCTCCACCTCTAGGTCTAATCATTACAAAAGCAGGAATAGCAAGTTCTCTAATTTTTTTAATAGTTCCATAAGATGGAGTTGTTCCACCTTCAAATAGATTTTCGCAAAGCTCAACTCTATTAGCTCCTTTACTTATGGCAGTAATAGCTTCAGAATATGAACCAACGCAAGCTTCTAATGTTATAGGAGATTTGATTATTTTAATTTCATTATTTGGAAAAATAATTCCTCCTTTTAATACTTTTGCAAAAACACCTTCACGAGGCATTATACAATCTCCAACTCTGTGGTATATTTTACAGTGATGATGACATTGTTTTCCTTTTTGAGTTATTTCAAGAAGAGATGTACCAATTTGTAGTATGCTACCAACGGCAAGATTTTTTAAGTCTATACCTTGAATTATTAGATTTTCTCCAAAAGCTCCAAAATCAACATTTCCCCCCTTATTATTGAAATCATCAATCTTTTCAAGTTCTAATAAACTAATTTGTCTATGCCAATTTCCTCCATGAGCATCTTTTTCTAATCCAAAGTTTTCAATCAAAACTCCACTTTCAACAACAACTTTTTCAGTCCCCTTATTTTCACTTATACAAATTGCTATAACTTTTCCCATGTTATCCTCCTATTTTGTTCATACCCTTTGATTCTATATCGTTGATATTCTCACTATTATTCATGTGATGTTCTTTTGGTTTTTTATCGTAGATAGCTTTCTCAATAATCATCGCTAAAGTTTCTACAGAAGTCTCATCTTTTAAATATGGCATTAAATCAATTCCTTTATTATAATGTAAGCATAGTTTTAAAAATCCGTTAGAAGTTACTCTAACTCGATTACAACTATCACAGAATCTATTTGAAAGAGGACTAATGAAACCAACCTCTCCTATAAATCCAGAAACTTTATAATAAGAAGCAGGTCCGTCAGTAGAGAGATTCGAATTTTTTTCTAATAAATAATGTTTTTTTATAAGATTTAAAATGTCTGAATTCTTAACAGAAGTAAATTTTTTACCTTCTCCAATTGGCATTATTTCAATAAAACGTACACCAATATCTAAATATTTAGTTAAATTGACAAAGTCTAAAATTTCATTATCATTGATACCTTCCATGATAACAACATTTAAACGTATTTTTTCAAAATTTTTTAAAGTTGCTTCTTTAATAGTTTTAAAAATTTTATCAAAATCACCGCCACGAGTAATTTCATTATATTTTTTAGCATTTAAACTATCTAAACTTATATTAATTCTATTTAATCCATTTTTTTTAAATAAATCTAAATTTTCCAAAAGTTGAAATCCATTTGTAGTGATAGCGATTTTTTCAATTCCTTTAATATGATTTATTTTTTCCAAAATTTCATTAAAATCTTTTCTAACTAAAGGTTCGCCACCTGTTATTCTAATTTTTTTTATACCAATTAAAGAAAAAGCTCTAACAATTTTTTCTATCTCCTTACTACTTAATAGATCACAATTATTATAAAAGTTTGTATCTTTTTCAGGAAGACAATACTGACATCTTAAGTTACAATGATCTGTTATAGACAATCTTAAGTAATTTATTTGTCTTTTATTTTTATCTAACATGGGCACTCCTTTATAATAGGTTTAAAGATTAATTATCATAATCTTTTTTAAATTCAATTTTAGCATTAAGAAATTCTTCCATTTCTTGTAAAAGTTGAAATAAAGTGGCTCTATTTTCAAATTCTGCTCTGGTTTTAGGAAGAGGAAAGTTTGAAAATAATTCTTTTAATTCTTTATGCTCTTTAATTAATGGAGTAGTTTTTTTATCAACTTCAACATTTTCTGAAACTTTACTAATGAAATCAGCAATAATTAGACTATATTCATGAGTAATGTATAATCTTTTAAAGCATGTTCTCATTCTAGTTAAAATTCTATATTGTCTTCTTCTCATAGAGAAAAAGTTTAAATTTTCATTACATTTATCAAATAAGGAATTATCATAGTCTAATAAAGAAAATTTACGTCCTTCTTCTATAGTAGCTTTTAAAGATTTAAAATTTTTATCTTCATTTACAGATACACAACTACATTTTAAACTTTCAGAAATATCAGAAAGAATTTGCTTTAAAATTAAATCGACTTTCATTTTAATTAAATCGATTGTTTTAGAATTAGTTGGCATATAAAGATTTAAAATATTTCCAACAGATAGTCCTAAAATTAAAACATAAAATTCATTAAGTAAAAAATCTAAAGAGATTGATTTTTCACTTAGAATATGTGTGGCTAATACAGTAGTAACTAAAAAACCTTGAACAATTCTAAATTTGATGCATAATGGCATAAAAAGAAGAATAAAAATTCCTAAGGTGATATAATGGTATCCTAAAAATGATGATAATAATATAAAAAGAGACATTCCTAAGATAACTGCAAAAAACCGCTCGATTGTAATTTTTATACTATCACTTTTAGTTGCTTGAATGGAAATAATAGCGATAATACTCGCAGTAAGGCCATATTTTATGCCAAAATAATCAGCAAGATAATAAGATAAAAAAGAAGCTAGAGCTGTTTTTATAACTTTATGATCAAAATATTTAAACATAATAACTCCTTTTAATTAAAAATACTAAATTTAAAATTTTCTGCGATTTCTTCAAGAACAGCAATTCCACCGATAGAATTACCTTTAAGATCTAAAGATGGACCAAAAACTCCAATTCCCATTTTTCCAGGAACAACAGATAAAATTCCTCCACCCACACCAGATTTTGAAGGAACACCAACTTTTATTGCGAATTCTCCAGAACCATCGTACATTCCACAAGTTGTCATAAGTGTTTTAGCAATAGTAGCAATGTGTTCACTAACTATTCGATCTCCATTTTTTAGAATGCCTCCTCTAGCTAAAAACAATCCAATTTTAGCTAAATCAATAGCAGTAACTTCAATAGAACACTGCTTAAAATAAATGTCTAAAACATCTTCAACATCTCCAGCAATAAGTCCTTCACCTTTTAAAAAATAAGCCATAGAACGATTTTTATTTCCAGTTTCTTTTTCACCTCTATAAATTTCTTCATTAACTTTTAAATCATTATTTTCAGATATTAGTTTAATAAAATTTAGAACTCTATCAAATTTTTCATTACTATCTTTTCCTTTTATCATAGAACATACTTCAATAGCACCAGCATTAATCATGGGATTAAATGGCTTTCTCATTCTGCCAGTTTCTAATTTTCGAATGGAATTAAAAGCATCACCACTAGGTTCCATTCCTACTTTAGAAAAAACATATTTTTCTCCTCTATCAAGTAGAGCTAACATTAGAGTTAAAGGTTTTGAAATACTTTGAAGAGTAAATTTAACATCAGCATCTCCTGCTATAACACTTTCTTCAGATGTATCTATTATACATATACCTAGGTGATTTTTATCAGCCGTAGATAAACCAGGAATATAATCAGCTACTTTTCCGAGTTCACACATATATTTGTTTCTATTAATAACACCTTCTAAAAAACTTTTCATAAGCATCCTCCATAATTATGTAATTCTTACTTATGATTATATATAAAAAAAGGAAAAATATCAAAATAAATAATAATCTTACTTAAGTTCTTTATATTTTTTTCTAAATTGTAAAGGCGTATATAAAAATTTACCTTTAAAATTTAAGGAAAATTTACTAGAATTTGAAAAATTTAATTTAGATGCAATTTCTGTTACAGATAATTCAGTTTCTATAAGAAGAGTAGAGGCATATTCAAGCTTTTTATTTATAATATACTTAGATGGACAAATATTGTAATTTTTTTTGAAAAGTTGAATTAAAATATTTTTATTAAAACCAAATATATTTTGTAAGTAGTTTATTGACAAACTAGGATTATCAAGATTATTATCAATGAATTTAGTTATTTTTATAATATTATTTTCAGAAAGTACTTTAAAATCTAAGCTATTTTTTTCATTTAAAAGCTCAAGCATTATTTTTGTTAGAAAATTTAAAATGAGAATTTTATTATTTTTTAAAGTATTTAAAGTTTCAAAAAGTAAGGAAGATTTTTTTTCAATTTTCCAAGGTAGTTTTTTCATAGAATAATTAATATCTTTTATATTAAAATCTTTAAGAAATTTATCTTTTATGTGTATAGTAAGATAGTTAATTTCGTTTGTTAATACTTTATATTGACCTAAAGATATTCCATTTGTTACAAGGGCTTCATTTTCATTTAATATTATAGTATCTTTTTTAAAACCTATTTGTCCTAATTCGCAAAATCTTAAAGTTAAACCAAAACTAGAAAATAAAGAAGGATTAAATTCTTGAAAAAAATTTTTTTTAATTAAAATAATATCACAATATTTATCAGAGTATATTTCATAAAATTCTTTATCAGAAGAAAAATATTCTAATTTTTCTTGGAACATCTCTTTATTAAAATCATAAACATTAGATATTAAAGAAGTATTTTTAACTAAAAAATCAATAACAGAATACGTATATTTATTGGTTTTCTTGATTGCATCTATACTTTGACATGAATCTAAAGAATAAAGGGTTCTATTTTGATAATATTCTAAAGCTAGCTTAAAGTTTTTTTCTTTTGTTTTATTAGTTATAAAAATTGAAGATTCTTTTTTATTTAAAATATCATAAATATTAAAATTTTTATTTAAAGCTTTTTCATGAAAAAATGTAATTATTTCTAATTGATCTTCTAAAACAAATTCTTGAACACTTTCGATAAAAAATTTATATAGATTAAGAATTTTTAAATATTCATAAAAAAGAGTTTTATTATTATTTTTTATTAAATCCTCTAATTTGTAAATAATATTTTGATTCATAAAATCACTTCCTAAATTTTATTTATTATAATATATTATATTTTTTTTAAAAACAATCTTTTTCTCTAAAAAAAAGTGAAAAAAAGTACTTTTTTTAAAAAAATATTTTATTTATATGTACGAAAATTGTAAAAAAGTAATTTGTGAAAAAAATAGTATTATTTTTTACTATAAAAAAAGTGACTAAAAGATATTTTTTATAAAAAGAAAAAACTTTATACTCATTAAGGTTAGTAATATTTTTAAGGAGGAAAAAATTGAGTATAAAGGTCAATAAAAAAGAGTATAATTTTATAAAAAACAAAACTCTTTTAGACTTTTTAAGTGATTTGGGTATAACAATTCCAACATTATGTCATGATGAAAGAATAAAAAAAAATGAACAAGAATGTGGAATATGTGTTGTAGAAGTAGATGGCAAGTTAGAGAAAGCTTGTAAAACTATGCTAAAAGATAATTCTACAATAAAAACTCATAGTGAATTAGTGCTTAAAAAACGAAAAGAGATATTGGAGAATATAATTAAAGAACATGCTTTAGATTGTTTAGGATGCAAAAAATCAGGGGAATGTAAATTACAAGATTATTGTTATGAATATGAAGTTCATCAAAATAAGAATGATTTTAAGGAAAGTTTATTAATAGATAATTCCAATCCATTTTATGTAATAAATCCTAATAAATGCATAGCATGTGGAAAATGTGTGGAAATTTGTAAAAATTTACAAGGAAGTAATATATTAGAAATTAAGGAAGAAAATGGAAGGAAATATGCAGGTCCTATAAAAGAAGAGAAAGTTAATAATACTAAATGTATGTCTTGTGGAAATTGTGTGAGTGTATGTCCTGTAGGAGCTTTATTACCAAAGGAAAAAGAACAATATAGATCATGGGAAACTAAAAGTGTTAGAACTACTTGTTCATATTGTGGTGTAGGATGTCAAATTGATTTTTTAGTTAAAGATAATAAGATAGTTGAAGCAAAACCAGCAAATGTAGCTCCTAATGATGGACTACTATGTGTAAAAGGTAAATTTGGTTATAAGTTTGTAAATCATCCAGATAGGATAAATACACCATATATAAGAAAAAATGGTAAACTAGAAGCATCATCGTGGGAAGAAGCTTACAATCTTATTCAAAAAAATATAATGGAAATTAAAGAGAAATATGGTTCAGATTCTTTTGGAGGACTAACTTCAGCAAGATGCACAAATGAGGATAATTATATTTTTCAAAAGCTTTTTAGAGCAGTAATTGGAACAAATAATGTTGACCATTGCGCTCGTCTTTGACACAGTTCAACGGTTGCCGGGTTAGCAACTACGTTGGGAAGTGGAGCTATGACTAATAGTATAGAAGAAGTTGTAGACTCAAAAGTTATCTTTATAATAGGGTCAAATCCTAGAGAGAATCACCCTGTTATAGGATCTAAAATAAAAACAGCTAAATTAAATGGCGCAAAAGTGATTGTTGCCGATCCAAGAATGATCGATTTAGCTGATGACGCAGATGTATTTCTGCAATTAAATTTAGGAACAAATATTGCTCTTGTTAATGGAATGATTCATATAATAATAAAAGAGAATTTGTATAATAAGGAATATGTAAAGAAAAATACAGAAAATTTCGATGAATTAGTAAAATTAGTAGAAAAATATACACCAGAATATGTAAGTAATATATGTGGAGTACCTAAAGAGTTAATAGAGAAAGCTGCGAGAATTTATTCAAGTGATGTAGCATCAATTTTTTATGCTATGGGAATAACTCAACATAAAGCAGGGACTAATGGAGTAATGAGCCTATCTAATTTAGCTTTATTATGTGGAAATATAGGGATTAAATTTGGTGGAATCAATCCTTTAAGAGGTCAAAATAATGTCCAAGGTTCTTGTGACATGGGAGGCCTTCCAGATTCATATCCAGGATATCAAAAAGTTTATAACCCAGAAGTAAAAACTAAATTTGAAAAAGAATGGGGAGTTAAATTAAATGATAAAATTGGATATACTATTCCAGAGATGATGCATAGAGCTTCGCATCATCAATTAAAATGTTTATATATAATGGGAGAAAATCCAATGGTTTCAGATCCGGATATAAATCATATAAAACATGCTTTAGAGTCTTTGGATTTTTTAATTGTTCAAGATATATTTATGACTGAAACAGCTCAATTAGCAGATGTTGTATTACCAGCACTATCTTTTGCTGAAAAAGATGGAACATTTACTAATACTGAAAGAAGGATACAAAGAGTTAGAAAAGTTGTAGATAGGGAAGGTGTAGAACCTGATTGGAAAATTATAAATAATATAATGAATGTTTTAGGATATGAAAAAGTTTATAAATCTGCAGAAGAGATAACAAATGAGATAGCAAAAGTAACTCCTCAATATAAAGGACTAAATTATAAAATAATTGACAAAATAGGAGTACCTTGGCCTATAGGAGAAAATAAAAAAGGAACATCGATATTGCACATGAATGCTCCAATGAGAGGAAAGGGATTGTTTATTCCTTCAGAACAAGAACTTTTAGGAGAGAATCAATGTAGTCAGTACCCGTATTTATTAACAAATGGTAGAAATTTATATCACTACCATACAAGGACAATGACTGGAAAAGTAGATGGATTAAACGAAAAATCTCCAGATTCATATATAGAGATACATCCACAAACAATGAGAAAGCTAAATATAACAAGCGGAGAAATAATAAAGGTTATATCTAGAAGAGGAGAAATTTTAACGAGAGTATCTCCTAATGAGGGAATATTAGAAGAACTATTCTTTATGCCTTTTCATTTTGCAGAAGGAGCTTGTAACGTATTAACTGGAGCAGATCGTATAGATGAAAAATGTGGAATTCCAGAATTAAAAGTAACAGCAGTAAGAATAGAGAAGTTAATTTAGTGGAGGAGTTATGAATTTTCAAATAGAAATTGATGGAGTTTTAACAAATATAAAGTCTACACAAACACTTTTAGAAAAATGTAAAGAGATGGGTATAAATATACCCACTCTTTGCCATCATGAAGATTTAGGATCACAAAAAGTTTGTGGAATTTGTATTGTTGAATGCAATGGAGAACTTTTAAAATCTTGTGAAACATATCCAGAAAAAAATATGGTTATAAAGACGAAGACTGCCGAAATAACTAAAAAAAGAGAAGAAATATTAAAAGAGATTATGAAAAATCATCCAAATGATTGTTTAACTTGCGAGAAATCAAAAGGAGATTGTGAATTACAAAATATATCTTTTGAATATAATATAGTAAATAGAAATTTATTAGATTTAAAGAAATATGAAATAGATAATAGTTCATCAGGGATAACTAGAAATATGAATAAATGCATTTTATGTGAAAAATGTGTCGCTATTTGCAGAGAAGTTCAAGGATTAGGAATTTATGAAGTTATAGAAACTAATGGGACTAAAGAAATTATAATAAGAGATAGAAAGCTATTAGGAGATACTGAGTGTGTTTCTTGTGGACAATGTGTAAAAATTTGTCCAGTAGGAGCTTTAACAGAAAAAAATAGTGTAACAGAATTAAATAGACTTTTAAAAAATTCAGAAAAGCATATAGTTGTTCAGATGGCACCAGCGATAAAACATACAATAGGAGAAGAATTTTTTATTAATCCTGGGGTGGATGCAACCTCGAAAATGGTTGGAGCTTTGAAAAAATTAGGGTTTGATAAAGTTTTTAGTACAGATTTTTCAGCAGATGTAACAATAATGGAAGAGGGAACAGAGTTAATCGAGAGATTAATAAAAGGTAAAGGAGAGCTGCCAATGTTTACTTCTTGTTGCCCAGGATGGGTTAATTATGTGGAACAATCATACCCAAATTTTATAAAAAATTTATCAAGTTGTAAGTCTCCTCAGCAAATGTTTGGAGCATTAGTAAAATCTTATTATTCAAATAAATTGAATATTCCTAAAGAAGATATTTATGTTGTTTCAATTATGCCTTGTACTGCTAAAAAGGGTGAAAGTGAAAGAGTAGAAATGCAAGAAAATGGAATTAAAGATGTAGACTTAGTTATAACAACAAGAGAGTTTGCTAAATTAATAAAAATGAATAATATAGATTTTAATTCTTTGCCAGATGATTTAACTTACGATTCATTTATGGGATTAGGATCAAGTGCAGGAAGAATTTTTGGATCTTCTGGTGGTGTCATGGAAGCAGCACTAAGAACGGTAAGTCATATTTTAACTGATGGTCAATTAGAAATTATAGAATTTAAAGATCTAAGAGGATTTGAAAATGTAAAATCTGCAGAAATAATTTTAGGAGAAAGAAAAATTAAAGTAGCCGTAATAAATGGTATTGGATCAGCTAAAAGAATTTTAGATGCCATAGAGAGAAAAGAGATTTCATTTGATTTTATTGAAGTAATGGCATGTTATGGAGGTTGTATAAGTGGTGGTGGAGCACCAATTCCAGATAATTTAGAAGTTAGGAAAGCTAGAATGAAAGGGATGTATTCCTTTGATTCTAATTCAACGCTTAGAAAGTCTCATGAAAATATAGAGGTAATTAATCTTTATAAAAATTATTTAAAAGAACCTTGTGGTCATAAAAGCCATCATATTCTGCATACCACATATTCGAATAAAATAAAAGTATGAAATATAAAAAAAGTGTAATTTTATTAGCCGGTGGAAAAGGAAGTAGATTAAATTATGTTGATAAAAGTTTTTTAGAATTTAAGGGAAAGCCATTTTTTGAAATTATAATAGAAAAACTTGAAAATTTTTCAGAAATCATAATTATATCAAATTCTCCAGAAAAGTATTTAAAATACAATGTGAAAGTGATAGAAGATGACATAAAAAATATAGGACCATTAGGTGGAATTTTTACAGGATTAAAAAATGCTTTGAACGATGAATGTTTAATTTTATCTTGTGACACTCCATTTATAAAAAAAGAATTTATAGAGTATTTAGGAAAAATAAAAGGTAATTATGATATATCAATACCTATTCATAATTTTTATAAAGAACCTCTTTGTGCACTATATAAAAAAAATAGTTTGAGTGAGATTACTGATTCTATTAAAAGAAAAGAATTTAAAATAGCTAAAATTTTTCAGAAATTAAATGTAAATTGGATAAATATTGATAAATTAAAAAATTCAGAAGAGATTTCTAAAGGTTTTTTTAATATTAATACTTTTGAAGATTTAGAAATAATAAAAAAAATGTAGGATAAATTCTAAATTTATCCTATTTTAATTTTATTCTATTTTAGTATAAAAAAAATTAAAATAATACAAAAAGAATAAAAAAGTTGTAAAAAAACTAGTATAATAGTATAATTATTCATATTTTATGAGGAGGGATTCAAAATGAAAAAGTCCGTATTTTTAACGAGTTTATTAATATGTACAAACATTTATGCAGGAGAAATTCTAATGGGAACGACAACATCTTTAGATGATACAGGTTTTCTAACTGAGATTTCAAAAACATTAAAAAATGAAAAAGGGATTGAATTAAAATGGATTGCTAAAGGGACAGGGGAAGCTTTAGAACTTGGAAAAAGAGGAGATGTAGATATTTTATTTACTCATGATCCTGGAAGAGAAGAAAAATTCATAAAGGATGGGTATGGAGTAAAAAGACATCCGTTGATGCACAATTATTTTGTAGTTGTGACTGATAATGAGAAAGATTTAACAAATTATCCTAAAAACTTAAATAAATTATTAAGTAAGATAGCAAAAGAAAATTTAATATTTATATCAAGAGGTGATAAATCAGGGACACATTCTAAAGAGTTAGCTATGTGGAAAGAAGCAAAAATTGATAAGAATTTTAAAAATTATAAAGAAGCTGGTTTAGGAATGGCTAAAACTTTAAATTTAACTTCTGAACTACAAGGATTTACATTATCTGATAGTGGAACATTTTTAAAAGTAAAAGATAATTTTAAATTACAAGAAGTACCTTTAGATGAAAAAGAACCTTTAAAAAACATATATTCAATTTTAGAATTATCAAATGTTCAAGAGTCAAAAAAAGATGATATTAAAATATTCATAGAGTTCATGCAGTCAAAAGAAGCAGAAGAGATAATGAAAAATTATGGAAAAAATGAATTTGGTACACCATTATTTTTTGTAGGTAATTAATGTGAATAAAGAGATAATAGAGATTGTTTTACTATCTTTATTTGTGACAGGAGTTGCAAGCATTTTAAGTTCAATAGTTGGATTTTTTATAAGCCTTGGATTATTTTTTAGAAAAGATAAAATTTTTAAAAAAATATTGGAGTTTTTTAGAGCTTTAACAGGAGTTCCAACAATAATATTTGGATTAGTAGTACTTCTAATGCTTTCAAGAAGAGGGATTTTGGGACCTTTAAATCTGCTGTTTACACCAACAGCAATAATAATAGCACAATTTTTATTGTTATTGCCACTTGTTATAACATTATGTTCAGAGCTTTTAGAAGATGATGGTAGTAGAATTTTAACAACTTGTAAAATTTTACATATACCGTCAAATAAATTAAATAGAGTTTTTTTTAGAGAGTTAAAAACTAGGTTTTTAGGAATATTTTTAGTAGCTTTTGCCAGAGGAATTTCTGAAGTAGGATCAGTTATGCTAGTTGGAGGAAATATTAAAGGTTATACTAGGGTAATGACGACATATATAGCTTTATCAACATCTATGGGAAACTATAGTACTTCTTTAGTGATAGCATTAATTTTGTTTAGTATTTCTTTTCTATTGAATTTCTTAATAAAATGGGTGAAATAATTGATAGAGATAAAAAATTTAAAAAAATATTATAAAGATAGACTAATTCTAGAGATAACAAATTTAAATTTTTCTAAAGGAAAAATTTATTCAATATTGGGAAGAAATGGTGCTGGAAAAAGTACTCTTTTAAAAATATTAGGTGGTATTTTATCTTATGATGAAGGAAATTTAAGATATGATAGAGATAATGTAATTTTATCTACACAAGAACCACTATTTTTTAAAGGAAATGTTATTTATAACATAACTGAACCATTTAAGTTGAGAAATTTGAAAATAGAATTAGATAAAGTAACTATTTTTTTAAAAGAGTTTCAGATAGAAAAATTGAAAGAATCATCAGTAGATAATTTGTCTGGTGGAGAAAAAGCAAAAATTCAATTTATTAGAACAATTCTTTATAATAAAAAAATATTACTTTTAGATGAGCCTACGGCAAGTATGGATAAAAAAAGCACATATGTAGTAGAAAGAATATTGAGTGAATTAAGGGATATGGGGTGTTTAATAATTATAGTAACACATGATTACGAACAAGCAGTAAGAATAAGTAATTATATTTACGAAGTAGATGAAGGAAAAATAATACAAAGGGGGACGTAATGTCTAAAGGTTTAATTAATAAGGTTTTTGATAAAGAAACTACAAGAAGAGAATTTTTAAAATTAACTGGAAAAGGAGTTGCTGGATTTGCAGTAACCTCTTCAATCTTGTCAATGTTTGGTTTTGGTGAAGAAGCAATGGCGGCAATAGCTTTACCAGAAGGATTATTAGTAGTGGATAGATCAAAATGTACAGGGTGTCAGCGTTGTGAAATAACATGTACATTGCAAAATGATGGAAAAGTTCAACCATTTTTATCTCGAATTAAAGTTGGAGAAAATTATAACTTTGGAACAACAGGCCCTAAAATAAATTACCAGTATGAAGATGGGCAAATGGGGAATTTAAAGATGTCTCCAGTAACATGTAAGCAGTGTAGAGAACCGTTTTGTGCTAATGCTTGTCCCAACGGAGCTATAGCAGCTGATGCAAGAACAGGAGCAAGAGTAGTTTTAAAAGATAAATGTGTGGGATGTGGAGTTTGTACAGAAGCATGTCCATGGAATTTGCCTACAATAGATACAGAAAATGGATATGCGACAAAATGTACAACTTGTGGGTCATGCGTTAGAGGATGCCCTACAGATGCTTTAAAAGTTATTAAGTGGGAAGATATTAGCAAAGCACATTTTTTTAGTAAGAGATAATTGAGGGGGATAAATAAAAGATGAGTAAATCATATGGATGGGCAGGAAATATTTTAAGGGTAAATTTAACAACAGGAATAATAACAAAAGAACCTACGTCTAAGTATAAAGATTTTATTGGTGGAATGGGAATAGGATATAAAGTTATATTTGATGAAGTACCAGCAGGAACAAAAGCTTTTGATGAAGCTAATAAAATAGTATTTGCAGTAGGACCATTAACAGGGTCAGGAGCACCTTCAAGTTCTAGAACAAATATAACATCATTATTTCCATCAAATCCTTACAATGCTGTAGGAGATTCACATATGGGAGGAAATTTTGCAGCTCAATTAAAATATGCAGGATATGATGCTATAATTATTGAAGGAAAATCAAATAGACCAGTTTGGTTAAAAATAGATAATGACAAAGTTTCTTTAGAAAGTGCAACAAATGTATGGGGTAAAGGGATAAAAGATACAACAGCTCAATTAGGAGCAATAATGGGAAAAGAGGCTTCAATAGCAGCAATAGGTCAAGCAGGAGAAAATATGGTAAATCTTTCTGTAATTATGAACGGATTAAGTCATTCAGCAGGAGGACATGGCGGTGTATTAGGATCAAAGATGTTAAAGGCTATTGGAGTAAAAGGGACTAATGCTGTTAATATTGCTGGAAAAGGTAGAGAATTACTAAAGTTAAATAATTATATGATGAAAGATTTAATTGGAGCAAATAATCAACATGTTGTACCAAGTACTCCACAACCGTGGTCTGAGTTTCATCATAAAGGTAGCAGATGGACAGCTAGAGAAGGTTTAACTTGGGGTGCAGCAGAGGGTGGACCGATAGAAACTGGAATTGCAGCAGCAGGCGATGTAAATAAAGTGGGCTATAGAACAATGAAAGCTACATTTGATTTAGGTCCTTCAGCAGAAAAATATACAGTAAGAATGGGAGGATGTCAATCATGCCCAATTAGATGTATGAGCCAATTAAAGGTACCTAAATTACAAGATTATGGACTATCACCTTATGTAGCAAATACTTGTATGGGTTACTTTTCACCTCAAAGAGTGATGTTTAAAGGAAATAAAGATATAGAAGAGAAAGGTGACGGAAAAATGTTTGCTGCAGTTATTGGAGCATCATTAGCTGATGACTATGGAGTATGGTGTAACTATGGTCTTATTGGAACAGATTTAAAACATGGATATGAAAGTGGAATTTTTAAAAAGGTCTTACCAGAAGATGAGTATAACTCTATTCCCTGGAATTTATTAGAAGAAAAAGATCCGGCATTCTTAATTGATTTTTATAGAAGAATAGCTTATAAGGAGGGAGAATTGAGTCATCTCGGAGACGGAGCATATTGGGTTGCTAAAAGATGGGACTTTGGAGATGATTATTGGAATAACCCTAAATATGGATTATGGTCAAGATTAGGATTTCCAAAACATCATTCTAATGAAACAAATGGTCAAGTAGGGTCATTAATAAGCTGTATGTTCAACAGAGATGCTCAGAGTCACACCTTAGTAAATTTAGTTGGAAGCGGTTTACCAATAGAGATTCAAAAAGAGGTTGTAGCAGAAATTGTAGGTTCACCTGATGGAATAGACCCACCATTAAATTATAGCCCAATGAATGAATATAAAGCTAAGTTAGCTAAATGGGCTATTGTAAAAAATTGTTTACATGATTCTTTAACTCTTTGTAATTGGATGTGGCCAATGACAGTTTCTCCACATAAATCAAGAAATTATAGAGGAGATTTAGCTTTAGAATCTAAGTTTATGACTGTGGTAACTGGAGAAAATTATACAGAAGAAAGTTTAGATTTAGCTGCAGAAAGAGTATTTACTTTACATAGAGCATTAACAGTAAAAAATATGAATACGATTAATATGAGAGAAGAACATGATGGAATGACTGATTGGGTATTCGATAAAGATCCAGATATTAAAGCATTTACTCCTGGAACAGATAAGATGGATAGAGAGGATATGCAAGTTGCACTGACAATGTTCTATAAAGAGATGGGATGGGATGAAAAAACAGGAGCTCCTACAAAAGAAACTTTAAATAGATTAGGTATGGCTGATGTTGCAGTAGAGCTTGAAAGATTGAATTTATTACCAGCATAGTATTAAAAGGAAAAAATATGAATAAAGAGATTCTAGTTGAAATTATAAGAGAAGCCTCAAAATTGGGGAGATTAATTAGTGGAAAAGAATTAGAAGAGAAGCCTTTAAAATTAAAGGCTTCTAAAATTGAAAAAATAATAGATGAACTAAAAATAGATGAAAAAACAAAAGATATTGATATGATTAGAGGAAAAGTCGAAGTATATTTTTATTCAAAAGACTATATTAGTAATACATATAGAGATGTATTGTATAATTTAAAGGAAAAAAATATTGAAGAAACAATAGTAGAGTTGGTTAGAATGGAATCTAAGTTATATCCAAG
This sequence comes from Cetobacterium somerae, assembly GCF_022430525.1. Classification (NCBI taxonomy): domain Bacteria; kingdom Fusobacteriati; phylum Fusobacteriota; class Fusobacteriia; order Fusobacteriales; family Fusobacteriaceae; genus Cetobacterium; species Cetobacterium somerae. The sequence continues at coordinate 401,791 of NZ_CP092520.1, read as the reverse complement.
ACCAACTTCTTTAGAAACCTTTAAATTAAATCCTTTTAATAGAAAAGATATTGACTATTTACTAGAAAAAATATTAACAACTAAAGAATATACAGATATAAAAAGTGTGGAAGCTTCAAATGGAGCTAGATACCTATTTTCAGATATATACATGGTATTAGGCCATGCAAAAGGATTATGTGAATGGGTAGAAGTAGGTCAATTTGAAAATCCATAAAGAGGAGTAATATGTTAAGAAAAAGCAATGTATGTGAAGAAGCACCCGTAGAGCTTAGAATAAATAGAGAGAAATTGGTAACGTTTATGTGTTCACCATATGATTTAGAGGATTTAGCTTTAGGTCACCTTTACACAAGAGGAATAGTAAAGAGTAAAAATGATTTAGAAAGTATTGCAGCTTGCAAAGATGCTAGACTTATTGCTACGTATACTTTAGGAGAAGTAAAAGATGATTTATTTACTATTCCAAAGGTAGTTTTAAGTGGATGTGGAAGTGGAGCACTTTTTGATGAAAAAGTTATGCAAAAAGAAAAAATAGAATATCCTCATCAAATATCTTTAGAAAGAATAAAAAATATTGCAAGAGAGATGTTAGAGGGTGCAATAATGTATAAAAATAGTGGTGGAATGCATTGTGCATCAATTGGAAATACAAATGGTGAAGTTGTTATAAGAGAGGATATAGGAAGACATAATGCTGTTGATAAAGTCATTGGAGCAGCTTTAAATAAAGAATTTGATTTAAAAAATTCGGTTATAACAACTACAGGAAGATTATCTTTGGATATGGTACTTAAAGCCGTAGCAACTAAAATACCTGTTGTAGCTACAATTAGTATTCCAAGTAGTTTAGCAATAGAATTAGCGGAAAAATTGGGAGTTTGTTTAATTGGAAGGGTTGGAAAAAATGATCCAATAATTTACACTTTTGAAAATAGAATAAAATAAGGGGAGAGATAAAATATGTTTGGAAGATTAGGACCGTTTGAATTGATATTAATATTATGTATAGCGTTAGTAGTTTTTGGACCATCAAAGTTACCAGAAATTGGAAAAAGTTTGGGAAAAGCTATAAAAGAGTTTAAAGGGCACGCTAATGATATTAGTAAGGATATAGATCCAAATAATACGCAATCAAAGAATGAGGGAAATAGTGAAAAATAAAAATTTAACAATGCTAGGACATTTAGCAGAGTTGAGAAAAAGGATGTTATATATCGTTGTTGCTAATTTAATTACAACGTTTATTTGTTATGAATATTCAAATATATTAATTGAAATATTTTTGAAAATGAATAAAAGTATGAAGTTGGTTTATTTAACTCCTCCAGAGTTATTTTTAGCTTATCTCAAAATATCTTTAATAGGAGGAATAATTTTAGCATTACCGATAACAATTTTACAGATATGGACCTTTATATCACCAGGTCTTTATAGAAATGAAAGATTATATATAGTTGGGTCTTTTATAGGAGGATTATTATTTTTTATAACTGGAAGCTACTTTGCTTATAAGATGGTATTACCAACAATGTTAGAGTTTTTTCAAAAATTCCAAAGAGATGAGATTGCTCAAATGATTTCGATAGGGTCATATTTAGATTTCGTATTAAGTATTATTTTTACTTTTGGAGTTGTATTTGAAATGCCTGTTTTAGCAGCTTTATTAGCAAAATTAAAGCTTATAAAAGCAACAACATTAAAGAAAAAACAACCAATTATGATATTAATAATATTTATAGTAGCAGCAGTAATGACACCACCAGACATAATATCTCAAATTATGTTAGCACTTCCAATGATATTATTATTACAGTTAAGTATAGGTATTTGTTGGTTAATAAATAAATATCAGGAGGAATAATGAGATTTTTTAAAACAGTGAGTTTAAAAGAAGCTATAGATAGTATAGTATCAAAATTAGATAAAGAATTAAAAATAGAAGAGGTCTTATTAAAGAACTCTTTAAATAAAATTATAGCAGAAAATATAGTATCAAATATAGATTTACCATCATTTAATAGGTCTACAGTAGATGGTTATGCTGTAAAAGCTAAAGACATTTATGGAGCTAGTGAATTTTCTCCAATCCCTTTAAAAAATATAGGAGATGCGAAAATGGGAGAGGAAAATATTAGTAAGATAGAGTTAGGCCAGTGTATGTATATTCCAACTGGAGGTATGCTTCCTGTTGGAGCAGACGCTATGGTTATGATAGAGGATTGTGAAGCTTTAGGTGAAGAGATATTAGTTAATAAAGGTGTCGCACAACTTTCAAATATAATTGTAAAGGGATCTGAGATAAAAAAAGATGATTGCTTAGTTAAATCAGACGAAAGAATAACATCAAGTCATATAGGTGTTTTATCTTCTATTGGAATCTCTAAAGTTAAAGTTTACGAGAAAATAAAATTTGCAATTATTTCTACAGGAGATGAAATTGTAGAGTTAGGAAAAGAATTAAAAATAGGTGAGGTTTATGATATAAATACAAATATTTTTAGAGCTCTAATAGAGGAGGGATTAGGAGAGGTTACCAACACATTTTTAGTAAAAGATAATTTAAGCATACTATCATCAACATTAAAGGAAGCTTTGGAAACAGCTCATGTTGTATTAATCTCTGGTGGAAGTTCTGTAGGAGTGAGAGATTTTACAGAAAAAGCGATAGAAGATATAGGTGGTAATATATTTGTTCATGGAATATCTTTAAAACCTGGAAAGCCCACAATAATAGCAAAATATAAAAATAAATTTATCTTTGGAATGCCAGGACACCCTCAATCAGGAGTAAATGTTTTTAAAGCTCTGGTTGAACCAATATTTTTAAATAAAAAAAGAGTGAAAATATATGGGAAGTTAAAAGAAAATATTTATGGTGACCCTGGAAAAACATGCTTCATAAATGTTAAGTTAAAGACAGAGGATCAAAAAGTACAAGTTTATCCAGTTGTTAGTAAGTCTTCTATGATAAGACCAATTTTAGATGGAGATGGTTATATAGTTATACCAGAACATAAAGAAGGGCTTTATAAAGGAGAGTTAGTGGAGGTTGTATTAAATGTCTAAAAGAAATATTTATATAGATAATATTGATGTAGAATTAGCTTTAGAAAAATATTTTTCAGAAATATCTTTTGATTTTAAAAGTGAAAAAATATCAGTTTTAGATTCAGTAGGAAGAGTTACTTATAAAGCAGTTTATGCTAATTATTGTTCTCCTACATATGCAGCAAGCGCAATGGATGGAATTTTTCTTTTTTCAGAAAAAATAAAAGAAGCGACGGAAGTAACCCCTGTGTACTTAAATGAAAATGATTTTAAATATGTAAATACAGGAAATCCACTGGATTTATCTTTAGGGGATTGTGTTGTTATGATTGAAGAGTTAATTGAATTAGAGGATGGAAACTTTAAAATTATAAAGAATGCAAAGCCGTGGCAACACATAAGGCCAATAGGTGAAGATATTGTAGTAGGAGAAATGTTAATAAAGTCGAATCATAAAATTTTACCTCAAGATTTAGGAGCACTTATAACTGGAGGAATAAAGGAGATAGAGGTTTATAAAAAACCAATAGTAGCTATTATTCCAACAGGAGATGAAGTTATAGACATATTTAAAGAGGAATTTAAGGAGAAATCGGTAATCGATTGTAATTCATATATATTTTCAGCTCAAATAAAAGAGTGGGGTGCGATACCTCATATTCAAGAAAAGTTAAAAGATAATTATAATGAAATGAAAAAAACATTAAATGAACTTTCTAAAAAATATGATGTTTTAGTTGTAAATGCGGGGTCTTCAGCAGGTAGTAAAGATTATACAAAAAGTGTGATTGAAGAGATAGGAGAGGTTGTTATTCATGGGGTAGCAATTAAACCTGGAAAACCAACAATATTAGGAAAAATAAATGGAAAACCAGTTATAGGAATACCAGGCTATCCAGTTTCAGCATATTTAGCGATGGATATATTTATGAAACCACTTTTAGAAAAGATGACTAATATTTTTAATGTTGAAAATTTTATAGAGGGAAAATTAGGAAAAAATATAGCATCGTCTTTAAAACATAAAGAGCTTGTGAGAGTAACTTTACATAAAAGCAAAGATGAATATATAGTAATGCCTTTAGCTAGAGGAGCAGGTATTACAACGAGTTTATCAAAAGCGGATGGAATTTTGGAAATATCTAAATCAGTTGAAGGGATTGGTTTAGGAGAGAGAGTAAAGGTAAGGTTATTAAAACCATTAAAAGAGATAGATAATAATTTAGTATCAATAGGAAGTCATGATATTATTATGGACTTAATTGGAGATTCTATAAAGTTATGCTCTACTCATGTGGGAAGTTTCGGAGGGATATTAGCAATAAAACAGAGAAATACAGATATTGCACCTATTCATATGTTAGATGAAGAAAATGGAGAATATAATGTTTCTTTTATAAAAAAATATTTTCCCGATGAGGATATGATGTTGGTAAAAGGTGTAGAAAGAATCCAGGGGTTAATAGTCCAAAAAGGAAACCCTTTAAATTTAAAAGAAATCAAAGATATATTAGAAAAAAATGTTAAATTTGTAAATAGACAAAGAGGATCAGGAACGAGAATACTTTTAGACTATTGGTTGAGAGATGAAAGCTTAGATTATAGAAATTTGAAAGGCTATGATTATGAAGTTGCAACTCATTTAGATGTAGCAATGGCTATAAAAAATGAAACAGCTGATGTTGGATTAGGAATAATGGAAGCTGCTAAAATAGCAGATTTAGATTTTATTCCCTTGGCTAAAGAGGAGTATGATTTTTTAATAAATCCAGAGATAAAAAATAGTGAAAAAATTAAAGAATTTATTAAATTTTTAAAATCTGATTTTATAAAGAGAAAAATAGAGAGTTTAGATGGATATAGTTTAAATAAACCAGGTGAAGTTATAGAAATAAAATGCTCGAGATAATCTCGAGCATTTTATATTTAAAGATTGAAGAAGGTATCAATAGTTTCCTCATCAGGTTTTTCACCTAAGAAAGAACCTAAAATGAAGACTAATAAACTCATAGCAATAACTGGAACAATTTGATGAAGACCAGAAAAGCTAATTTTAAAAACAGAAAAATATATGTATGAAGCTACACCAAAAATCATAGAAGATATAGCACCAAGAGCGTTAGCTCTCTTCCAATATAATCCCATAATAATAGGACAGAAAAATGCCGCTTCTTGACCTGCTAGAGCAAAAAGATTTATCCAAACTAAAAGTTCAGGTGGATCAAGAGATAAAAGGAAAACAATTACTCCTATAAATAATGAAGTAAATAGTGAAAGCTTTTTAATTTTTTTATCTCCAGGATTTGGATTAATATAGTTAATATATAAATCTTTGACAATAGTTGCAGATGATAAAATTAAAAATGAATCAACGGTAGACATAATAGCAGCAAGAGGCCCACCTATAAATACACCAGCTAAAATAGGATGTAATTTTGAAATTGCTAAGGTTGGAATTATTTTATCACCAATAGTTATTCCAGGAAGAATAGCAACTCCCATAACTCCAATTAAATGCATAACAAGCATTAAAATTCCAACAACAGATGTTCCAATAATCATAGCATTGTGCATTGATTTACTATCTTTAAATCCCATACATCTAACAGATGTAGCAGGAAGACCAAGAATAGCGACTCCTACGAGCATCCAGAAAGAAAGAATAAAAGGTTTAGCAATTGCTCCACCAGAATCTGGTGTCAAAAGAGCAGGATTTGTTTGTTCAATTGTTCTCATAATATTTTCCATTCCACCACCATTTTTTAAAAGAGTGAAAAATAAAATACCTGAAGCAATTAACATAACCCCACCTTGAATAGCATCTGTTAAAGCAACAGCTCTAAATCCACCAATAGTTGTATAAGTAATTATGACAAAGGAAAAAATAACTAATCCAACAATATAAGGAAGACCAGTAACACTTTCAAAAAGTCTTGCTCCACCAACAAAGTTTGCAACAACAGTTCCAATAAAGAAAACTAACATAATAACAGATCCTAGAATAACAACAATATCGTTTTTATACCTTGCTCTAAGTAAATCAGTGATAGTAAGGCCACCAATTTTACGTGATATTATAGCTAAACGCTTTCCTAAAATTCCTAAGGTTAAAAAAGCAGTAGGTGTTTGAATACATGCAAGTAAAACCCAACCAAGTCCCAATTTATAAGCAACTCCAGGTCCCCCTATAAATGAACTAGCACCAATATAAGTAGCAATAATTGTCATAGCAAGAACAAATCCACCCATATTTCTGCTTCCAATAAAGTATTCTTCCATAAAATCAACGTTGTTATTATTTTTAATTTTATTAACTTTCCAAGCTACACCTAACATTAAAAAAAGATATAAAATAATTGGTAAAAGTATAAGCATTAATCCTCCTAATCTAAATTGATATCTTTAAAAAAGCATTTAACAGCTACAAAAACTAATATATTTATAACAACTAATCCTAAAACACAAGAATAAAAAAACCAACTAGGTAGTCCTAAAATAAATTCATTGGTATCTGATTTATAAATATATGCAAAATAGTACCACCAACAAAAGTAAAAAAGATATAGTAAACAAGTAATAATTGCTTCTTTATTGATTTGTTTAATATTATTTTTCATAAAAACCTCCTTAACGTAAAAAAAGAGAGCAAATTATGCTCTCCTTAAAGTTTTAGACACTATTGTCTTTCACTTTTTAGCTTTTCAGCCATAGCTTTAGCAATATTTTCTAATTTTCTTTGATCTTCTGGAGTTGGTTCACCTTTAGCTTCAACAGCATCAGCAATAACTTCTAAACCAGGAAGTGCATCAGCAAAAGCTTGTATTCCTCTTACTCCACCACCACTCCATAACATGTTTCCAAAAATTCCAAGATATCTATTTTTTAAACCGTAATTTTTTAATTTATGTAAAAGTCCTTGTAAAACAGGATAAACATCATTGTTATGAGCTGCAGATCCAATAATAAGCCCTTTGTATTTCCAAATATCGCTAATAATATAAGAGTGATCAGTTTTTGAAGCATCATATATTTTTATATTTTTAATTCCATTCCAAGCAAGTTCTCTAGCAATAACATTTGCCATTTTTGCAGTTGTTCCATATAGTGTACCGTAAACGATAACAACGCCTTCTTCTTCAGGAGTAAAACTTGCCCAATTAGCAAAGTGATTAATAACTACAGATATATCTTTTCTCCATAAAATTCCGTGAGAAGGACAGATATATTTTATTTCAAGTCCACCTAATTTATTAATAGCATTTAAAACTTGAGGTCCGTATTTTCCAACGATATTAGAATAGTATCTTCTCATTTCATCTTCATAGAAAGAGAAATTGATTTCATCATCAAAAATTCCTCCGTCTAAAGTTCCAAAACTTCCAAAAGCATCATTCGAGAATAAAATTTTATCAGTCATATCGTATGTAACCATTGATTCAGGCCAGTGAACCATAGGAACCATAGCAAAAGTTAAAGTGTGATGTCCTAAACTTAATTGATCTCCTTCTTTGATACAAATAAATTTAGCTTCATCAAAATCAGGTATAAAAGCTTTAATCATTTTTAGTGTTATTACGTTACCGATAAGTTTTGCCTCAGGGAAATGAGCCATAACTTCTCCTAAAGAGCCAGAGTGATCAGGTTCCATATGATTAACTATAATAAAGTCTAGAGCTTTTCCTTTTAAAATTCCATTGATTTTTTCAATAAATAATCCAGCTGTTGAGAAGTCAACTGTATCAATGATACAAGTCTTTTCATCGTTTATTAAATATGAGTTATAGGCAACACCTTGCGGTAATGGCAAATAATTTTCAAATCTTTCAGTTTTTCTATCGTTAGTTCCAATCCAGAAAACTTTTTCTGTAATAGGCGCATGATAATGCATATTTTCCTCCTTGATATTTTAGTCTATATTAACTGCTTATATTTTAATCTAAAATCGTTAAAAATTCAACTATAATTGTAAAAATAAACAATAATTAAATATAGGTTAACAAAAACTATACAAAAAAAATATAAAAAGGACATTGATTTATTAAATAATGTAGAAAAAATTAAAAAAAGTTTTACGAAAATTAGAAGTGGTGATATAATCAAATCAAAGCTAGATATATAAAAATTACAAATAGGGAGATTTTATATGAATCCAATATTTTTACAAATAGGAAGTTTTAAATTAAGTTATTATGGATTATGTTACGCAATAGCGTTTTTTATAGGAATAGAATTATTAAAAAAAGAAGCTGATAAAAAAGGAATATCAAAAAATATTATTGAAGATTATGCTTTTGTTGCAATGCTGTCAGGACTTTTAGGAGGAAGATTGTATTATGTCTTGTTCAATTATACTTATTACTTTTCTCATCCTCAGGATATAATAGCTGTATGGAAAGGTGGAATGGCTATACATGGTGGTATAATTGGTGGATTTATAGGAACTTTAATCTATGCTCATAGGAAAAAGTTGAATCCATTTTTATTAGGAGATATGGTTGCACCATTGTTACTTTTAGGGCAAGGGATAGGTAGGTTTGGAAATTTAGCTAATGGAGAAGTACATGGTGTTCCAACATTTACTCCATTGAAAGTAATATTTAATTTAAAACCAAGTTTTTATCAATGGTATAGTAGTTATAATTTAATGAGTTTAACTGAAAAAGCTCAATATAAAGAGTTAGTTCCTTGGGGATTAGTATTTCCAACATCATCACCAGCAGGATCAGAATTTCCTAATTTGCCTCTTCATCCAGCAATGCTTTATGAAGCAACACTTAATTTTATAGGTTTTTTCTTTTTATATTTTTTTATGAGGAAAAAAAATTATGCTACGGGAACAATCTGGTGGACATATATAATAATATATAGTATTAATCGTATAATTGTGAGTTTCTTTAGAGCAGAAGATTTAATGCTGTATGGGTTTAGAGCCCCGCATGTTGTAAGTTTTATAATGTTGTTGATAGCAGCAATAATTATAATAGTTATTAATAAAAAATCAGGGAGTGATAAATAATGAAAAAAATCTTAGGAATACTATTAATGATTTCAGTTTTATTTGGAGGGTGTTCAAGCTTGACAACAAAAAATAAAAGATTAGTAGGGAAAGAGTATATTTTAATTCAAGAGAATTCTATTCCAAATGTACTAATAGGGTTTGACGAACATAATTTTTATGGATTCTCTGGATTAAATAATTATTTTGGAAGATATGAGAAAAAAGGAAATAAAATCAAGTTAGAAAAATTAGGATCAACTTTAATGGCAGGTTCAGATAAAGTTATGAAGATGGAATCTGAATATTTAGAGAAGTTAGATACAGTTCAAACATTTAAAGTTGAAGATGACATATTAATTTTTAATTTAAAAGATGGGTCTACTTTACAATATAAGGAAAATAAAAAAGTTGACAAAAAGTTAAAATAATGGTAAAAAATAATATCAAAATAAAAAATATCCAAGGAAAATAAGTTTCCTATAAAAAATTGGATTAAGTTAAGGCGAAATTTTTTTTTTCGCCTTTTTTTTTTCGATTTTTATAAAACAAATGGAGGATATTTATGAAAAAAACTAAGTATGTATTTGTAACAGGAGGAGTTGTATCATCTTTAGGAAAAGGGATTACAGCAGCGTCATTAGGAAGATTATTAAAAGAAAGAGGATATAGTGTAACTATTCAAAAATTTGATCCATATATAAATATAGATCCAGGAACAATGAATCCTTATGAGTATGGAGAAGTATTTGTAACTAATGATGGAGCTGAGACAGATTTGGACTTAGGTCATTATGAAAGATTTTTAGATGAAAATTTAACAAAATATAATAATATAACAACTGGTAAAGTATACGAATCTGTAATAAATAAAGAAAGAAAAGGTCAATATTTAGGGAAGACTGTTCAAGTAATTCCACATATAACAAATGAAATAAAAGCTAAAATAGAGTTAGTTGGAAAAGAAAATAATTCGGATATAGTTATAACAGAGATTGGTGGTACAGTTGGAGATATTGAATCTACACCTTTTTTAGAGGCTATAAGACAGTTTAAATATGATGTAGGAAGAGATAATGTTTTATATATTCATGTGACACTTTTGCCATATTTAAAGGCTGCTGGAGAATTAAAAACAAAGCCATCTCAGCATTCAGTAAAAGAACTAATGAGTTTAGGGATAAGGCCTGATATTTTAGTTTGTAGAACAGAACATCCTGTAAGTTTAGATATAAAAAGAAAATTATCAATGTTTTGTGATATTGATGAGGATGCTGTGATAGAAGCTCCAGATGCTAAGACAATTTATGAAGTGCCGCTTATAATGGAAGAGAACGGATTAGCTAACGTTGCATGTAAAAAATTAGGAATTGAAAATAAAAAACCAACTTTAAAGACTTGGAAAGAAATTGTAAGAAAAATTAAACATCCAACTGATAGGATTAAGTTGGCCGTTGTAGGAAAATATATTGAATTAAAGGATGCATATATAAGTATAAATGAGTCTATAGAGCATGCAGCATACGAACTTGGATTAAAAGCTGAAATTCATTATATTCAAGCAGAAGAGCTAGATACAAAGACTTTAGAACAGTTTAATGGAATATTAATTCCTGGTGGATTTGGAGATAGAGGAGTTCAAGGCAAAATTGATGCAATAAAATTTGCAAGAGAAAATAGAATTCCATTTTTAGGTATTTGTTTAGGGATGCAAAGTGCAGTAATTGAATTTTCTAGAAATGTTTTAGGTATGGAAACAGCTAACTCTACAGAATTTGATAAAAATACAGAGTTTCCAGTTATAGATATTTTATTAGATCAAAAAAATATTAAAAATTTAGGTGGAACAATGAGATTAGGACTTTATCCATGTAAATTGGAAAAAGATAGTTTAGCTTATGAGTTATATCAAGAGGAGCTTATATATGAAAGACATAGACATAGATATGAATTTAATAATATTTATAAAGAGATAATTCAAAAAAATGGTCTAAAAATATCTGGAACGTCTCCAGATGGAACTTTAGCAGAAATTGTAGAGTTACCTAAAGAGTTACACCCATTTTTTATAGCGGGTCAGTTTCATCCAGAATTTAAAAGTAGACCAGGAAAACCACACCCGCTATTTTTAGGGTTTGTAAAAGCTATTTATAAAAGAGAAAATAATTAGTCAAGAGAAATTTTTCTAGAATTTCCTCTAATATCAACCTCAATAATTTTTTCAATAGTTCCGGCTCTATGACCTATTAAGTAGTTTGTCATATTAGCTGCTGAACATGAATGGTTAGGGATAATTTCAATTTTATCACCAATTTTTAGGGCCGAAGGGCCCTCTTTTTTTACTTTTGCCACTTCCTCAGATAATCCAATAACAGTAAGTTCAGGATGATTTTTAACAATTCCAAATCCTTTTGTTAAAGAGTTTCCGTGTGCTCCTTGATCAAGTCCTAAACATTTACTACCACAATCAAGAATAAATAAATCTTCAGATGGATGAGAAACCACAGTTGCTAAAACAGTTAAAGCACAATCGTTTTCTTCTGCAGCACCTAAAGCTATTTGAATAGCATCAAAGAAGACATAGTTTCCAGGTCTAGAAACTGTTATTTCTTTAGATTTTATGGCATTTTCAAAAGTTGGAGTAGTTCCAGTAGCAACAAATTCAACAATAGCACCATTTTCAACTAAAAGATTTTTAGCTAAAGTCATTACATTAATCTCTTTTTCTGTGATTTCATTAACATGATTTTTTGAAAAACCATATACTTGACCAGTATGAGTAGAAATACCTTTGAAAACAAGGTTAGGATATTTTTGTAATGAATTATATAAATTAACACTTTCTTCAGGTGACACTCCAAATCTATTTAAACCACTATTTATTATAATTTGATAATTAATTGTATTTTTACCTAATTTTTTTGAAAGTTCAATTGCAGGAATTTCATTGTCAAAAGCAACAAATAATTCACATTGTGCACTAAGAGCAATTATTCTATCTAAGTTACTATCTCCAATAACAGGATAGGCAAGCATAACTTTAGTTACTCCACTTTTTTTTACAACAGATTCAGCCTCATCTAAAGTTCCAACTAAAACACCTTTAGCCCCAGCCTCAATTTGCATTTTAGTAATTTCGCTACTTTTATGAGTTTTTAGCATAGGGAATAATTCTACAAGATTTTCATCAGCTAAATTTTGATATTTTTTTATATTATTTTCTAATGCATCTAAATTAACTAAAAAACTTGGTGTAGTTAATGATGATATATTTTTTTTGTTCATATATAAACCTCCAATTTAAATTCTAATAAAATATACAACACTTTTTCTTTAAAGTCAAACTTTATTTTTTATAAAAAATAAATTAAAAATTTATTAAAAGGAAAAATAAAGATATGTTGAAGATAAATAATATTAATAAATTTTTGAAAAGAGGTATTATTATGGAAAGAATTGAAGAAAAATTAAAAGATATTGAAAAAGAATATTTAGAGCTTCAAGAGGGAATAACAGAATATTCAAATAATAATTTGAAATCAGCAGATTTAAAAAAAAGAGGATCAAAATTTGGAATTTATGAGCAAAAGGGTAAAAAAATGATGTTGAGACTAAAAGCTGTTGGAGGAGAGCTTTCAATAGAAAAATTTAAATCTTTGGCTAGCATAATGGAAAAAGAAGAAATTCCATATTTACACCTTTCAACAAGACAGAATTATCAACTTCATGAAGTTGAATTTGAAAGAGTGAAAGACACAATAGAGCAATGCAATTCAAAAGAGATGTATTTTAGAGGTGGAGGTGGAAACACATTTAGAAGTATCTTAGTTTCTACATACACAGGAGTTGATAAAAGAAATATATTTGACGTAATGCCATATGCAAGAATGGTTGAAAATGAAGTATTTTTTATGGATAAAGCTTTTGATTTTGGAAGAAAGTTAAAAATAGGGTTTTCAAACTCTTTAGACGATGAGTTTGTTATGGCTGTTCAAGATATGGGATTTGTTGCAAAAGAGATAAATGGTGAAAAAGGTTTTAAAGTTTACTGCGGTGGTGGAATGGGAAGAGGTAGTAAAATTGGACATGTTTTAATAGAATTTTTACCTGAGACAGATTTACTAAGAGCAGTTAAAGCTTTAATAGATTTATTTTATGATCGTGGAGACAGAGTAAACAGAATGCAAGCAAGGCTGAGATTCTTAGTTGAAAAAATGGGATTTGAAGGTTTTAAAAAATTATATTTAGATTACTTTGGAAAAGAAACTATAGTTAATGGAAAGATACCTAAAATAGATTATGAAAAAAAAGTAAGAGAGTTAAAACAATTTGATGAAATTGAGAATTCAGAGACATTTAATTTATGGAAGGACATTTGTACTAAAGAAACTAAATTTAAAGATGTAGTGTCTCTTGTGCTATATGTAAAAAATGGTGATTTAACTGCAAAAGATATAGAAAAGTTATATATATTAATGAAGGATATAAATACTCCAACTATAAGGGCTACTATTAATCAAAACCTAGTTATTCCATTGGTTCATAAATCAGCAATTCCTTATATATACAAATATCTAAGTGAAGCAATTCCAGAGATAGTAACAGAAACTATTTCGATAAGAGGACAAATTAGAGCATGTGTCGGTGCAAAAGTATGTATGATAGGAGTCCAAGATTCTCAAAGTATAGCAGACGCAATAGGAGATGAATTAGATCAATTAGCAAAAGAGTTTCCTCAGTATAGAAAAATTATATTTAAAGAAGCTAAAAATATAAGAATTTCAGGATGTCCAAGCTCATGTGCAGGAGTACCGGTAGCACCTTTAGGATTTATTGGATTAAAAAAGAAAATAAATGATAAATTAACTGATTGTATGCAAGTTTATATGGGAGGAATATTGACTGATTCAATTCAATCATTAGCATTTGAAATACCAAATTTAATTTTACCAATAGATGAAATACCAATTTTGGTAAAATCTTTGTTTAGAGATTATTTAGAAATATTACAAGTTTATGATATTACTTTTAGTAATTATATGTATGAAAGAAGATTAGAAGAATTTTAAATAAAAAAGTGACGATTAATTTAAATCGTCACTTTTTATTATTTTTGCACCCTTTTCCTTCATCTCTTTGAGAGCATTATTAGAATCGTTAAAAGATAGATTAACACCTTTACAACCATCTTCTATAACATTAACTTTAAAACCTAAATCAAGAGCATCTAAAACTGTATGTTTAACACAGTAGTCTGTAGCTAGGCCTAAAACAAAAATTTCTGAAATTTGATTGTTTTCTAAAAGAGATAACAGTTCAGTGCTTTTTAATTTTCCATTATCAAAAAAACCACTATAAGAGTCAATTTCAAAATTAGTTCCTTTATAAATAATATGTTTAATTTCTTTAAGATTTGGATGGAAGTTAGAGCCATAAGTATTTTCAACACAATGTTCAGGCCACCAAACTTGTGGGAGATTATTTAAAATACCAATTTCTCCGATAGTTCCATTAGAATTTTTTGCAAAACTTTTATGATTAGCTGGGTGCCAATCTTTTGTAGCTACAACGAAATATTGATTTTTATTAAAAAAATCAATAACTTTATTAACAATAGGGATAATTTCATGAGCATCTTTAACTGCTAAAGCCCCACCTTCACAAAAATCATTTTGAACATCAACAACAATCAAAGCTTTCAAAATAAACCTCCTAAAAATTCATTTTTCACAGTATAGCAGCTAAAGAAAAAAATGTAAATTAAAAACAACTTGGAAAAAGGATTTCTATTTGTTATTATTGTATATATAAGTATAAAATTTAAGGAGGGGGAATATGAACGTAATATTAGGAATTATATTTTTTATTTTAGGAAGTTTAGTTGTTTATATTTTTCAAAGAAAAAAATATAAAAAAATGACAGAAGAAGATTTTGTTTGTGAGGTAGTACAAAAGGCTTTTATAAGAGAAAAATTTTCAGATCATAATGAACATAAGTTAGTGAGGGAATTATTAAAAAGCGATGCTTTTATAAAAGATTTATCATTGACAGCAAAATTTAAAGGTATGATAGTAGGTTATATTCTTTTTACAAAAGTTAAGGTAGGAAATGATACATTGTTAACTTTAGCTCCATTAGCAGTATTACCAAGATTTCAAAAAAAGGGTATTGGTAAAAGCTTGGTAGAAAAAGGTCATAAAATAGCTAAAGAGTTAGGATATAAAGGAATTGTTGTTTTAGGTCATGCAGATTACTATAAAAAATTTGGTTATGAACCAGCTTCAAAATGGGGAATAAAATGTCCTATAGAAGTACCAGATGAGAACTTTATGGCAATTGAATTATATCCAGGAGCTCTAAGTAATGTAAAAGGTACAGTTGAATATCCTAAAGAATTTGGAATAAATTAGGTAAAAGGGAGTGGAGATTATGAGCTTTAATAATTATGTTGAAAGAAAAGGTTCAGATTCAAGAAAATGGAGTTTAGAAGGTATGCTTGAAATGGCTTCTTATGTAGATGAGAATAGTATTCCTATGTGGGTTGCAGATATGGATTTTAAAGCTCCAGATTTCGTAGAAAAAGCTTTGTTGGAAAGAGTTAATCATGGTGTATTTGGTTATAATACAGTTGGTGACGATTACTATAATAGTGTTATATTTTGGTTGAAAAATAAGAATAATTGGGATATAGAAAAATCTTGGATAGTTCCAACAAGTGGAGTCGTTCCTGCCTTATGTTATGCAATTCAAGCATTCACTGAACCTGGAGATGGAGTAATAGTTCAAAATCCAGTATATCCACCGTTCAAAGGATCTGTAGAGTTAAACAATAGAAAAGTGGTAAATAATCCATTAAAATTGATTCAGGATAGATATGAAATAGATTTTAAAGATTTAGAAGAAAAATTGAAAGACTCAAAAAATAAAATGTTAATTTTATGCAATCCTCATAATCCAGTCGGAAGAGTTTGGAATGAAAATGAATTAAATAATATTGTAGAGTTGTGTTTAAAATATAAAAAAATAGTAGTTTCAGATGAGATACATAGTGATTTAATACTATTTAATAATAAATTTACATCAATGGGAATTTTAAATAAGAAAATTTATGACTATTTAGTTGTTTGTACATCAATAAGTAAAACATTTAATTTAGCAGGTTTAAAAGCATCAAATATAATAATACCTAATAATAATTTAAGAGAAAAATTTATAAATGAAATGTTTAAAGTGGCTGCTAAGCCGGTACCAAATATTTTTGGAGCAATTGGAGTTAAAAGTTGTTATTCGAAAGCAGGTGAGAATTGGTTAAATAGTTTATTGAAATATCTTGAAGAGAACTATTTATTTCTAAAAAAATATTTAGAAGAGAATCTACCAAAAGTAAAATGTTTACCAATAGAAGGAACATATTTAGCTTGGATAGATTTTAGAGAGTTAAATTTAGGTGAGGAAGAATTAAAAAATAAATTAGAAAAAGAAGCTAAGATTGTTATTGATGGTGGAGAGATATTTGGAAATGAAGGAAAAGGATTTATAAGACTAAATTTTGCATGTCACAAATCGATTTTAGAAGAAGCATTGAAAAGACTAGAAAAAGCATTAAAAAATTAGTTAATAAAAAAACAAGCAAGAATTTTAAACTTGCTTGTTTTTTACTTTATACAACTGTACAAATTTCATTGAAATTTAATCTTCTTTCTCTTGGATTTAAAGTTTTAGTTTCATCAAAATATCCTATTGAAAGAAGCATAACTACTGTTTTATCTTCATCAATATTAAAAAGTTCTTTTACCTTATCTTCATTAAATCCAATCATTGGATGAGTATCAACACCATGATCTTTTGCACATAGCATAATTGACATTGCTAAAAGAGAAACATCTCTTACAGCCATAGCGTTTCTTTTAACTTCTGTAGGATATAAAACAGTTTCACACATATTAATAAGCTGTCCAACTTTTTCCTCTTTTAATCCTAAATCAATTTTTATATTCCACATAGGATTGTCTCGACCATATCCAAAAGTATCTCCGACTAAAATTAAAGTCATAGAAGCTTCTTTTATTTTAGGTTGATTACAAGCTGTAAAAAGTTTTTCTTTAGCTTCAGTAGAACGAACAGCAATAATTTCCCAAGGTTGAAGATTAAATGCTGATGGAGCAAGAACAGCCTCATTTATAATATCTTCAAAAAGTTTCAAGTCAAGCTCTCTATTTGGATCAAAAAAATTAACACTTCTTCTTTTAGAAATAACATCTTTAAAATTCATATTAATACACCTCCACAAAGATACTTAACTATATATACTGAGATTGAAGAGAAAATCTTTTATTATTTAACGACAAATCTAGGAATTCTAGAGTTTATAAGAGTAGTATATTCGTAATGATCCATTTTTAAAAAAGCATTACATTTATCGAAATCTTTATAAATTTCTACAAAATCACCTAAATTAACAGAATCATCTATAAGAACAAATGATGTATCCATACTAATGTGAACTATAGGGTATTCTTTATTATTTATATGGCACAAGATATTTGTATTTCTTTTAGAAAATCCATCTCCATAACCAATTTTTATTTTTCCAACTTTTGAATAGTTATTTATAAATATATTTTTTATACGTTCATACCCAATAAAATCTAAATCTGAAAAATTCTTTATATTATATATAGGACCAGAAAGAGTCCAAGAACGCTTAATATTGTAATCTATAATTCCAGGATCTAGCATTCCTAGAAGACTTATTCCACAACGAACATGTGTAGAACCATTTCCTAATCCTAAGAGTGTGGCAGCACTATTTTGAGAATGTATAATATCAAAATAATTATTTCCAATATAATTAATTGATTCAATAAACTTATTTTGAATATCGATGGTTTCATCAATATCAGAACTAAAAAAATGTGTCATAGCCCCCTTAAAATGAAGATTATTTTTTATTATAATATCTTTTATAGAATCAATATCATTTTGAATAAATCCATTTCGAGCAAAACCAAAGTCAAATTTTAAATGAAGTTGAGAAAAGTTGATCTTTTCTTGAATTAGCTCTAAAAGTTCGTCAGTGCTATTAATAACCATTTCTAAATTTTTATATTTTTTTAAAATTGAAAAATCTTCAACCGTTTCAAAAATTAAAATAGTAATATTAGGAATGTTAAGTGAAAGAATTTCAAGAGCTTCCGATTCTCTAGCAACAGCAAAATAGTTGCACCCGCCACTTACTAAAATAGGAACAACCTCTTTTAAACCATGGCCATAAGCATTCGCTTTAACTACTGCAATAACTTCTTTTTTTGTGTAATTTTTAATATAATTATAATTATGAATTATATTTTTTTGAATAAGTTGTATTTTGAAACCATCTCTTCCCATAAGAACACCCCGCATATATTTTTATATTGCTACTATTATTACCATATAATTCTTTAAATTTCAAAAGAAATATTATAAAATACAAAATAAGGAGATGATTAAATATGAGAGTAGAGGTTTTAGAATCAGCAAAATGTGCCTTAAAAAAGGAGTTTAATGGAAAAAATGTTGTTGTAATTGATGTATTAAGAGCTACAACAGTTATGGTCACGGCTTTACAAAATGGTGCTAGCTGTATATATCCCTTTAAAGAGATAGATGAAGCGAAAGAGAAATGGAAGGCGAAAAAGGATGGATTTTTAGCAGGAGAGAGGAGAGGACTTAAAATAGAAGGGTTTAAATTTGGAAATTCTCCTCTAGAGTTCACTAAGGAAGCTATCCAAGAAAAAGAAATTTTCATGACAACAAGTAATGGAACACGAGCTATAGAGAATGCTTTAAGCGCTGATAATTTATATATAGCTTGCTATTTAAATATATCTGCTATTTCTGAAAAGCTTTTAGAAAGTGAAAAGGATGTTGTTATTCTTTGTGCAGGAACAGATGATGAATTTTCATTAGATGATAGTTTATGTGCTGGAATGATTATAAAGAAAATGTCTGAAAAAATTAAATTAGAAATGAATGATTTAGGATTAGCACTAAAAAAGATTGCAGATCTAACTTCAAGTGTAAAAGAAATTTTATCTGAAAGTAAACACTATAGTTATTTGAAATCTATCGGTTATGAAGATGATTTAGAATATTGCATAAAGGTAGATATCTTTAATATTGCTCCATTATATGAAAATGGAAAAATAAAACTTCCTCTTAAATAGAAAGAGGAAGTTTTTTTAATGATTTTTTCATTAATGGAATGCTAATACCGAGACAAATAAGTTCAGCAATAGGAATAGCTAACCAGATGCCAATCTCACCTATGAATACAGGTAATATAAAAAGAGGAATTAATACAAATATAATTGATCTTCCACAAGATATAAATGCTGACTCAAAAGGTTTTTCAATAGATGTATGAAAACTGCTAGATATTATATTAATAAATGATAATAAATATGCAAATGTAAAGAAAAATATGGCTTTGTTAGTTAAATCTGCTAGTTCCTTATTTCCATTTGAAAAAAGATAGATTATTTTATCGCCAAATAGGTGCATTCCAATGAAAGTTGTTAATCCAATTGCTGCTCCAGATTTTAAAGCAACTTTGAGAACATCTTTAATTTTATCAATTCTGTTAGCGCCTAAATTATATGAAATTATAGGTTGTAAAGCTTGAGAAAGACCATAAAGAGATATGTTGACAATTGAATTAATATAAAAAACAATAGTTAGTGCAGATACACCTAAGACACCAATATTTTTCATTATAATAATATTGAAAATATAGATGGTAATGGCACTTGAAATAACAGTTAGCATTTCAGAACTACCATTGTAAAAAATCTCTTTAATATCTTTTAATGTACATATTATTTTTCCGAAACGCATATGATGAAAAAGAGTTAAGGCTCCAAACATATTTGCAAAACATGATGCTATAGCAGCTCCTTCCATTCCCATACCTAATTTTAAAACAAATATATAATCTAGAAAAACATTAGCAATAAAGCAAACAGAACCACTAATAAAAACTTGGTTAGGTTTACCAGCTATTCTGACAAAAGTTTCAGTAAAAATAGGCATACTAAAGAATATAGAACCTGGAATAAGTATAGCTAAGTATTTCTTTACAAGAACATAAGTTTCATCATTAGCTCCTAAAAGCATTATAACTGTTTCAAAATTTGATAATAGAAGAACAGATATTATAAGAAGCGTGGTTAAAAGTAAAACTAAAGTTAAACTTGTAAGTCCTTTGGCTCTGGTTTCATTTCCATTTCCAGAAGCTATTCCAACTATAACTCCTCCACCAATACAAATCATAAGAGCAATACTAAGTAATAAATTAATAAGAGGCATGGACAGATTAACAGCTGCTAGTCCTTGTGCTCCGACGCCCTTACTTAAAAAAAGACCATCAACCATAATTTGAAGCGAAACAATTAACATTCCTAAAATACTAGGTAAAGCAAACTTAAAGAATAATTTTTTGACACATCCATTTTCTAAAGTGATATTTTGTGACATTTTTCTCTCCTCTATGAAATTAAAATAATATTATATAAATAAACAGTTATATATGGTATTATAAACTATATACTTAACTATATTGTCAAGGAGAAAATATGAAAAATAGATATAAAATTTCTGAATTAGCAAAATTGGCGAATATTTCAAAGCAAACTCTTATTTTTTATCATAAAAAAGATATATTAGTTCCAGAATATATAGATGAAATTAATGGGTATAGATACTATTCCAATTCTCAAATATGGGATTTATTTTTTATTATAACGTTAAAAGAAGCTGGATTTTCTTTAGAAGAGATAAAAAATTATATAAAAGTAAAAAATCCAACTAAAAATATAGAGTTTTTAGAAGAGAAAATTTATGATATAGATAAAAAAATTGATGAGTTAAGAAAAAGTAAAAATAGGATAACTGAAAAAATAGTGTGTTTAAAAGAGATGTTAAGCAATTTAGAAGAGAAAGTTGAAATAACTAATTTAAAAGAAATGAAAGTATATTTTATAAAAATAAAAGATCCTTTGGATCAAAAAGAAATAGCAGAAACATATGATAAATTACAAAGGTTAGGAAATAAAAATAATATAGAAGAAATAATTTATATATCAGAAGTAAAAAAATATGATTTGTACGAAGGATCAGAATTGCCACTAAGTAAAATTGGTATTTTAGTTCCAGATAATCAATCAATAGCAGGTGAAGAAGTTTTAAAAAGTAAAATTTGTGTTATGTTAAAGCATAAAACTACTTTTGATATGATAAAGTTGACCTATGAAAATTTATATCGTTTTATAAAAGATAATGAGTTTGAAATTGAGGGAAACTCTATTGAAGTGGGAAATGAAGTTGTGGTACCCTTTGAAAATGGCTTTGGAGGGATAATAGATATATATATTCCTATAAAAAAATTTGAAAAATAGTAAAAATTAAGATATTCTATAAGGTAGCAAGGAAGTAAAGAGGAGAAAAAACATGGATGCAAAAAAATCAAGAAGAAAAAAAGCTATGGGCTTAGAGGGTGTTGTATGTATAGCAATACTTTCGACATTAATCTATTTAACATCTAGTAAAATGGGTGGAATCAATATGATTAATACAATTATAAAAACGGCTCATGATTTACTGTTAAATACAGTGTTCTTTATAATGGGAGTATCAGTTATTGCAGGAGCATTTGCAGGAATTTTATCAGAATTTGGAGTAATTGCAATATTAAATAAATTATTATCACCACTAATGAAACCATTATATAGATTACCTGGAGCTGCAGCTTTAGGAGTTTTAACTACATATATTTCAGATAATCCAGCTATTTTAAGTTTATCAGCAGATAAAGGATTTACTAAATATTTTAAGAAATATCAGTTGCCAGCTTTAACAAATTTAGGAACTTCTTTTGGAATGGGATTTATAGTTTCTACATTTATGATAGCTCAAAGTGGTAGTATGAATGAAAATCTTGTATTTCCAGTTGTTCTAGGAAACTTAGGAGCTTTTATAGGTAGTATAGTAAGTGTTAATCTAATGATTAATTTTACAAAAAAGATTTTTAATGAAAAGAAAGAATCTTTAGAAGATGAGTCTGTAGATTCAGATTTCTTTGAATATAGAGATATAAGGGATGGAAATGTATTAGAAAGATTATTAGAAGCTTTATTAGAAGGTGGAAAAAATGGAGTACAAATGGGAATGGAAATAATTCCAGGAGTTTTGATAATTTGTACAACAGTTTTATTACTAACTAATGGACCAGGTCCACAAGGTTACACAGGAGAAGCTTATCAAGGGATTGCATTATTACCTTATATAGGTGAAAAACTACAATTTATTTTAAAGCCACTTTTTGGATTTACAAGTGCAAAAGCTTTGGCATTTCCAATAACATCATTAGGAGCAGTAGGAGCTGCATTAGGATTAGTACCTAGATTTATCAATGATGGAGCAATAACATCTAGAGAAATTGCAGTATTTACAGCTATGGGGATGACATGGAGTGGATATTTAAGTACTCACGTAGCAATGATGGATAGTTTAGGTTATAGAAAGTTAACAGGAAAAGCTATATTTAGTCATACAATTGGTGGAATAGTTGCTGGAGTAGTAGCTAATATTCTTTATACAGTTTTTATGTAGTTTAATTATTAAAGGAGATCAACTATGAAAAATTATAAGATTGATTTACATATTCATACAAATGTGAATCCTCATGCATTTAGCACATTAGAAGAAAATATAGGTGCAGCTTCAAAAAAAGGAATGGAAGTTATAGCAATAACTAATCACGGACCAGCTTTACAAGATACTCCACATTGGTGGCATCTTGTTAATATTGCTATTTTACCAAAGGAAATAGAAGGGGTAAGAGTTATAAAAGGGGTAGAGGCTAATATTTTAAATGAAAATGGAAAGTTAGATATAAATCAAAAAATTTATGAAAATATGGAGTTAGTTTTAGCAGGATTCCACGTTGTAGATGAATATGGAAACATAGATGATATCGAGAAAAATACACAAGCTATATTGAGTTTGATAAAAAAGCAAAAAGCTGATATAATAGTGCATCTGGGGAATCCAATTTTTCCAGTAGACTATGAAAAAATAGTGAAGGCAGCTAAAGAAAATAACGTGGCGTTAGAAGTTAATAACACCTCTTTAGGAACAATTACAAGAGTTGGTTCAAAGAAAAATTGTAAAAAAATGTTAGAACTAGCTAAAAAAGAGAGATGCTACATAGCTTTAGGAACAGATGCTCATTATTCAGGTCACATAGGAGAGTTTCAAAGAGCAATTGAACTTTTGGAAGAAGTTGATTATCCAGAAGAGTTAATAATAAATAGTTCGAGAGAAACTTTTGATAAATTTTTAAAGCTGAGACAAGAGTTGAGAACCAAAGAGGTAAACTCTTAATTTTGGGAGGAAAGAAGATGCAAAAAAATAGAATTTGTGAATTATTAGGAATTAAATATCCAATTATCCAGGGAGCAATGGCGTGGATATCAAATGGAAATTTAGCAGGACATGTGTCTAAAGCTGGAGGATTAGGTATAATTGCTGGTGGAGGAATGCCGCCAGAAGTTTTGAGACAAGAGATTAAAAAGGCAAAATCTATTACAGATAATCCTTTTGGAGTTAACTTAATGTTAATGATGGAAAGTGTTGCAGAGCAAATAGATGTTTGTATAGAAGAAGGTGTTAAAGTTGTAACAACAGGTGCAGGAAATCCAGGAATATATATGGAGAAATTAAAAGCAGCTGGAATAAAAGTTATACCAGTAGTAGCATCAGTAGCTTTAGCAAAAAGAATGGAAAGAATAGGTGCAGATGCGGTAGTTGCAGAAGGATTAGAAGCAGGAGGACATATTGGAGAAATTACAACTATGTCTTTAGCAACTCAAGTAGCTAGAGAGGTTTCAATTCCTGTTATAGTTGCAGGAGGAATTGCAAGTGGAGAGCAATTTTTAGCAGCTTTAGCTTTAGGAGGAGAGGCTATTCAGGTTGGAACTATATTTATAGTTGCTCATGAGTGTGATGTTCATGAAAATTATAAAAATTTAGTATTAAAGGCTAAAGATAGATCAACAGTTACAACAGGAAATTATACAGGACATCCTGTAAGAGTATTAAATAATAAATTTGCTAAAGCAATATTAGAATTAGAGGTAAAGGGAGCTCCGAAAGAGGAGATTGAAGATTTAGGAAAAGGAAAATTAAGATTAGCAGTTGTAGATGGAGATATAGAGAATGGAAGTGTTATGTCAGGACAGGTTGCTGGATTAGTTAAAGAAGCTTTAAGTTGTCAAGAGATTGTAGACAAGTTAATGAAAGAGCTAAAAGAAGAAAAAGTAAGATTAGATGAAACATTCTCAAAAATAGTTTTCTAATAGTAAAAAAACACAAGGGTGGAGAGATCTACCCTTTTTATCTAAAAAATAAGGGGAGAAAATATTATGTATAATAAAGTAATGGAGACTGTAGAGTTTTTAAATTCTAAAGTTATAAATAGACCTAAAATAGCTATAATTTTAGGATCTGGATTAGGTGGATTAGTAGAATATGTTGAAAATAAGGTTGTAATACCTTATAAAGATATACCAAATTTTCCTATTTCAACAGTTGCAGGCCATGCAGGAGAATTAGTTTTTGGTACAATAAATAATGTAGAAGTTTTAGTAATGAAAGGAAGATTTCACTACTATGAAGGGTATAATATGAAAGAGGTTACATATCCTCAATATGTATTTAAAAAATTTGGAATAGAGACAATGATTGTAAGTAATGCAGCTGGTGGAGCAAATAGAGATTTTAAGCCAGGAACGTTAATGATAATTAATGATCATATAAACTTTTTTGGAACAAATCCATTAATTGGGTCAAATGATGAAAGATTTGGACCGAGATTTCCAGATATGTCTGAAACATATAGTAAAGCTTTAATTGAAAAAGCAAAAAAAGTAGCTAATAAACTTAATATTGAATTTGAAGAAGGAGTATACTTGGGATCTTCAGGTCCAACATATGAAACAGCTGCGGAAGTAAAAATGATGATGACAATGGGAGCATCTGCAGTTGGAATGTCGACAGTTCCGGAGTCAATAGTGGCTAACTACTTAGGAATTAAAATATTAGGAATCTCTTGTATAACTAATATGGCTACAGGAATAGCTACTAAACCACATTCACATGAAGAAGTTGTAGAAATAGCAAACCAAACAGGAGAGAGATTCTGTAAATGGATTGCTGAAACAGTAA
Source organism: Cetobacterium somerae (assembly GCF_022430525.1). Taxonomy (NCBI): domain Bacteria; kingdom Fusobacteriati; phylum Fusobacteriota; class Fusobacteriia; order Fusobacteriales; family Fusobacteriaceae; genus Cetobacterium; species Cetobacterium somerae. The sequence goes on along the minus strand of NZ_CP092520.1, from coordinate 376,481 downwards.
AAGAGTTGTAATAATAAACTCATAGGAGGTATAAAGTATGAAAGCAGCATTTTTTGATATTGATGGAACAATTTATAGAAACTCACTATTAACAGAGCATTTTAAGAAACTTATAAAGTACGAATTACTTGATATTAGAGAATATGAATTAAAGGTAAAGGATGCTTTTAAAAAATGGGATGAAAGAGTAGGAGACTATGATAAATATCTAGAAGAAATAACAACAACATATGTTGATGCTATAAAAGGATTATCTCTTCAATACAATGATTTTATTTCAGATCAAGTATTAGAATTAAAAGGAAATAGAGTATATAAATTTACAAGAGATATGATAAAATGGCATAAGGAACAAGGACATAAAGTAATTTTTATTTCTGGAAGCCCAGATTTTTTAGTTTCAAGAATGGCTAAAAAGTGGGGAGCAGATGATTATTGTGGATCAATATATCATTTTGAAGATGGAAAACTTTCAGGAGATATTTCTCCAATGTGGGATTCGAAAAATAAAATGATAGCAATAAATAATTTTTGTGAAAAATATGATATTGATTTATCAGAAAGTTACGCATATGGAGATACTAATGGTGATTATAGTATGCTTAATCTTGTGGGGCATCCTAGAGCTATAAATCCATCAAGAGAGTTATTATTAAAAATAAAAACAGAAGAAAATTTAAAAAATAAAACTGAAATATTTGTAGAAAGAAAAGATGTTATCTATAAAGTTTCAGCAGATGTAGAAATTTTATAAAAAAAACTTGACAATTTTACAAAAAAGTTTTATTATTAGTCCAATAATAAAAATAAATTTTTAAAAAGAGGAGGAAGTTATGTCTATAAATTTCAATAATAATAATTATAATTGTAATAATAATAATAACAATAATAACAATAATAATTTATTGAAATTTGTGATGAATAATTTCCGTTATCTCGAAATAAAAAAGAATTTAAATTTAATTAGGTAGATTTATTTGTTTAAAGTAAATTTATTTAGGTGCATCTTTAAGTAGGTGTATTATATAATATTAAATTAGAACTCTTAACTATTTCCGCTAATGGAGATGTTAAGAGTTTTTTATTTTTATAAAAAAATTGGAGGTAGTATTATGTATAAGACAAAGTTAGATATCATGGAAACAGAGATTGCAATTAAAGAAGTAAAGGATTTCTTTGAAAGAGATTTAGCTAAAAAACTTGATTTAACAAGAGTTTCAGCGCCTTTATTTGTAACACCTGAAAGTGGTTTAAATGATGATTTAAATGGTATCGAAAGAGCAGTAGCTTTTGATACAAAGTGTAAACAAGAAGCAGTAATAGTTCACTCTTTAGCAAAATGGAAAAGAATGGCTCTTCATAAATATGGTTTTGACTCTGGAAAAGGTCTTTATACAGATATGAACGCAATCAGAAGAGATGAAGATTTAAGTCCAATTCATTCTTATTATGTAGATCAATGGGACTGGGAAAAAGTTTTAGAAAAGGATGATAGAACAACTGAAACTTTACAAGAAACTGTAAAAAAAATATATAGTTCATTAAAAGATACAGAAAGTTATATTAGAAATATTTACCCTCAACTTTCAAAGAAATTACCTGAAGAGATAACATTTATAACATCTCAAGAGTTAGAAAAACTTTATCCAGAATTAACTCCAAAAGAGAGAGAACATGAACATGCAAGAAGATATGGAGCAATATTTATAAGTGAAATAGGAAAAGTTTTAGAATCAGGAGAGAAACATGATGGAAGAGCACCAGATTACGATGATTGGGATTTAAATGGAGATATAATTGTATATTATGAACCATTAAAAATAGGTTTGGAGTTATCGTCAATGGGAATTCGTGTATCAGAGGAATCGTTAGCTAAACAGTTAGAGATAGCAGGAGCAGAGAGAAGAAAAGAGTTAGAGTTTCATAAAAAACTTTTAGCAGGCGAGTTACCGTACACAATAGGTGGCGGAATCGGGCAGTCAAGATTATGTCTGTTTTTCTTAGATAAACTACATATTGGTGAAGTTCAGGCTTCTTTATGGCCACAAGAAGTAATAGAAGAGTGTAAAGCTAAAAATATTCCATTATTATAAAAAGTAAAAATAAACTTGTCTTTCTGGACAAAAAGGGTATATAATTGGTATGTTATATACTTTTGGAGGTGAAGGATGAGGTATTTAATAGATAAATTATCTATAGAAAATGATTTATCACAGGAAGAGTTAGAAGTGTTACTTACTAATCTAACAGAAGAAGATAGAGATTATTTAATAGATAAAGCATATGAAGTAAGAAAACAATATTATGGAAATACTGTTTTTTTTAGAGGATTAATAGAAATTTCTAATATATGCAAATGTGATTGTTTTTATTGTGGTATTAGAGCTTCTAATAAAAAAGCTAATAGATATAGATTATCTAAAGAAGAAATTTTAGAGTGTTGTTATAGAGGTTATTCATTAGGATATAGAACCTTTGTTTTTCAAGGTGGAGAAGATAGTTATTTTTCTGATGAGCTTTTAGAAAGTATAATAAAAACTTTAAAAGGTAAATACTCAGACATAGCTATTACTCTTTCTCTTGGAGAAAGAGGAGAAGAATCTTTTAAAAGATTATATGAAGCAGGAGCAGATAGATATTTATTGAGACATGAAACAGTAAATGAGAAACTTTATAAAGAGCTTCATCCAAATATGTCTTTAGATAATAGAAAAAAATGTTTAGAATCTCTTAAAGAAATTGGATATCAAGTGGGAAGTGGATTTTTAATAGGATTACCAGGGTTAAAACTAATAGACTATGCTAAAGATTTAATTTTTTTAAAAAAACTTAAACCGCATATGGTAGGCATTGGACCATTTATTCCCCATGAAGATACTCCTTTAAAAAATGAAAATGGAGGAACTGCTTACGATACAATTACTTTACTTGCAATAATAAGGCTTCTTTTACCAGATGTATTATTACCAGCAACAACTGCTTTGGGAACAATAGATCCTAAGGGAAGAGAGAAAGGATTTAAAGCAGGAGCTAATGTAATTATGCCAAATCTTTCTCCAATGGAATGCAGAAAAAAATATGCTTTATACAATGGAAAGGTCTTTTTAGGTAAAGAGTCAGCAGAAGAGAAACTAAAGATTGAAAATAGCATTTTAGAAGCTGGTTTTCAGCCAATACTAACAAGAGGAGATAATGTCAGATGGAAAAGAAAATAAATTTTATTGATCAAGAGTATATAGAAAAATTATTAGAAGAATCTAAAGTAACAGATTACAAAGAGATAGATAGAATATTAGATAAAGCTAGCAATAAAGAGGGATTAACACATAAAGAGGTTGCATCTCTTTTACAGATAAAAGATGAAAATCAAAAGAAAAGACTTTATGAAATTGCAGGAGAGTTGAAAAAATCAATTTATGGAAATAGAATAGTTGTTTTTGCACCTCTTTATGTAAGTGATTATTGTGTAAATAATTGTACATACTGCGGATATAAAAGAGATAATAAATTCCCAAGAAAAAAACTAACTAGAGAACAAATTCAAAATGAAGTTAAATTATTAGAGAAAATGGGACATAAAAGACTTGCTTTAGAATTAGGAGAAGATCCTGTAAATGTACCTATTGATTATGTGCTAGAAGCTATTGACGCAGTTTATACAACTAAATTTGAAAATGGTTCTATAAGAAGAATAAATGTAAATATTGCAGCAACAACAGTTGAAAATTATAAAAAATTAAAAGATGCTGAAATAGGGACATATATTTTATTTCAAGAAACATATCATAAGCCAACCTATGAGAGAGTTCATCCTAAATCTTTAAAAGGAGATTATGAATATCATTTAACTGCTTTTAATAGAGCAATGGAAGGTGGAATAGATGATGTTGGTGCAGGAGTTCTTTTTGGATTAGCAGATTATAAATATGAAATTATAGCATTAATGATGCATAATGAATATTTAGAAAAGCATTACGGAGTAGGATTCCATACAATATCTGTACCTAGAATAAAAAAAGCTGAAGGAATGAGTTTAGATGAATATCCTCATCAAATAGATGATGATACATTTAGAAATATTGTGGCTATAATAAGATTAGCTGTTCCATTTACTGGAATGATTCTTTCAACGAGAGAAACTGCTGAGTTAAGAAGAGAGTTAATAAAATATGGAATTTCTCAAATAAGTGCAGGTTCTTCTGCTGATGTTGGAGGATATACAGACAGAGAAGAAGGTAAAACTCAGACACAATTTGAACTGGCTGATCATAGAACACCTCTAGAGGTATTAAAAGAACTTTTAGATCAAGATTGCATACCAAGTTATTGTACAGCATGCTATAGAATGGGAAGAACAGGAGATAGATTTATGCAATTAGCTAAAAGTGGAAATATTCAAAATGTTTGCTCGCCAAATGCATTATTGACTTTAATGGAGTATGCTATGGATTATGGAGATTTAGAATTAACGGAAAAAGTTGAAAAAGTTATAGCAAGAGAGATAGAAAATATAAAAAGAGAAGATATTAAATTATTGACTTTAGAAAAATTAGAAAAAATAAAAAATGGAGAAAGAGACTTGTATCTTTAGGAGGAGCTTATGAAAAATACCCCAAATTCAAATAGGTTACATATAGGGATTTTTGGAAAAACCAACTCTGGAAAATCATCTCTTTTAAATGCTATTACAGAGCAAAATATAGCGATAGTTTCAGAAATTGAAGGAACTACAACTGATTCTGTAGTAAAAGCTATGGAGTTTTTACCTTTTGGACCAGTGTTATTCATAGATACTGCCGGATTAGAGGATAATACAACTCTTGGAAAGTTAAGAGTGAAAAAAACTTTGGACGAATTAAAACGAACTGATTTTGCTATTTTAGTTATGGATGCAACAAAAATTGATATGGCGTTCTATAAAGATCAGGAAATTCAATTTAAGAAATATAATATACCATTTTTATTTGTTATAAATAAAGATGATCTTTTAACTGAAAACGAAAAAGATGTTATAAAAAAGATATTTCCAAGAGCAATATTTGCTTCAACAAAAAATAGAGATTCTATTTTAATGTTAAAAGAAAATATTTTAAAAGAAATAACTAAAGAAAAAGAGGAGCCAAAACTTTTAGGAGATTTAGTTCCTTATAATGGGAAAGTTTTAATGGTTGTCCCTGTAGATTCAGAAGCTCCTAAAGGGAGATTGATACTACCTCAAGTTCAACTTATAAGAGAGTGTCTTGACCATGGAATAAAAAGTTATGTGGTAAGAGATACTGAATTAGAAAGTGCATTAGAGGATATTAAAAATATTGATTTAGTTGTAACAGATTCTCAAGCTTTTAAAAATGTCGATAGAATTTTAAATGATAGAGCTAAATTGACAAGTTTTTCAATTCTTTTTGCTAGACAAAAAGGAGATTTAAATGACTTGATTAGAGGTGTAAAAAAACTTAAATCTTTGAATCATGGAGATAAGATATTAATTGCAGAAACTTGTACTCACAATACTTCTCATGAAGATATTGGTAGAGTAAAAATTCCAAAACTTGTAAAAAATTATACTGGAAAAGAGATTGAATTTACTTTTGTAGGAGGAAAAGATTTTCCGGAAGATTTATCAAAATATGCTTTAGTTATTCATTGTGGAGCTTGTATGATAAATAAAAAACATATGCAAAGTAGAATAGATGAATCAATGTCGTTAAATGTTCCAATAACAAATTATGGATTGGTTATAGCTGAAGTAACTGGAATTTTAGATAAATCCTTAGAAATTTTTAAATAAAAAATATTTATAAAAATAAAAAGCCATAAAATTAATTCTTTTTTAATTAATTTTATGGCTTTTTTTATTTAAGTTATTAATATAAATAAATTTATATATAGCTATTGACTTCAAAATATCTGTGAGGTAATATAAGTACCACTTAAGAAAATAAAAAAGTAAAGGGAGGGCCATATGATTTTTAATCCAGTGATATTATCAGTTACTACTATGATTGTACTAAGTTTATTAAAATTAAATGTAATTCTAGCAATATTAGTGGCAGCTTTAGTAGCAGGGGCAACTTCAGGAATAGGTATAAACGAAACTATGAAAACTTTAATAGGTGGAATGGGAGGTAACTCTGAAACAGCACTTAGTTATATTCTTTTGGGTACGCTAGCTGTAGCAATTAATAGCACAGGAGTAGCTGCACTTTTATCAAAAAAGATATCTAAAGTAGTTAGTGGAAAAAAATGGATATTAGCATTAATTATTGCTGTAATAGCTTGTTTTTCTCAAAATTTAATTCCTGTTCATATAGCTTTTATTCCAATATTAATTCCACCTTTATTGAAATTAATGGATGAATTAAAAATGGATAGAAGAGCTATGGCATGTTCTTTAACATTTGGATTAAAAATGCCATATATAGTTCTTCCTGTAGGATTTGGATTAATTTTTCATGGAATAATTAGAGATCAAATTGTTAGTAATGGTATGAATATAGAGTTAAGCCAAGTTTGGAAAGCTACTTGGATTTTAGGAATTGCTATGTTAGCTGGCTTATTAATAGCTGTCTTTGTAAGTTATAGTAAACCAAGAGATTATAAAGAGTTATCAATAGGTGGAGTACATGAAGATATTCCAGAGAAAATGGAACTCAAGCATTGGTATACTTTAATATCAGCAATTATAGCTTTTGGTATACAACTTTATACAGGATCACTTCCTTTAGGAGCAATTGTGGCAATAGGATTTATGTTAGCTACAAAAGTTATTAGATGGGATGAAATAGATGGATTAATAAGTGGTGGAATTGGAATTATGGGATTGATAGCATTTATTATGCTGGTTGCAGCAGGATACGGAAGCGTTATTAGAGAGACTGGAGCAATAGCACCGTTAGTACAAGGTGTTGTTGGTGTCGTAGGGGGAAGTAAATTGATGGGGTCATTTGTGATGCTATTAGTTGGACTTTTTGTAACTATGGGAATAGGAACATCTTTTGGTACAATTCCAATTTTAGCAGCTATATACGTTCCTTTATGTATAGAATTAGGAATATCTCCATTAGGAACTATTGTATTAATCGCATGTGCAGGAGCTTTAGGAGACGCAGGATCACCTGCATCAGACTCAACATTAGGACCAACAGCTGGATTAAATGCTGATGGACAGCATGATCATATAAGGGATACATGTATTCCAACATTTATACATTATAATATACCTCTTATAATAGCAGGGGTTATTGGCGGAGTATTATTCTAAAAAGGAGGCAGGATTGATTTGGAACTACTAATAGGAAACAAAAAACTAACTTTAGAGGATTTAATTAATGTTACAAGAAATGGGTATGAGGTAAAAATTTCAGATGAAGCTAAAGAAAGAGTTTCTATAGCTAGAAAATTAGTGGATGACTACGTAGAAGAAGGAAAAATATCATATGGAATAACAACTGGATTTGGAAAATTTTCAGATAGTATAATTTCTAAAGAGGAAACTGCTACGTTACAACGAAATTTAATAATAAGCCATGCATGTGGTGTAGGAAACCCATTATCAATAGATCAAGTTAGAGGAATAATGCTTTTGAGAGTAAATAATTTGATTCAAGGTCATTCAGGAATACGTCAAAAAGTTTTAGATTTATTAGTAGAAATGCTAAATAAAGGTATAACACCATATATACCAGAGAAAGGATCATTAGGTGCATCAGGAGATTTAGCACCATTATCACATATGGTTTTAGTTATGTTAGGACTGGGAAAAGCTTATTATAAAAGTGAATTATATACCGGGGAAGAAGCCTTAAAAAAAGCGAAAATTAAACCTATAAAAAGTTTGTCTTCTAAGGAGGGATTAGCACTTATTAATGGAACTCAAGTTATGACATCAATTGGAGCTCATACAGTATATGATGCAATAAATTTAATGAAGCATTTAGATGTAGCAGCAAGTTTATCTATGGAAGCTTTAAATGGAATTATTTGTGCTTTTGATCCAAGAATACAAGAAGTGAGAGGGCATTTAGGACAAATTAATACAGCAAAAAATGTAAATAAGATTTTAAAGAATAGTACTGCAATAACAAAGCAAGGAGAATTAAGAGTTCAAGATCCTTATGCACTTAGATGTACACCTCAAGTTCATGGGGCTAGTAAAGATGCTTTAAATTATATAAGAGATAAAGTTGAGATTGAAATGAATGCAGTTACGGATAATCCTATAATTTTTCCAACAGAAAATGAAGTTTTATCTGGAGGAAATTTTCATGGCCAGCCAATGGCATTACCTTTCGACTTTTTAGGAATAGCTTTAGCAGAGATGGCTAATATATCTGAAAGAAGATTAGAAAGATTAGTCAATCCATCTTTGAATAACGGGTTACCGGCATTTTTAGTTGAAAATGGAGGAGTTAACTCAGGATTTATGATTGTTCAATATAGTGCAGCTTCTTTGGTTTCAGAGAATAAGGTTTTAGCTCATCCTGCATCTGTTGATTCAATACCATCTTCAGCTAATCAAGAGGATCATGTATCTATGGGGACTATAGCTGCTAGAAAAGCTAATGAAATTTTAGGAAATGTTAGAAAAGTAATTGCAATGGAAATTTTAGCTGCATGTCAAGGCATTGATTTGAGAGATGTAAAAAGATTAGGTAAAGGAACAAATGAAGCTCATACATTAGTGAGAGAAATAGTTGAATTTTATGATAAAGATAGAGTTATGTATATTGATATAGAAAGAGTAGAGGAGTTAATTAAAACTAATAAAATAGTAGTAAAAGTAGAAGAGAATGTGGGTAAATTAAAAATATAGTTGGGGGTAAAAATGAAGAAGTTAGTTCAATGTGTTCCAAATTATAGTGAAGGAAAAGATTTAGAAAAAATAGCAAAAATAGCAGCACCTTTTAAGAATAATAAAAATATAAAGTTTATGGGATGTGAACCAGATGCTGATTATAATAGAACTGTAATTACTGTAATAGGAGAACCAGAAGATATTGTGGCAGCAGTAGTTGAATCAGTTGGAATAGCTACAGAATTAATCGATATGAATGTTCAAAAAGGAGAGCATTTAAGAATGGGAGCAACAGATGTTATTCCATTTATTCCAATAAAAGATATGACAATGGCGGAATGTGTAGAACTTTCAAAAATTGTAGGCGAAAAAATATGGGAAAAGTTTAAAGTACCAGTATTTTTATATGAGGAATCAGCTACAGCACCTAATAGAGTTTCGTTACCATCTATTAGAAAAGGTGAATTCGAAGGAATGAAAGAAAAATTAAAGTTAGAAGAATGGAAACCAGATTTTGGAGAGAGAACTCCTCATCCAACAGCAGGAGTAACTGCAGTAGGAGGAAGGATGCCTTTAATAGCTTTTAATATAAATTTAGATACAACAGATATAAATATAGCGAAAGAGATATCTAAGGCTATAAGATTTTCAAGTGGTGGATTTAGATTTATTCAGGCTGGACCAGCTGAGATGAAAGAAAAAGGAATTGTTCAAGTAACGATGAATATAAAGGACTATAAGAAAAATCCTATTTATAGAGTATTTGAAACTGTAAAAATGGAAGCAAAAAGATACGGAGTTAATGTTCTTGGAAGTGAAATAATAGGAGCTGTTCCAATGGAGGCTTTATCTGATTCAATAGAATATTATTTAGGATTAGATGGGTTTAAAATAGATAAAATAATAGAGAATGAGTTATTAAAGTAGAATTTTTATGAGGTGAGTTTATGAACGCAGATTTAATAATTTACAACATAGGACAATTAGTAACAGGTAAAGAGATACCGTTAAAAGATGGAGAAAGTCCAATGGAAAATATTGAAATTTTAGAAAATGGATATATAGTAATTTCAGGAAATGAAATAATGGAAGTTGGACAGGGAGAAGTGCCGTCAAAGTTGATAAAATTTACAACAAAATTAGTAGATGCAGAAGGATGTGTAGTAACTCCTGGATTAATAGATTCTCATACTCACCTAGTGCATGGAGGTTCTAGAGAAAATGAATTTTTAGATAAAATTCAAGGTGTGCCATATTTAGAAATTTTAGAAAATGGTGGAGGAATATTAAGTAGTGTAAGAGCAACTAGAGAGTTAAGTGAAGAAGAGCTCCTTGATAAAGCAAAAAAATCCTTAAGAAAAATGTTATCATTTGGAGTAACAACGGTAGAATCTAAAAGTGGATATGGATTAGATAGTGAAACAGAATTAAAGCAACTTAAAGTTAATGAAAGATTAAACCATGAACAAGAAATTGAAGTAGTTTCAACATTTATGGGAGCTCATGCTTTACCAGAAGAATATAAAAATAAAAGAGAAGAGTACCTTGAGAAGATTGTAGATTTACTTCCAATTATAAAAGAGCGTAATTTAGCTGAGTTTTTTGATGTCTTCTGTGAAGAGGGTGTTTTTTCAAATGAGGAAAGCAGAAGATTGTATTCAGAGGCTAAAAAATATGGATTTAAATTAAGAATTCATGCAGATGAGATAGTAAACACTAAAGGAGCAGAGTTAGCAGTAGAGTTTGAAATGAACTCGGCAGACCATTTAATGGCAATAAGTGATGAAGGTATAGAAGCTCTTAAAAATAGTAAAACAATTGCAAATCTTTTACCTGGAACATCTTTTAGCTTGGGAAAAGCATATGCACCTGCAAGGAAAATGATAGAATCAGGAGTTCAAGTAGCACTATCAACAGACTATAATCCTGGATCATGTCCAACGGAAAATTTACAATTAATAATGCAAATTGCAGCTTTAAAATTGAAGATGAAGCCTAAAGAGATTTTTAAAGCAGTAACTATAAATGCAGCAAAGTCTATTGGTCGAGAAAAAAGAATAGGTTCAATTGAAGAAGGAAAAAAAGCGGATTTTGTAGTATTTGATGCTAAAAATATAGAGTATATTTTATATCATTTTGGTGTAAGTCATACAAAAAAAGTTTTCAAAAATGGATGTTTAGTTTATAAAAAGGTAGGAGGATAAATGAAGCTAGTAGAATTATCAGTTAAAGATTTTTTAAACATAGTTGATTCTAAAAGTCCAGCCCCAGGGGGAGGTTCAGTATCAGCTTTGGTATCGGCATTAGGGTGTACTTTAGGAAGAATGGTTGCTCACTTAACGTTTGATAAAAAGAAATATAAAGAGTTACCTGAAGAAGAACAGATTATTTTTAAAAATGCTTTTGAAGAGATTGATGATTATAGAAAAGTTCTTGAAGAATTAGTAGATAAAGATACAGAGGCATATAATTTAGTTATGGCAGCTTATAAACTTCCTAAAGAAAATGATGCTGAAAAAGAAATTAGAAAAATAACTATTGAAAAAAATCTAAAATTAGCAATTGAAACACCTTTAGAAATTTGTAAAATTTCAAAAAAAACTTTGAAAGCATTAAAAATTATATTAAAATATGGTAATAAAAATGCAATTACAGATTTAGGTGTGTCAGCAATACTACTTTACTCTGGAATAGAAGGTGGTATTTTAAATGTCAAAGTTAATTTAGCAGGTTTAGATGATGAACGATTTAAAATGGAAACTATTAATCAGTTAGATGAAATATTAGTTGCATCAAAAGAGTTAAAAGATGAAATTTTGAATGTAGTTAACAATAGCCTATAACTTTAAACAGCAAGAGATGACATAAAAATTATGTCATCTTTTTTTTGAAAATTAAGTTTTATAAAGGAGATACTAATGATAAAGATAGCGATAATAGGTACTAGTAAAATTTCAGATGAATTTGCAAATGCTATTCAAAAAGTTATGGGATGTGAGCTTAAAGCAATTTATTCAAGAAATTTTGAAAAAGGATTAATGTTTGGTAAAAAATATGGAGTAGAGGATATAATTATAGAGTTTGAAGAACTATGTAAAAGAGAAGATTTAGATATGGTTTATATAGCGAGTCCTAACTCGTTGCATCATAACCAGACTTTAGAGTTATTAAAAAGTAAAAAACATGTATTGTGTGAAAAACCTATGGGAATTAATGAAAAAGAAATTGAAGAGATGTATAGAGTAGCTTATGAAAATAAAGTGAGTTTAATGGAAGCTATGAAAAATACATTCTTACCTAATTTTAAGTCAATAGAAAAAAATATCTATAAAATAGGTGATGTAAGAGGTTTTATAGGAAATTTTTGTCAATATTCATCGAGGTATGATAATTTAAAAGATGGAGAATTAACAAATATTTTTGATCCCAAATATGGAGGGGGGGCGCATTTAGATATTGGTGTTTATCCATTGTATTTTATATTGAGACTTTTTGGAATTCCATTAAATAGTAAAATAATAAATTATACTTTAGAAAGTGGAGTTCCTGGGATTGGAAGTGCACTTTTAGAGTATAAAAATATGACAGGAGTAATAGTTTATTCAAAAATAACAAACAGTTATATAGGAAGTGAAATTCAAGGAGAAAAAGGTTCGATTATAATAGATAGTATTTCTAATATAAAAGAGGTAAAAATTTGTTATAGAAATGGTGAGATTGAAAATATTAGCGTTCCTCAAGAAGAAAATAGTATGATTTATGAATTAGAAGAGTTTATAAATTTGATAAAAAAAGATAAAGTTGAATCAGATATAAATACTAAAGAAATATCAAAAGAGGTAATAAGAATATTAACACAAAAATAGAGGAGATATTCTCCTCTATTTTTATAATAAGTATAAAATTATTCAGATATTTCAATAGTTGCTTTACCACTAGTATTGAAAATAGCTGAAATAGAATCATTATTTATATTAAGACCTACGATTTTAAAAGTGTTTATAGTAGATTTTAAATTGATATTTTTTTCTAGTTCAATATTTTCAACTTTTGTTTGTAAGTAATTTTGAGCTAATTTCATTTCATTTGCTGGATTAAAAGATAGATAATTATTTTTAATTAAATTTATTATTTTATTTTTAAAGAAATAATTTCCTATTTTTAGTATAATGCTATCAGTTTCTAATGTATAATCAAAATCGTCACCACTTAAAGTTCCAGTTTCATTATTAAAATTAGGTTTTACACTAGCCTTTATAGTTCCAATTGGATGTAAAAAACTAAAGATAGATAGATTAAAGTCAGATGTAGCATACAAAGTTGAGTTTTCTGAAGATATATTTATATTTTTTATATTTGAAGATATACCTGATGTCAATTGAATATCTTTATTAGTTAAATTTGTATTTATAACTTCATTTAAGCTTTTATATGATGCTGAAACAGGTAATATAATATTAAATGAATCGTTTACAAATCCATAATTCATATTAGGAAGGGTTGTAAGATTTAAAGCAGCAGGTTTCTCGCCAAAATATAGATGAAGATTAACATCACTACCAACTTTAATTCCTAAATTATTATCAGTAGTAACTAAGTTAGAATATCTTGCTGATTGTGGATTTACTGTTAGCCAAAGTTTATATTCAGGATTAACTAAAATAGGTTCTTTAAATTCTAACCAATATTTTTCAACAAGAGATCTTAAGTCAAAGGCTTGAATTTTATTATCAAGTTCCTTTGTAGCAGTTCTTAATTTTGAAACAATACTTTTTTCCAAACTATCTCCAATATTTATATCGGTTTTTAAATTAAGACCATAAATATTTAAAGTTAATGGTAAATTATTGTTAGAGATATTTAAAAATGGTGTGCTATTAGCACTTATTTGCCAATTGGGAGATATACTAACGATACTTGATATTCCAGCAGTACCATTTAGTGCAATTTCAGTACTTTGACTTTCTCTACTCCAACTTGCTTTAAAGTTTCCATTAATATTAGTGACAGCTTGAATTTGTTGTTCTTGTGCTGAAAAACTAATAGGAGAACGATTTATTTTATAAGCCCAAACAAAAGATTCTGAAAATTGTGAGAATTTTTTATCTACACTTCCAAGAATATCAAGTCCAAATCCTAATAGATTATTTTTGCCACCATTAAAAATTTGATTTCCAGAACCTGAATCTTCAATTGTATAAGGTAATTGATTATTAATAATATTTTCAACAATAGATTTTTTCATCATAATGTCTACATCAACTTTAGATGTAGAATTATCTTCTGAATAGGTATATGTTCCTAAAATAAATGGTAGAGCAAAGAGTGATAGATTATATTTATTGATAAAAATTTTATTATATTTCATATAAACCTCCTGTTAAATAGGTTAAAAGATATAAAAATATAGAAGTCACAATGGACTTCTATATTCTGTAATCACATTATCTATGTGTTTTTATTTTTGGGAAATATTTAGTGTGTAAAAGCTCATGAGCCTTTCTACTTAAAGGATAATCTAAGTACTTCTCATAAATAGCAAGCACCTGTGGATTTTCATGAGATCTTCTATATTCAGAAGCTACGTCAATATTATTTAAACCTTGTGCTCTCTTTTCAAGAGTTTCTTGTTTTTTTATAGCTTTAGGTTGTCCACCACCACCGATGCAACCTCCTTTACATGCCATGATTTCAATAGCATGATAGAATTCTTCACCACTTCTAATTTTGTCTAGCATTTTTTTAGCTTCTTCAAGACCATGAGCAATACCGATTCTTAGTTCAATATGACCAATTGTTAAATCACAACTTCTAAATCCATCCCAACCTCTTAAAGCTTCAAATTCAATATTATCAATTCTTTCACCAGTAATCATTTCAATAGTAGATCTAGTTGCAGCTTCGATAACTCCTCCTGTTCTACCAAAAATAATACCAGCCCCAGAGTACTCTCCTAATGGATTGTCAAACTCTTCTTCTTCAACTGCATTTAAATCAATTTCAGTTTCTTTTAATATTTTTATCAATTCTCTTGTAGTGATAACATAATCAGTATCATAGTTATCTCCTCTAGAAAATTCATCTCTAGAAGCTTCATATTTCTTAGCTAAACATGGCATAATAGCAACAGTTGTTATTTCATCTCTTTTATATCCTTTTTCTTTAGCCCAAATATCTTTAGCTATTGTAGAGAAAATTTGCATAGGAGATTTAACTGTTGAAGGTACATCAAGCATATCAGGATAGCTTTGTTCAATAAATTTAACCCAAGCTGGACAGCATGAAGTAAGGATTGGTAATCTAACATTGTCATCACCTTTAAAGAATGCTTCTAATCTTTGTTGGAACTCTGTAGCTTCTTCCATTATAGTAAGGTCAGCTGCCCAAGTAGTATCGAAAACAAAATCTACTCCAAGCATTCTAAGAGCACCATTTATTTTTTTCTCAATATTAACTCCAGGTTCAAATCCAAAAGCTTCACCTAAAGCAACTCTAACTGCAGGTGCCATTTGAGTGATAACAACTTTACCTGGTGTAGATAAATCTCTAAGGAATTTTAAACTGTTATCTCCTTCATTAATTGCGTTTACTGGGCAAGCAGCAACACATTGACCACAGTGAGTACATCTTTCAATATCAATACGATGTCTCTCTTTTATTTTTCCTTCAATACAATGAACTGGACAAACTCTAGCACAAGCGGTACACCCTATACATTTGCTTGTAATTCTAAATTTAACTAATTGTGGACACTCTCCAGTATAGCATCTATGTTCTTCAATATGCTCTTCAAATTCATGATAAAAAGCATCAATAGCTTCTTCTATTAAATTGTGTTTTTGTTGAGTAGTTTCTTTTATATTTTTAGAAAGTTGTCTTAAAAGATAAAGGTCTCTCATATTTCCTTTACCTTTAGAGATTCTATCTAAAACTCTCCAAGATCTTTCTATTTCAAATTTTGCAATAAGATACTCTCTATACTCTCCTTTAGAAAGTTTTCCTAAAATAAACTCAATATAATATTTAGCAAATTGAACAATACAACTTTCGTTAGATAAAACGATTAGTGCTTTTGGATGTTTTGAATCAAAAAAGTGATCAAAATCAACAATTTCATTTAATGATTCTTTAGTAGCAAATCCTCCAAAAGGTAATCCAAATTGAGCTGCTTTAAAGTCTTTTCCATTTTTCATTCCTCCTGCAATATCTAAAATATCTTTTAGAGTAGCATTTTCAGGAATTTCATAGATTCCTGGATTATTAACTTTTCCAGAAATTGTAATTAGTCTGTTTTCTCCTACAAGTCCCCCCATAAGATCGCTTTCCATAAAGACAGAACCTAAAGTTGTTCTAAGTAAGTTTTGCTTCTTGTTCATAAATTCTCCTTTTTATTTTTGTAGTTTTTTATTATATTCTTATATAAAATTAATTTCCTTTTTTCTAGATTATTATTAGAAAGGTCTGTTAACTTATTAAGTAGTTCATTAATTGTGTTCTCATAAGAGTTTAAATCAAAAACTCCTTTATGTAATAAAAGTTTAAAAATAGGAATGCTTTTTAAATATGTTGGAAAAAATAATTTATTGTTAAAATTAAAGTTAAACTTAATGAAAATATTTAAGAATATCGACTGAAGTTCTTTTGATAAAGTCATATTATATAAACAATAAAAAGGTACTAAATCTTTACCTTTTACGAAAGTATTTAAATTACCACCTAGATACATTATCATTTCAAAAAGTACAGGATCGGTTTTAACTAAAAGAGCTTTGTGTAAAGCGGTTAATTTATCTTTTTTGTCAAAACTATTTATATTTTTATTGAAAATAAGTTCATCTAGTTCCGCAACCTTATCTTGAAAATTAGGAAGATTCTTAAAATAATCTTGTAAAATTCCACAACGGGCTAACCTTATACCTGGAATATTATTTAAATTTTGATAAAAAATTAATGCTTCATTGAAACGCTTCATTTTTAAGAGTAAATCTCCGACGAAGTTGGAATCTTTTCGCTCTTTATAAAGTTGGATAATTTTTTGAAGCTCTTTTTGGGTATATCTATTCTCTAAAACACCTTTTTTAATTCCTTCTTTAATTTCCTTATCTTTATAAGCTATTCCAAAAGAACGATTGCATTCAGCAGCAGTAAAAAAAAGATTATTTTCAATAGCAGTATCGATGATTAATTTTCTATAAAAAACTTCTTTACTTTTTAATAATTTATTTGAAAGTTTAGTAATTGCATATTTAAAATTAAGGTCTGATATATCATTTTCAAGATCTCTTTCTAAAATCCATGTAGGTTCCCCAGCTTTTTCAAAAGCATATTGAGCTTCACTTAATTGTTCAAGTTTATAAAGTTTAATTCCTTCTTTTAACCAATCATCTTTTTCGTTTAGAGCATCATTAGTACTCTTTGTTATATTAATATTATCATTTGGTGTTAAAAAATTATGAAGTTCTTGTAGAACTTTATTATTTTCTATATTAGATTCCATGATGATAAGGTTTTCCTGGGCTCTAGTAATTCCAACATAAAAAATATTAAAATATTTTCTGTACTTTTGATCATGTTTAGTGACTTTAGAAAAAATTTTTTCCCATTGTGACTTATAAGTCGATGATAGATTGTAACAAATGATATTACTGTACTCTAATCCTTTAATTTCTTGAATAGAAAAAACTCTATGCTTATTATTTAATTGTTCAAGAAGTTCAGTTTTTGTTTTTGCATCAGAAACAACGATAGCAGTATTAGCATCATTTTGTGCTTTTTCAAGGAGAGAAAAATTTACTGTAGTTAGGTTAACTTCACCATCTTTTTGAATAGCAATCTCTTTGTAATCATCACTTCCTAAATTTCCAATGTATGAACTTCTAAGTTCAGCAAAATAATTAGCTAAATCTACAATTTTTTTACAACTTCGATAATTTTTAGAAAGAATTTTTATATTAACTTTTTTATTGTATTTAGAGTAAAAAAGATTTTTCATTCTTTCAAAGTTGAAAAAAGTTGCATTTATCATTTGATGTATATCTCCAGCTAAGAATAAGTTTTCTTTATTTTTAACAAGAGAAGTTAAAGCAAAAATTTGTAACTCTGTTAAGTCTTGAATTTCATCTATTATAATAAAGTCAAATTGAATATCTTTTTTTAAAAGAGTTAAAGAAAGATCATTTAAATCAAAAAGATTATTATCATCTAACCATTGGTTATACTTTAAACATATTTCATAAAAAAATATTCGATTTTCTCTATCTAGTGTTGAATATTTAGAACTTAAGTTTAAATAATCCTCTAACGCTATTGTCCGTTGATTTAAGTCTCTATTCCAATTATCTGCATTTCCTTTAATCATAAGCCCTTTAATAATTCCATTTATTTCTGAATAAATCTCTTCAATAGAAAGATTAAACTTTTTTCTATTAGGATAGGAAAGAAGAAAAAATTCTTTAAATTTATTAAATTCAATAATTTGTTTTGATGAAACTTGTAATTTTTGACATATAAACTCTTTTAATGTAAAAAAATCAGCAATTTTTTTACCCTCTTTTCGAAATTCTAAATATTGTTCAAAAGAGTTATCTTTTAAATATCTATTAGCTGTTAAATACAGAATTTTTGATATATCATAAAACTCATAATTTTCTTCTAAATTTAAAAGTTTTCTTAATGTTATTGTACTTTTACCACTACCAGCACTACCGGCAATAAAATGAGGAGGTAAATCTACAAGACACGAATATTGTTCATCATTTAAATAATAGTATTTATATTTTTTATTATAAAAATTTTCTACAAAATGAGAATCATCAATAATTTCATAAGTAATTAAATTATTATAGTTAAAGAAATTTTCATCAATAGATTCTATATTGTCCTCTTTATCAAAGACTATAAAATCTTTTAAAGAACTTTCATTAATCTCTTTTCGCTTAGCTTTTTTTATAGCCATATCATGAGAGGAATAAATAAGAAAAATAAGATTCCCTTCAATATCATCTCTTGAAAAGCTATTAAGAAGAAAAAAAATACGGTCACCACTATCTACTCTAAACTCGTAAAGAGAGTTAGCTCCTGCAATTTTTTTAATCCAAAAACCTTTAGGAAGATTATAAGACAAAATTTTATAATTTTTAATTGTATTATAAAAAAAATAAAGTTTATCAAGAACCTTTTTATTTTTTTCAATGGGAATACTTTTAAAAAAATAATCAGTAATTAAAAATTTCATATGTATACTCCAAAAATTTGACTTAATTAAATATTATATCATTTTAGTTAAATTTTCAAGAAGTTTAAGAATTAAAAAGAAAAAAGAGTCTAGATTTAACCAGACTCTAATCATTTTGTAATACTTTTTTTACTAAGTAAGTTACATCCACCCTTATATTCAGGAAAGTAATATCTAACTAAAGAAGCAATAAAGTATTTATTTATATTATTTTTCTTAATAAAGGCTTTAAAACTTTTATTAAGATTTATTTTACTTATTAATTCAGGTATAGATACATTACCATCATTATCATTAGAGATAATAAGTTCCTTAAAAAGTTCAATTTCATTTTTTGACATTTGAACAAAATTTATTAATCCGATAAAAGACCTATCAAAACTTATAATTTTATTCGAATTATCAATGGCATTATTTAAAGAAACGTTAGAATAATTAAGTTTTTCTTGTATATAACTTTTTTCTAATATTTTACCTTCAGTTTCAATAAATTTTTCAAGTTCATCAACTCTATTAAATCCCTGATCTCCAATTGTTAAAACTCTACTATTACCATTTGTAGTTAAGTTTAATTCTTGAGCAAAATGATATTTAAATAATGAGTAAAAAACATGATCAGAGTAAATACCAATACTATTTAGTATGCTTTCTAAATTTTTATAAACAGCAATACTATCAATATAATTTTCATTAAAAGAAAGAATAGTATTTTTTAAATTTAAAAACTCTTCAACATTATATTTTATTTTATTTATATGAATATAAGTTCTAGAATCTGTCATTATAATACCATCTATTCTTGAAAGTAGACCTTCTAATCTACGAGCTAAGTAAATTGCAGTGTTATCATTCATATTCTTAATCTCTTCAGAATAAAGATTGTAATCTAGTCTAGAGTTAATATCTTCAATAATTAACTTAATTGTATTTTCATCGACTCTCAATGGATGAGAAACTAGTTTAACAAAATAAAGCTCTAAAATATCTTTATATCCACTATTTTGAACATAATATTTTCCATGTTTCTCATACCCTAATTTTGTTATTATTTTTTCAATTTCTTCTTGGGTAATCCATTTAAAGCTTTTAAAACTACTTCTAATTGTTTTTACGTTTTCTGTAGTTAAAATATTAGTAAATTCTAGTGAATAGAAAATTTTAAAAAATCGTTCTCTTTTATCAAAAAGAAATAAATCTAAGAAATCTATATAAAAAGGTCTTGAGAAAATTTCATTTCTTTTTAAGAAGCTAACTAAAAAACGATAATCTTTGCCAAAAAGTTCGAACATTTCATCTAGAGAGATTTCATCTTTAAAATCAGCTTCGATTTTTAGTGCAATATTTAGATTTGTATTTTTAAACACATTTGCAATAATTTGTTTTAATTTTATTTCAATTTGTCTTGTTCGTTCACGACTAATATTTCTTAGGGTACCAATCTCTTCTAAAGTTTTATTATTTTCAAGTCTATCAACTAAAAGTTGAATATCATCTTGAGAAAGAGTGGTTTTAATTTTTTTTAAAGTTTCTTCCAGAGGAAGTGTAGTAGTACATATCTCATATATTCTTTCAAGTTCATTATTAGTTAGTTGTAAAGAATCAATATCCTTTTGATTATAGTTTAGAAATTCTCCAACTGTTATTCCTTCAATATGCTTTATATTAAAAATTATTTTGTCTAACCGACAATCAACAATCTTTTTAAAAGTTTTTTGTTTTGAAAATCTTTCTACAATTTCAGACAGATCATTTTTTATATCTGCAATTCTTCCAGGACCAACACCAGGTACTTTGGAGTATTGAGTTAGTAACTCCTCATCTATTTCAGATAGGTAAATTACATTATTTTCCTGACAAAAATTTAAAAATTTTAATTTTTTTTCATCAGGGTAAATAAATCTATCAATTCTAAGGTAGTTGCACCATAATTTGTATGTACTCATCAAAATTTCCTCCCCAAAACTCTACGCCTAATATATAAACTAGGTAAAAGCTATTATATTTTTCTTTCGGCATTATATGATTCATATTTTTGTTTAAAAGCATCTATATCTTCTTGAGCAAATCCAAAATCATTAAGCGATTGAAAATCGAAAGATTCTAAATCAACCATAAATTCAATATTTTGCTCAGATAAAATGTTTAAAAATTTTCTAGATTTTTGATAAATTTTAGTTACCTTATCACCTTTCATTAAGAAAGTTTTCACATCCCAATCAATAATTCCCTTTTTATAATCTAAAAATTTTTGAAGTCCTTCTTGTACATAACGATCTTCTTTTAAAAGTGTTGAAAACATCTCTTCATTTATTTCTTGTAAATATTTAATACCAGATTCTAAAAGTTTTTCTCTAATACTTACAAATTTATTAGCTGAATAAAAGTAATGTAAATCAACTAAAAAAGAGTATTGCCATTGTTGTTTCGGAATAATTCTATTTAATTTAATGAAATTCTCCTTTAACATTCTATTTTCTTCTTGTAGATTTCTAAGATTTTTTTCCATAAGTTGCCATTGCTTAGAATAGTCAGTATTTGGCTTAGATTGCAAAGAAGAGTAATTACTAATAAGAACCTCTTTCTCCTCCAACTCTTTTTGAAGATTTTGTAACTTCTCACTTAAAGTTAGATTAATTTTTTCGAGTTCCTTGATGTTCTTATTGTTAAAAAGTTTAAATAAAAAACTCATAGCTCTCCCCCTTATAGATTAATACTTTATTTATATATAGATATTATACTAACTGATATCATTATAATTCATTTTAATCAAAAATTCAATTTAAAATATAGTATTCTTCAAATATTTGACATTATATAATACATAAAGTAATATATTATTATATCAAAGAAGTTTAAGGAGGAAATTATGGTTCAAAGGTTGATAATATATAACTTAATAGTACTAACTTTTGATGCATTTACATATTTTTTTATGAATGAAAAATATAGAGGTTACTTAGGTATTAATGATTATATTAGATTATTCAGTAATCCAATGTATAGAAAAAGTCTTCTTACCAAAATTTTTATAGTAGATTTTATAGTTGTGTTGTTTTTTATCTTATTTAAATAAAGCGTTTTCAATTAAATTATATAAAATATGTATTGATTTATAGTAAAAAATGGTCTACAATATTAGTATTGAAATTAAAAAAACTGGAGGAACAATGTTAATAAGTAGAGAAGTTGATTACGGTATAAGAATCGTACTTTTATTGTGTGAAGCAAATAGAAAAATGGATGCAAAGGAGATTTCTGAAATTTCAGGTGTTTCTATAAGATTTACACTTAAAATTCTTGGAAAATTAACTTCATCTGATTTAGTGGAATCATTTCGTGGTGCAAAAGGTGGCTATGTAGCAGCAAAGAAGCCAGAAAATATAAGTGTATACGATATAGTAGAAGTTTTAGAAGGTGGAATTAAAGTAAACGGATGTTTTGAAGATAAAACAAGTTGTACAACTTCTAAAATGGCTTTATGTGGATTAAGATGCAAATTAGAGGGAGTTAACTTAAAAATAAAAGAGGAGTTAGAAAAGATAACTATGGATAAACTTGAAAACTGCTCAGGATATGACTCATAATAATCTTATATATTTAACAAGAATTTAAAAGGGAGATTTTGGGAAATGAAAATTTTAAAAACAAAAGGTGTTTGTGCAAAAGAGATTGGTATAAAATTAAATGGAAACGTTGTTGAAAAAATTGAATTTTTCGGAGGATGTGACGGGAATACAGTTGCTATTGAAAAATTAGTTGAAGGAATGACAATAGAAAACGTAATAAAAAAATTAGAAGGTATTGATTGTTCAGAGAGAGGAACATCTTGCCCAGATCAGTTGGCTAAATTATTGAGAGAATTAGTTTAAAAGCAAGGAAATTATAAAGTTAGATAGTATAATAAATTGAATTATTGTGTTGATTTAATTTTATAGGAGGTCCTTAAAATGAAAAAATTATTTTTAGGTTTAATTTTAGGTTTAATGTTAGTAGGTTGCTCGAATATGACATCTAGAGAGAAAAGTGCATTAGTAGGAGCTGGAGCTGGGGCGTTAGTTGGAACAGCAATTTCAGGAGACTCTAAAGGTGCTTTAATAGGAGCTGGAGTTGGAGCTTTAGGTGGAGCAGCAGTGGATAATTATAATAAAAAGGGTAATGTTCTAGGAAATTAGAGCTAGATAAAATTTACTAAAAAAGCAAAAAGCTATTATCAACTTATAGAAAGTTTGATGATAGCTTTTATTAGTTTAGATATATATAAATTAAAGGGGGGATTATTTGTGAAAACAGTCATCAATATAATTAAGAAATTTTTAATTTTTCTTATAATATTAATATTAGTAGTTCAATTTACTAGAGCTTATTTATATAATAAAATGGCACCAGAACTAAAAAAATGGCACGAAAAAAGTAAATATGAAGAACCATCCTATGAAAAATTTAAAACAATTGATGAATATTTAGTTGCGGAAAAAGAATTTTTAGAAAAAACTTATGCAGAAGTAGAAATTAAATCAAAAGATGATTTAACAAGATTTTCTAAAAATGGTATATTATCACCAATAAATGAAAAAGGTGAAAATATAAATAGTTCTTTTGAGCTTATTCCAGAAGAAATTAAAGGTGGAGTACTTTTACTTCATGGATTAACAGATTCACCTTTTATGATGAGAGATGTGGGTCAAATTTTTTATGAAAAGGGATACTATGTTTTAGGATTAAGATATAAATACCATGGAACTTTTCCAGGAGAGTTACCGAAAATATCTCAAAAAGATTTTGAAGAAGCTGCAATATTTGGTTCTAAAATGATAAAAGAAAAATTAAAAGATATAAAAAATCCAGAGTTTTATATGGTAGGGTTTTCAACAGGAGCAGCAGCAACTTTACAATATATGACTCAGAGTGTAAAGAAAGATAAAGATTTACCTAGGCCTAAAAAGGTATTTTGGTTATCACCAGCTATGGGAGTATCTTCTGCAGCAAAATTTGGTTTTTTAGATAGTTGGGTTAGTATGATTCCATACTTTAA